>CAYGMD010000108.1:6468-14994 GCA_964350785.1 uncultured Acidobacterium sp. | reverse complement strand
CCTCAACGTCCAGAAGGAGCGCGTCTCGGACCAGTTGAAGATCCTGCTGGTGCCGAAGGATCCCAACGACGATCGCAACGTCATGGTGGAAATCCGCGCCGGCACCGGCGGCGAAGAGGCGGCGCTGTTTGCCAGCGAGCTGTACCGCGCCTACGTCCGCTACGCCGAGCGCCAGCGCTGGAAGGTCGAGCTGATGTCGCTCAGCGAAGCCGACAAGGGCGGCATCAAGGACGTGGTCGTCAGCATCGAGGGCAAGGGCGCCTACAGCAAGCTGAAGTACGAAAGCGGCGTGCACCGCGTGCAGCGCGTGCCCGCCACCGAGGCCAGCGGCCGCATTCACACCTCGGCCGCCACCGTCGCCGTGCTGCCCGAGGCCGACGAAGTCGACATCCAGATCCACGAGAAGGACCTGCGCATCGACACCTTCTGCTCGAGCGGGCCCGGCGGCCAGAGCGTCAACACCACCTACTCCGCCGTGCGCATCACCCACATTCCCACCGGCACCGTCGTCTCGCAGCAGGACGAGAAGTCGCAGGTGAAGAACCGCGCCAAGGCCATGAAGGTGCTGCGCAACCGCCTCTACGAGGCGGAAATGCAGAAGCAGCACGACGCCATTGCCAAGGATCGCAAGAGCCAGGTGGGCACCGGCGATCGCTCCGAGAAGATCCGGACCTACAACTTCCCGCAGAGCCGCGTCACCGATCACCGGATCAACTTCACGTCCCATCAATTGCACGACGTCATGGACGGCTATCTCGACGAACTGATCGACGCCCTCAGCACCTACTACACCGCCGAGAAGCTGCGCGAAGTCACCCAGTCGGGGCAGTGACGCTCAGACAACACCTCACCGCCGCCAAGGCAAGGCTGGTGGCGGCCGGCATCGAGCCGGCCGAGGCCGCACGGGACGTGCTGTTGCTGGCCATGCACACCCTCGGGTGGGATCGCGCCACCCTCCATGCGCGCGATAGCGAGCCCCCGCCCGCCGGGTTCGGCGCCGCCTATGACCGCGCCATCGAGCGGCGGACCCGGCGCGAACCGATTGCCTACATCACCGGCGTGCAGGAGTTCTGGAACCGTGAGTTCGCGGTGTCGCCGGCCGTGCTCATTCCGCGACCCGAAACCGAACTCATCATCGAAGCAGCGCTGGCGATGGCGTTCGTCACGGTCGCCGACATCGGCACCGGCAGCGGCTGCCTGGCCGTGACGCTGGCCGCCGAGTGTCCGCGCGCCCGTGTGGTCGCCACCGACATCTCGGCGCCGGCGCTCGCCGTGGCGCGGGCCAATGCCCGGCGCCACCACGTGGCCGATCGGATTGAGTTTCAAGAGACGCGCTATCTGAACGGCGTCGCCGGTCCGTTCGACCTGATCGTCTCCAACCCCCCGTACGTGACGGAGGGTGAATACGCCGGGCTGGCGCCCGAGGTCCGCGACTTCGAGCCGCGCTCGGCGCTGGCCTCAGGCGCGGCCGGCCTGGACGACATCGCCGGCGTGCTGCAGGCCGCCCTCACCCACCTCGCGCCTGGCGGGCGCCTGCTGCTCGAGATGGGCCATCAACAGGCCGGGGCCGTGACCGCCCTGGTCGAAGAGCAGCGCGGGCTGTGCCTGGCCGCCATCCGCCACGACCTCCAGCGGATTGCCCGCATGGCCATCATCGAGCGTAGAATCGGCGAATGAGTTGCCTGTTCTGCAAGATCATCGGCGGTGAAATTCCCGCCGCGAAGGTCTACGAAGACGAGGCGCTGATCGCCTTCAACGACATCAACCCGCAGGCGCCCATGCATGTGCTGATCGTGCCGAAGCGCCATGTCTCGACGCTCAACGACCTGGCGGCCGGCGATGACGCGCTGGTGGGGGCGATGGTGCGGCTTGCGGCGGCGATCGCGAAAGAGAAGGGGTTCGACGGTCCCGGCTATCGCACGGTGTTCAACTGCAACGCGCAGGCGGGCCAGACCGTGTTCCACCTCCACTTGCACGTGCTCGGCGGACGCCCCATGGCCTGGCCGCCCGGCTGACGGTTAGTCTTTTCTCGCCAGCAAGTAGCGGCCAAAGCCGGCCTCTCTCTGCAGCACGAAGTCCACCGCGCGATAGCCCCGGGCGAAGTAGGCCTGGAACATCTGGCGCACGTGCAGCCGCCACTGCAGGGCCCGGTCGGGCGCCGCCTGCTGCATCTGCGTGAAACCGGTGGGGATCTCGATCCACAGGCGCCGCTCGTCCACCGCCAGGTCGATGCGCTTGACCTCGCGCCAGTCGCCGGCCATGGCCGTCACGTTCACCACCGGCCCCTCTCCTACTTCATGAGACACGGCGCGCAGCCCGGGGGGTTGCTTGTCCGCCGTCTCGTCCACCGTAGCCTTGGCGGAGGCGGTAGCCTTGGCGAAGGCGGGCTCTACCCGCCGGATCACGTGCGGCTCGCCAATGCGCCAGCTGACGATCAGGCGGTCGGTCGGGGTGCCGCGATGCAGGGCACTGGTCGATTCGCCGTAGAAGTTCTCCGCGTATTCCTCGACCACGCCGCCCAGCTTGGCGAAGTTGAAGTGCGCGTTCATGGCCTGCATCGGGTCGAACGTCCACTCGACGAGCTCGTAGCCCTGCGACAGCGCGCGGGTGCGCTGTTCCAGCTTCAACCGGTAGCCCAGGCCGCCGCGGTATTCGGGCAGCACGCCCGTCATGTGCGACCACAGCATGGGCCGGCCGTCCTTCATGCCGACCACGGCATAGGCAAAGCCCACCATGCGGTCGCCGTCGAAGGCGCCGATCAGCGTCGCGCCGCGCTTGACGGTGAAGATGAAGACCGGGACCGTGACGAGGTCGCCGGGGTCCGTGTAACCCCAGATGGCCTGCTCGAGGGCCACCACCTGGCGGAACTCGTCGATGGTGGTCAGGTGGTGAAGCGAGACAGTGCCGGTCGTCAACGTTTTGCCGCCTTGCGCCTGCAACTCATGCATTGCGCCGTAATGATATATCGCCGATAACGGGAGAAAGGATGGACTACAGGAGGTCCGGCAGTTCGGCCAGCGATTGGATCACGCGCAGGTCCGCCGGCAGGTGCGGCGGGATTTCTCCCGATCGGCGCAGCAACACGGCCTGCATGCCGGCGTTGAGCGCGCCCTCGACGTCGTGCTTCAGGCTGTCGCCGACCATCATCGACTCGGCCGCGGCGACGCCCGCGCGCTCCAGCGCCGCGTCGAAGATGCTGCGGTGCGGCTTCATGTAGCCGTGCTCGGCCGACGACACCGACACCGCAATCAACCCGGTCAACGAGAAGTGCTCGAGGAAGGCGTCGAGGCTGCGGTGCGAGTTCGAGATCACACCGACCTTCAAGCCGCGCTCCTGCAGCCCCTGCAGCACGGGCGCCGCATCGTCGTACATCTCGAAGTGGTGGTTGACGGCCCACTGCTCGTAAATCCGCCGCGCCACATCCACGACGCTCGGTCCGCGGCCGCCCATGTGCTCGATGATCGACGCCGTGTAGTGGATGAACAGGTCGTGGTTGTAGATCTGTTCTTCGACCTCGTCCAGGATGAACGACGAAGCCGCGGTCGCGTGATCGAAGCGCTCCGGATCGACCTCGATGCCGTCCTCGGCGCACGCCCGCCGGTACCCCTCGGCCTGCAAGGTCGGCCCGGGATAGATCAGCGTGAAGTCGACGTCGAAGAAGACGGCCCGGATCATTGGACGTCGTGGCCTTCGCGTGCTTCGTGGTGCCATGGCCCGGCCACGGCGATCGTGGCGCGCGACGGGTCGAGCAGCTGGCGCGCCGCCTCGTTGGCGGCGTCGAGCGTCACCGCCTGCACCAGGCCCGGTACGCGCTCGTCGTAGTCCAGGCCCAGGTCGAAGAAATCGGCATTCAGCAGGAACGAGGCGATGGCGGCGTTGGTCTCGAGTTGCCGCGGCAGCGAGCCGACGAGATAGCTCTTCGATTCGTCGACCTCCTGCGCGGTGAAGCCGGCCTGCACGACCGCGGCAAGCTCGGCGTCGATCGAGGCAATGGCGCGCTCGACGTTGTCGGCCGACACGCCGGCGCGAATGGTGAACGGCCCCGCGCCCAGGCTCGCGTCAAGCGAGCTGAAGACGTAGTACGCCATGCCCTGCCGCTCGCGGATGCTGTCGCCGAGCCGCCCGCCTATGGCGTACTGGCCGAGCGCGTTGTTCATCACTGAGAACGCCGTGTAGTTGGGGTGCGAGCGGCGAATGCCGACGAAGCCGTACGCCAAGTCGGCCTGTGCCTTGTTCATCATGGGCACCGTGACCAACCGGCGCTCGGCCGGCGCCACGGCATCGGGCACCTCGGGGGCGGACAAACCTGAAGGATTGTCCCCACCAGATGGGGGGCCGGGCAAGCCTGAGGGTGTGTCCCCGCCAGAGGACCAATCGCCAAACGCCTTGGCGATTGCCGCGACCGCGGCCTCCTCGGCAATGTCGCCCACGACGACGACGGTGATGGCCCGCGGTTGAAAGCCTTTCTGGTAGAACCGCACCAGGTCCTGCCGGCGAATCCCCGCGACGCTGGCGACGCTGCCGCGCACCTTGCGTCCGTAGGGATGCGACCCGTAGAGCGCCTTGGCGAACGCGTCAACCGCCATGGGCGCGGGGTTGTCTTCGTCCTGGCGGATCGACGTAATCAGGTCCGCGCGCCGCGTGGTGACCTCGGCCTCGGGGAACGCCGGGTGGCGGGCAATGTCGGCGGCCAGCGCCAACACCAACCCAAAGTCGTCCGACAGGCAGGTGGCGCTGATTGCCATCTGGTGGCGGCCGGTGACGACCGACAGCGACGCGCCGCGGCCATCGAGGTCGTCGGCGATGACCTCGGCCGGCCGCGTCACGGTGCCCCGATCGATCACGCGCGCGCACAGGGCCGCGGTGCCTTCGCGCTCGGCCGGATCGGCGTACGCGCCGGCGCGCACGCCGATCAGCAGGCTGACGGCCGGCGTCGTGTGATTCGCCCTGGCAATGACAGTGAGCCCGTTATCGAGCACACGCCGAGTGGGATTCAAGCCCATGCCGTAATCACCCAAGCCCCAGGCCTCAAGCCCCAAGCCCCGTTATTGGCTCGAACCAGCCGATCGTACGGTTCGCCGGCGTCAGGTACTTCACAGCCGCGGCATGCACGGCCTCCGGCGTCACGGCATCGAGCCGGGCGCGCAGCTCGTGATACGCCCGCCACGAACCAATGGTCTCGAAGAAGCCCAACTGGTGCGCGATGTCGGTGACGCTGTCGCCGTCGTACACGAACCGCGCCCGCAACTGCGCGTTGACCTTGGCAAACTCCGCGGGCGTGATGCCATCGCGCTGCAGGCGATCCACTTCCTTGAGGACCACCTCTTCCACGGCCGCCAGCGTCCGGCCCTCGGCCACGCTCACGCTCAGCGCGTACAGGTAAGGATGTTCGGTGGGCATCAGGCCGCCGCTCACGCTCGACGCAAGGCCGCTGTCCACCAGCGCGCGATACAGCCGGGCGCTGCGCTGCGGGCGCGACACGCCACCGCCGGACCAGATGTTCAGGCCGGCGGCGCCGTTCAGCACCGCATCGGCCACCAGCAGTGGAAAGAAGTCTTCATTGGTGAAGGCCGGGGCATGAAACGCCGCCTTCCAGTAGGCCGTGGTGC
Organism: uncultured Acidobacterium sp.; assembly: GCA_964350785.1. Lineage (GTDB taxonomy): Bacteria > Acidobacteriota > Vicinamibacteria > Vicinamibacterales > UBA2999 > 12-FULL-67-14b. Next base: position 9,385 of record CAYGMD010000108.1, on the reverse strand, counting down.
CTTCCTTGCGCAGCACCACGCGGCGCTCGGCCTGCTGTGGGGGCTCCACCTGCCGCACGCGCGCCGGCGGCGAGCCCGGGGCAATGGCGCCAAACTGCGCCGCGACGCGCTTCACCACGTCGTCAGCATCGACGTCGCCGACGACGACGATGGTGGCGTTCGAGGGGACGTAGTAGCGGCGATAGTGGCCGTAGAGGTCCTCGCGGGTCATCGTCTGCAGGTCCGACAGCCAGCCGATGGTCGGGTGATGGTAGGGATGGACCTTGAACGCGGTGGCGTTCACTTCGGTGTCGAGCAGCTGCTCGGGATCGTTGTCGCCGCCCTGCAGCTCCGAGATGATGACGGTGCGCTCCGACTCGCAATCCGCCGGATCGTAGAGGCAGGCGTCCATGCGCTCGGCCTCGATGAACAGCATGCGGCCCAGCGCGTCCTTCGAGGCGGTCTCCAGGTAGGTGGTCTGGTCGATCCAGGTGTAGCCGTTCCAGCTGCCGCCGAACTTCTCGATGATGCCCTTCACCTGGTCCCGGGGGATGTTCCGGGTGCCCTTGAAGTTCATGTGCTCGACCCAGTGCGACACCCCGGTCACCCCCGGGGTTTCGTCCTTCGAGCCGACCTTGTACCAGCACCAGACCGACGCCAGCGGGGCGGTATGGACCTCCTGTACCAGGACCTTCAAGCCGTTGTCGAGTAAGGTCTCCCGAACCATTTCCCTCCAACAGTACAATAGAGGGACGATCATGGCCGACTGGAAAGACACTTGTAACCTGCCCCGGACGTCCTTCTCGATGAAGGCGAACCTGCAGACGACCGAACCCGAGACCGTCGCCCGGTGGGACGAAATGGACCTGTACGGCCAGATCCGCCAGGCGCGCAAGGGAGCCAAGAAGTTCCTGTTGCACGACGGCCCGCCGTACGCCAACGGCAACATCCACATCGGCCATGCGCTCAACAAGATCCTGAAGGACCTGGTCGTCAAGTCGCACAACATGATGGGCTTCGACGCGCCCTACATCCCCGGCTGGGACTGCCACGGCCTGCCGATCGAGCTGCGGGTCGATCGCGAGCTCGGGCCCAAGAAGCGGCAGATGAGCACGGCCGACTTCCGCCGCGAGTGCCAGGCCTACGCCGCCAAGTACCTCGACATCCAGCGCAACGAGTTCAAGCGCCTCGGCGTGATCGGCGAGTGGGGCGAGCCCTACAAGACGATGAACCATCCGTACCAGGCGGCCATCGTCCGCGCCCTGGGCAAGTTCGTCGAGCAGGACATGGTCTACAAGGGCAAGAAGCCCGTGCACTGGTGCACGCACTGCCGCACGGCCCTGGCCGAGGCGGAAGTCGAGTACGAGCCGCACACCTCGCCCTCGATCTTCGTCGAGTTCCCGCTGAGCGCCGCCAGCCACGCCGAGCTGGCCGAGCGCGTGCCGGCGCTGGCCGGCCGCCAGGTCTCGGTGCTGATCTGGACGACGACGCCGTGGACCATCCCGTCGAACCTGGGCATCGCCTTCCATCCCGACTTCGAGTACGCCGCCTACGACGTCGCCGGCGCCGCGGCGGACGCGGCCGGCAAAGTCGTGATCATCGCCAAGGGGCTGGCCGAAAGCGTGAGCGCGAAGACCGGCCGCGCCTTTGTGACGCCGCTGGTCACGTTCGAGGGCAAGGTCATGGAGCGCCTGGTGTTCCGGCACCCGCTTTACGCGCGTGATTCGCTGGCCGTGCTCGGCGACTACGTCACGCTCGAGGCCGGCACCGGCGCGGTGCACACCGCCCCGGGACACGGCGCGGACGACTACCACACCGGCGTCAAGTACGGCCTCGAGATCTACGCCCCGCTCGACCCGGGCGGCCACTACAACGAGTCGGTCGAGTTGTTTGCCGGGCTCAAGGTGTGGGACGCCAACCCGAAGGTCGAAGCCGCGCTCAAGGAGCGGGGCCGGCTCTGGTCGCGCGCCGACTTCGAGCATTCCTATCCGCACTGCTGGCGCTGCCACAACCCGGTGATCTTCCTCGCCACCGCGCAGTGGTTCATCGCCATGGACGCCAGAAGCCTGCGCGAGCGGGCGCTCAAGGCGATCAACGACACGCGCTGGATCCCGGCGTGGGGCCAGGCGCGCATTGAGGGCATGATCGCCAACCGGCCCGACTGGTGCATCTCGCGCCAGCGCGTCTGGGGCGTGCCGATCCCGGCGATGGACTGCGTCAAGTGCGGCCAGGCCGTGCTGACCAAGGCGCTGGTCGACCAGGCGGCGGCGGTCTTCGACGTCTACGGCGCCGACGCGTGGTACGAGCGGCCGCTGGCCGAGTTCGTGCCCGCGGGCATGACCTGCAGCGAGTGCGGCGGCACCGAGTTCGAGCGCGAGAACAACATCCTCGACGTGTGGTTCGACTCGGGCTCCAGCCACGAGGCGGTGCTGCCGTTCCGCGCCGATCACCACTGGCCCGCCGACATCTACCTCGAGGGCAGCGACCAGCACCGCGGCTGGTTCCACAGCTCGCTGCTGGTCGGCATCGGCACGCGCGGCCGCGCGCCGTTCAACCAGGTGCTGACCCACGGCTTCGTCATGGACGACCAGGGCCGCAAGATGTCGAAGTCGCTCGGCAACACCGTGGCGCCGCAGGACATCATCAAGCAGAGCGGCTCGGAGATCCTCCGGCTGTGGGCGTCGATGGTCGACTACCGCGAGGACATCCGCGTCGGCAAGGAGGTGCTGGCGCGCACGGTCGAGGCGTATCGCAAGATCCGCAACGTGATCCGCGTGCTGGTCGCCAATCTCTACGATTTCGATCCGCAGGACGACAGCGTGCCGCAGGCGCGCATGGCCGAGATCGATCGGTGGGTGCTGGCGAAGTACGCAGACGCCGCGGAGAAGATCGTCAAGGCCTACGACGAATGGGATCGCCGCCTCAACAAAGCGCGCGA
>CAYGMD010000108.1:0-6458 GCA_964350785.1 uncultured Acidobacterium sp. | reverse complement strand
CGGAGAGCGGAGAGTCTCCCGATAGCAACATGTACGACTTCGACCCCAAGGACGACTGCGTGCCGAACGCGCGGCTGCTCGAGATCGATCGCTGGGTGCTGGCGAAATACGCCGACGCGGCCAGGCGCATCGTCAAGGCCTACGACGACTACGACTATCCGCAGATCTTCCAGGTCGCCAGCCAGCTGATCACGGTCGACCTGAGCGCGTTCTACATCGACGTGACCAAGGACCGGATGTACACCTTCGGCGCCAAGTCGGAAGCCCGCCGCTCGGGGCAGACCGCGATGTACATCATCGTCGACGGCCTGGCGCGGCTGCTGGCGCCGATCCTGTCGGTGACGATGGACGAGCTGTGGCGCATGCTGCCGGGCGAGCGCGAGGCGTCGGTGCACATGGCGCTGTTCCCCGGAGAGCTGGCGCAGTGGCAAGACGACGCGCTGATCGAACGCTTCAATGCGTTGGCGGCGTATAGGGACACGGTGAATCTCCAACTGGAAGCCAAGCGGAAGGACAAGACGATAACCGCCAACCTGTCTGCGAAAGTCCGGATCACCGCTGACGGGGAAAACGCCAAGTGGCTCTCGGACTCTGCGGACTTCCTGCCGACCCTTTTGGGTGTGTCCGAAGTGGAACTTGAGTCTGGACCTTTTGCCGTCTCGGTCGAGCTCGCCACTGGCACCAAGTGCGACCGCTGCTGGCGCTACGTGCCGGAGGTAAGCCAGGACGGCGATCGTGCCGGTCTCTGCCCGCGTTGCGTTGAAGCTCTGGCCGAACCGGTGAGTCTCTAATGAACTGCTTCGAACACCCCGATCGCCGCTCCGTTGTCGCGGCTGTTCTTCAGGTAGTGACCTTTTGGTGAGCGTGCTGGCGTCGCGAAAACTCGAACTCTCGGTCGCGGTGGTCGTGGTGATCCTCGATCAGATCACCAAGGCCCTGGTCCGGCCGGCGCTCGCGCTCCACGAGAGCGTGGTCGTCATCCCCGGCTACCTCGACCTCACGCGCGTGCACAACTCCGGTGCGGCGTTCGGCATGCTGAACGGCGTGGAGTTCCCGTTCAAGACGGTGGTGCTGTCGCTCATCGCCTTGGTCGCCCTGGGCGGGGTGGCATGGTACGCTGCCACCGTGCCGCTGCCCGATCGGCTGGCGCGCATCGGCATTGCCGGCGTGCTGGGCGGGGCGATTGGCAACCTGATCGACCGCGCGACCGCCGGTTACGTGCTGGATTTCGTGGACGCGTACTGGAACGGCTGGCATTTCTGGGCCTTTAACGTCGCCGACGCGGCCATTACCGTCGGCGTGATGTTCATGATTCTCGACATCCTTGGAGTGGGACGCAGTGCATCCAATCCTGTTTAACGCCGGACCAATCACCATCTACTCCTACGGCGTGCTGCTGGCCGGCGCCTACCTGGCCGGCTTGTGGCTGGCCGTCAGGCGCGCCAGGGCGGCGGGCATCGACGGCAACCGCATCATGGACCTGCTGATCTGGGTGATCATCGCGGCCCTGGTCGGCGCCAAGGCGCTCCTCTTCATCGTCGACTTCAACCACTTCACCAGCAGCTGGGACGAGTTCACCACCCTGCTGCGGTCGGGCGGCGTGTTCTACGGCGGGTTGATCGCGGCCATCCTGGTCTGCATCTACCAGCTGCGCAAGCACCGGCTGGCGCTGTGGCCCTCGGCCGACCTGTTCGCGCCCGGCATCGCCCTCGGCTACATGGTCGGCCGGCTCGGCTGCCTCATGGCCGGCTGCTGCTACGGCAAGCCCACTGACGTGGCCTGGGCCATTACCTTCACCGACCCCGCCGCCAACTTCAATGTCGGCACGCCCCTCAACGTGGCGCTGCACCCAACGCAGCTCTACGAGTCGGCCGCGGGACTCGTGATCCTGGTCGCCCTGCTGCTGCTCGAGCGGCGGCCCAAGGCCTTCCCGGGCCGCACGTTCTGGAGCTTCGCGTTCCTGTATTCGGTGCTGCGGTTCATCATCGAGTTCTACCGTGGCGACGACCGCGGGCTCGTGCTGGACATGCTGTCGACGTCGCAGTTCATCTCGGTGGTGCTGGGCCCGCTCAGCCTGGTGATGCTGTGGTACCTGAGCCGCGCCAATCGCCCGGCCGCGCCGGAGCTGGCCGATACCACCCACGCGCCCCGCAAGCCGCGGTTCACATGAGCCAGGGCAAGGGTCCGGGCACGCGGGACCGCAACAAACCGCGCAAGACGAGCGCCGACAAGAAGGCGGCCACCGGCGCCGCCCGCGCCGTGGCGGCCGCCGCCGTGCCGGCGGCGCAACTGCTGACGTTTACCGCCGAGGAGGACAATCGCGGCGATCGCCTCGACCGCTACCTCGCCAACGAGATCGCGGACTACTCGCGGTCGCAGATCCAGCGGCTGATCGAGACCGGCCACGTCACCCACTCGCGCTACCAGCAGGCCAAGGCCAACTCCGACATCCGCGAAGGCGACGTGATCGGCGTGGCGCTGCCGGCGCCGGTGGCCACGGCGGCGCAAGCCGAGGACCTGCCGATCGCAATCCTCTATGACGATGCCGACATCGTCGTCGTCAACAAGCCCGCCGGCATGGTGGTGCATCCCGCCGCCGGCAATCCGTCGGGCACGCTGGTCAACGCCCTGCTCCATCACGTGAAGGACCTCAGCGGCATTGGCGGCGAGCTGCGCCCGGGCATCGTCCATCGGCTCGACAAGGGCACCTCGGGTGTGATGGTGGTGGCCAAGAACGACGAGGCGCACCGCGAGTTGACGCGGCAGTTCCACGACCGCGAGGTCGAGAAGGAATACGTGGCGCTGGCGTGGGGCCTGGTGCAGCAGCGCAAGCGCATCAACGCGCGCATCGGCCGCGATCCCAAGAACCGCGTCAAGATGTCGACGCGGGCCAGCCGCTCGCGCGAGGCCATTACGCGGGTCACGTGGTCGCGCGATCTGCAGGGCGTCACGCTGCTGCGAGTCGCCATTCACACCGGCCGCACGCACCAGATCCGCGTGCACCTGAGTGCCATCGGCCATCCCATTGTCGGCGACTCGCTCTACGGCGGCGTGCACCGCCGCGTGCCGCATCCGCTGAAGGCGGTGACCCGGCTGGCGCGGCCGTTCCTGCATGCCGAGCGGCTGGTGATCACGCATCCACGGACGAAGGAGCGCATGGAGTTCACGGCGCCGATCCCGGCCGACCTCGAAGCCATCGCCTACGAGCTGGCGCCGCCGGAGATCCGCGAAACCGTGTTCGCCCGCGTGTCGCTCGCCGAAGAGACGCACCACGATCTGGACGACGACGAGGACGAGCCATGAACCGCCGCGACTTCATCGCCCTCGGCGCCGCCGGCGCCATCGGCCTGCTGGGTGAGGCGCGCATGGCGGGCGCCCAGCAGCCCGCGCCGGCGGCCATTCCCTATGGCGCCAGCCGCCTCGGCATCTCGGACGACGACCGTGACGCCACGCTCTACATCCCCAAGAGCTACCAGCCCGGCGTGCCGGCCCCGCTGATGATGATGCTGCACGGGTTTGCCGGCAGCGGCGACGGCGTGCGCGGCATGTTCCCGCTGGCCGAGGAGTTCGGCGTGGTGATGATCGCGCCCGAGTCGCGCGGCCTCACGTGGGGCCGGGCGATCCCCGGCTTCGACGCCGACGTCCGCTACCTCGGCCCCGCCTACCGCCACGTCGCCAACCTCGTCGACGTCGACGAGACCCGGGTGGCGCTGGGGGGCGTGTCGGACGGCGCCGGCTACGCGCTGTCGATGGGCCTGGCCTACGGCGACAGCTTCAATCACCTGATCATCTTCATGGGCGGCCAGATGGTGCCCTACCGGAACCAGGGCAAGCCGCGGATCTTCATGGCGCACGGCGTGGACGACACGCAGATGCCGATCGACAAGACGGCGCGGATCTACGTCCCCAGGCTGAAGGCCGACGGCTACGACGTCACCTATCACGAGTACCAGGGCGGCCACCGCGTGCCGCCGGCCGAGATTCGCGCCGCTTTCGAGTGGTTCGTCGGCGCGAAGCCCAAATAGGAGCCTGCATGGATCGCCGGTCGGGGACGCGGCTGTCGCGCGCGGTGAAGTACAGCGGACGCATTTTCCGGGTCGAGGTCGATCGCGTGACGCTGCCGAGCGGCCACACCCTCGACATGGAGATCGTGCGGCATCCCGGGTCGGTGGTCATCCTGCCCGTGCCGGCGCCGGGATCGGTCATCCTCATCCGCCAGTACCGCTACACCATCGACCGCTGGATCTGGGAGTTGCCCGCCGGCACGTTGAGGCCGGGCGAAGATCCGGCGGCGGCGGCGGCGAGGGAATGCGAAGAAGAGATCGGCCTGGTGCCGGGCCGCGTCACCCGGCTGCAGGGCTACTTCCCCACGCCCGGTTTCTGCGACGAGGAAATGATCTACTGCCGGTGCGACGACCTGAGGCCGCCGGCGCCCGACTCGACCGTGCGCAAGGACGAGGACGAAGAGATCGAACCGCGCACCTTCACGGTGGCCGAGGCCCGCGCCATGGTGGCCTCGGGCGAAATCGTGGACCTGAAAACAATGGCCGGACTCACCCTGCTGCCGTAGGTTCACGCTTCGGCACGCTCCAGGGGAGACCAGGCGATCTGGTTTAACAGCGCTTGATTAAAGAGCGCCTGACCCACCACAATCGGGCGTCCTTTCACAGGAGCTGCCCGATGACCTCGACATACCGCCGTTTCGCCCCCGTTGTCAGCGTCGCCTTGCTCGCGTTCGCGGGCGTCAGCCTCCTGGGCCAGGCCCCGCAGGCGCCCGCGGGGCCGCCGCGCGGGTCATCCGCGCCCCCCGAACACGCCAAGGTCACCCCGATCAACAACCTGCCCAATCCGTACGAGACGGTGCGCAACTGGGGCACGCTCCCCGACGGGCGCAAGTGGGGATCGGTCAGCGCCATCAACGTCGACCCCGACGGCAAGCACATCTGGGCGGGCGATCGCTGCGGCGCCAACTCCTGCGCCGGCTCAACGGTCAATCCGATCGTCAAACTCGATCCTTCGGGCAAAGTGGTCCAGAGTTTCGGCGCGGGCCTCATCCTGTGGCCGCACGGTATGGACGTCGACAAGCAAGGCAACGTGTGGGTCGTCGACGCGCGGTCGGCGAGTGCCGCCGAGTTGAAGCAGTTCCCCGACGCGAAGGGCAAGGGCCACACCGTCCTCAAGTTCAGTCCCCAGGGCAAGCTGCTGATGACGCTGGGCACGCCGGGCGAAGCCGGGGATCCGCCGGCGAAGTTCAGCGAGCCCAACGACGTGCTGATCGCGCCCGATGGCAGCATCTTCGTCGCCGAAGCGCACGGCGCGCAGTTTCTGGATGCCGACGGTCCGGGCGCGATCGGCCGCATCTCGAAGTTCTCGGCCGACGGCAAGTTCATCAAGACGTTTGGCTCGTACGGCTACGGCCCCGGCCAGTTCCGCGGGCCGCACTCGCTCGCCATGGACTCGAAGGGCCGCCTGTTCGTCGCCGACCGCGGCAACCGCCGCATCCAGATCTTCGACCAGGAGGGCAAGCACCTCGATACCTGGTATCAGTTCAGCCGCATCAGCGGGCTTTACATCGATCGCAACGACACGCTCTACGCCATCGACTCGGAGTCGGACGACAACTACAACCCGGGCTGGCGCAAGGGCCTGCGCGTGGGCAGCGCGCGCACCGGCGAGGTCTGGTACTTCGTGCCCGAGCACGTCTCCAGGCAGGCGTCGGGCATGGGCGGCTACGGCTCGATGGGCGAGGGCGTGGCGGTCGACGCCGCCGGCAACGTCTACGCGGGCGAGGTGGGACCGGTGCAGGGCGTGACGAAGTTCATTCCGCGGCTGAAGCGCTGAGGGACCTGGCCATGACAACACGGTTGATTGCGGGCACGACGACGCTGCTTCTCGCACTGGTGGCCTTGGTCGCCGCGCAACAGGCGCCGGCGCATCCGCCGGTGGATGACACGGCTCTGGCGGGCGTCGAGTCCCGGCCCGGGGACTGGCTCTCGTACGGCCGCGACTACTACGAACAACGCTTCAGCCCGCTCGATCAGATCAACGACACCAACGTCGCCAAGCTCGGGCTGGCGTGGTCGTTCGAGACGGCAACTGACCGCGGCCTCGAGGCCACGCCGCTCGTCATCGACGGCGTGATGTACACCACGGCGTCGTGGAGCGTCGTCTACGCGGTGGATGCGAAGACCGGCCGGCAACTGTGGAAGTTCGATCCCGAGGTGCACCGCAAGTACGACCAGCTCGCGTGCTGCGATGTCGTCAACCGCGGCGCCGCCTTCTACAAGGGCCGCGTGTATGTCGGCGCGCTCGACGGCCGGCTGATTGCCATCGATGCCAACAGCGGCAAGCCTGCGTGGTCGGTGACGACGGTCGACCAGAAGCAGGCGTATACCAGCACCGGCGCCCCGCGCATTGCCAAGGGCAAGGTCATCATCGGCAACGGCGGCGCCGAGTAC
>CAYGMD010000107.1:0-15244 GCA_964350785.1 uncultured Acidobacterium sp. | reverse complement strand
GCCCTACCTGCCCCACCTGTGATACAACTTGCCTTGCCTGTCATGCGACGAGAGCTCGCCCCCCGGCTCGCCGTCATACTCGGCTACGTGTTGCTTGCCTGCGTCTTCACGTGGCCATTGCCTGTCCAACTGGGAACTCACCTCACCGGTGATCCCGGCGGCGATACCAGTGTGTACGTCTGGAACCAGTGGGTCTTCCACGCCGAGGCCCTGGCCGGCCACAACCCCTTCGGCACCGGGCAAATCCTCTCGCTGACCGGGCGGACCGACCTCTCGCAGCACAATTACACCATCTTCCTGAACCTCCTCGCCTTCCCGCTGATTTCCCTGTTCGGCGTGGTGGCGTCGTTCAACCTCGTCTACCTGATGATGAGCGTACTGACCTCGCTCATGACCTACGGCCTGGCGCGGGCGACGACCCCGGCGACCCGGGCCGAGGCGTTCATCGCCGGCGCCGCATTCGCCTGGTCGCCCGTCTTGATCGCCCGCAGCACCGGCCACTTCAGCCTGGCCGCGGCGGCGCCGCTGCCGGCGTTCATCTGGGCGTTGGTGCGCGCCGAACAGCGCCGAACCGTCGGCAGCGCGGCGCTGGTGGGCCTGTGCATGGCGTGGGCGGCGCTGTGCGACGCCTACTACGGCGTCTACTGCGTGATGATCGCCGTCCTGTACGTCGGGACCATCGTCGTGCGGGTTACGCGCGCGCCCGCGCCGCCGCGCCGGCCATGGGTGTGGCTGCTCGACGTCCTGATCGTGAGCTTTGGCGGGCTGGTGGCCGGGCTCGCGCTCGGCCGCGGCGGCGACTTCGAAGTGCTCGGCGTCTCCATTCACATGCGCAGCCTCTACACGCCGGTGCTGGTGCTGACCGTGCTGGTCGTGGTCCGCCTCGCCGCCTGGTGGCGGCCACGGCTTGCGCGCGGGCCTGGGCTTGGTCCCCTGCCGATCAAGGCGGCACTGGTCGGCGTGCTGGCGTGCGTGGGTCCGCTCTCGCCGGTGTTGTACGGCATGGTCGAGAACATGATCGGCGGCCGCTTCGTGAGCCCGAAAATTTTCTGGCGCAGCAGCCCGCGCGGCGTCGACCTGCTGGCGTTTGTCACGCCCAATCCCAACCATCCCGTAATGCGGCTGCTGTTCGGCGACCAGCAGGCCACGGCGCCGACCCAGTTTGTGGAATACACCGCGTCCTTCAGCCTGGTCGCCCTCGTCGTCGTCGCCGCCGCCATCTGGGCGGCGCGGTACCGCCCCAAGATCGGCTGGTGGTGGATCACGGCCGGCTTCGCGCTGCTGGCGCTCGGTCCCTTCGTGTACTTCGCCGGCACTAATACGCACATCCCGGGTCCGTGGGCGCTGCTCCGGTACGTGACGCCCATGAGCCTGGCGCGCACGCCCACCCGCTTCGCGATTGTCGCCGCGCTGGGACTCGCCATCATGCTGGCCGGCGCCCTGGCGGCGCTCGGCGAACGCTGGCCGCAGCGGCGCCGCGCCATCGTCGCGGTGGTGGCCGTCCTGCTGGCGATTGAACTGTGGCCCGCGCCGCGGACGCTCTACTCGGCTGAGATCTCGCCGCTCTACGCCACCATCGCGCAAGACCCGCGCGACGTGCGCGTACTGTCGCTGCCGTTTGGCGTGCGCGACGGCACCTCGTCGATCGGAAACTTCAGGCCGCGCTCGCAGTTCAACCAGACCGTGCACCAGAAGCGCCTCATCGGCGGCTACCTCTCGCGCATTTCGTCACGCCGCGTGGAGCGGATGCGTAAAGAGCACCCGACGCTGGCGGTCTTGATGAAGATGAGCGAGCCCCAGCCGCTGACCGCCGCCGACGAGGCCACGCTGTTGGCCCGCGGCGCCACGTTCGTGACCGGCACCCGGCTCGGTTACGTCGTCATCGATCGCCGGTACGTGCCGGACGCGTCGGCCAACCTGGTGATCGCGGCGTGGGACCTTGAGGAGGTGCAGCGCGATCGGCACCTCACGCTTTACCGGCCGGCCGCCAGCGGCCGGTAGGGCTCGCGGCTTGCGCCGCTCGTGGGGCTCGGCGCTACGCGCCTTCGTGGGGCGAGGCCTCTTCGATGCCTCGTGGCGAAGACGCCCGTCCCCACGAGCGAAGCAAGCCCCAGGATGCGAGCGGAGCGAGCGACCCCTACGAGGCGCGTGAGCGCCGAGCCCCACGCGCGCACGAAGGGCGCGCGCCCTTCTGATACTCTGTCTGCACATGCGGCGCAGCCCGTTCCTGATCCTGTTCGCGGTCTCCGGCGCCGCGGCTCTCATCTACGAAGTGGTTTGGACGCGGCTGCTGACCCTGCAGATGGGGCATGGCATTGCCGCCGCCAGCACCGTGCTCGCCGCCTTCATGGGCGGCCTCGCCGCCGGCGCCGCCGTCGCCGGCCGCCGCGGCGGCCGGCTCGCGCCCGAACGCGCGCTGATCGTGTATGCCGGCCTCGAGTTGCTGATCGGCGTGCTCGCGCTGCTGCTGCCCTTCGCGCTCACCGCGCTGCGTCCGTTGCTGGTCGGCGCCTACGCCGACGGCGCCGGGGGGGCGACGTTCGCGCTGCTGCGGCTGGTGACGAGCGTCGTGCTGCTGGCCGTGCCGGCGGCGGCGATGGGAGCAACGTTTCCCATTGCGTCGCGCTGGATGGTTCGGGCGGCCGCGAGTGCGGCCCAGGACGCGGGCGGCTTGTACGCCGCCAACACCCTGGGGGCCGCCGCGGGCGCGGTGCTCGCGGGCTTCGTGCTGATTCCGGCGCTCGGCTTGAGCGGATCGACCTGGGTCGGCGTCGCCCTGAATGTCGCGGCCGCAGCCGGCGCGTTCGCGCTGGCGCGAAGTGCCGAACCAATTGCCAATGCCGCGCCCGATGCGGTGGCCGCGAACAAGACCGATCCTAAAGGTTCGGCCCCACGCCCGCGGGCCGGGGGCCGCCCCTGGCTCGCGGCGCTCGCGCTCGGCGCCTCCGGGTTTGCCTCGCTCACGCTGCAGGTCGTGTGGACGCGGTTGCTCGTGCAGATTCTCGGTCCGACCACCTACGCCTTCAGCATCGTCGTGGCCATCTTCATCGTGGGTCTCGCCGGCGGCGCGGCCGCCGGGGCCTGGCTCGCGGCGCGCGTGCGCAACGCCGCGGCGGGCCTGGCGACCGGCCTGCTGACAAGCGCGGCGCTCTCCCTGGCCGCGGCCGCCACCGTTGATTGGGCCCTGCTCACGATCGCGGAGATCGTCGCGCGGCCTGACTCCCAGTTCGCCGACGTGCTGGCGCGAGAAGCGCTGATGGTCACGGGGCTGCTGCTGCCGATGACCCTGGCCTTCGGCGCCGCGTTTCCGTTCGCGGTCGCGCTCGCGGCCGGGCGCGACGAGGCGGTTACCGAGTCGCTCGGCCGCATCTACGCCGTGAACACGGTCGGCGCCATCGCCGGCGCCCTGCTCGCCGGGTTTGTGCTGGTCCCGCAGATCGGCCTGCACTTGACCATTCGCATCGTCGCCGGGGTGCTCGCCGCCACGGCGGTGGCGCTTCTCGTCGTGGCCGGCCGCGGCCGCAGCCGCCTGATGGGATTTGCGTTCGCGGCCGCCGTGATCGTGGCCGGCATGGCCCTGCCGCCGTGGGACCGGCTGCTGCTGTCGAGCGGCGCCTACAAGTACGCCGTGGCGTTGCGCGGCCCCAGCCTGGAGACCGCGCTGGCGGCGGGCGAACTGCTGTCGTACCGCGAAGGCGCGACCGGTACCGTGGCCGTGCGGCGGCTGGCCGGCACCGTGTCGCTCGCCATCGACGGCAAGGTGGATGCGTCGAACGCCGGCGACATGCTGACCCAACGGCTGCTCGCGCACGTGCCGCTGCTGCTGCATCCCAATCCCAAGCGCGTCGCCATTCTCGGCCTTGGCAGCGGCGTCACGCTGGGCTCGGCGCTGACGCATCCCCTCGACGCGGCGACGGTGCTGGAAATCTCCCCCGAAGTGGTGGATGCGTCGCGGTTCTTCGAAACCGAGAACCACCACGCCCTGGCCGACTCGCGCACGCGCCTGGTGGTCGGCGACGGCCGCACCCACTTGATGATGGGCCGCGAAAGCTACGACGTGATCGTCTCGGAGCCGTCGAATCCGTGGATGGCCGGCATCGCCTCGCTCTTCACGCGCGAGTTTTTCGAGGGCGCCAAGGCCCGCCTGGCGCCAGGCGGCGTGCTGTGCCAGTGGGCGCACACCTACGACATCAGCGGCGACGACCTGCGCTCGATCGTGGCCACGTTCCTGACGGCCTTCCCCGAGGGCGCGCTGTGGCTGGTGGGCGATGCCGACGTGCTGTTGATCGGAACGGCGGGGCCGCTGGACGAACGCCTGGCGGGCATCGCCGCGGCCTGGCAGCGGCCGGGGGTCGCGGCCGACCTGGCATCGGTCGGCGCCGCCGACCCCTATGCGGTGACCTCGCTCTTCGTGGCCCAGGGCGCGGCCCTCAGGAACTGGGTCGACGGCGCCCCCCTCCAGACCGACGACCGCTCGCGGCTCGAGTTTACCGGCCCGCGCAACATCTTCGGGGTGGCGCGCGACGACAATGCCACGACCCTGCGCGAACTGTCGGGCCGCAGCCCCAAGCCAGCGGCCGTGGCCGCCGCCCGACAGGGCGCCACCGCCACCCAGCACCGGAACCGGGGATTGATGTTCCTGCAGTCCGATGCGCACCGCCCGGCCTATGACGACTTCCTGCGGGCGCTGGCCCTCGAGCCGGATGACCCGGTCTCGCTTGACGGCCTGACCCGGGCGGCCGCGGCCTTGAGCCGGCTCGAGGATGCCAAGGCGATCCTCACAAAACTGGCATCGGCACCGGCAGGCTCGTCGGCCAAGCTCGCCCTGTCAAGAGTCCTCGCGTCGCAGGGGGCGGTGGACGAAGCGGTCCGCATTCCCTTCAGCCTCCTGCAGTCGGATCCGGGCAACGTGCCGGCGCTCGAGCAGTTGGCGTCGGTGCTGTCGGATGCCGGAGACGTCGCGCGCCTGGAACCGGTCGTGGCGCGCCTGGTCGCCGAAGCGCCCAGGAACACCTGGGCGCACTATTACGCCGCCTCCCTGTTTTTCATGCAGAACCGCCTCGACATGGCCGCGCAGGCCGCGCGCAACGCCATCAGCCTCGACCCCGGCAATGCCAAGGCTCACAACCTTCTCGGTGCCTCCCTGGCCAGCATGGGCCAGACCGATGCCGCCCGAACCGCCTTCCAGGCTTCGCTCAAGGCCGACCCGCGGGAGCCCGGCACCTACACAAACCTGGCCACCCTCGAACTGCAGGCCGGCAATCGCGCACGCGCGCTGCTGCATTTCTCCGAAGCGCTGACCGTTGACCCGACGTCGCAAACGGCACGCGAAGGACTGGCGTCGATGCAGCTGCCCCGCTGACAGGCAACCGCAAGAAGCGGTTGCCTCCACCAGATCCCCATCCAATTGACTGAAGTCTGATCCAAGTTCGCCGAAGACCGCCGCGGGCTACGCCAGGCGTGTGTGTGCAGCCAACCAATCGAGTGTGTAAGAAGTGACACGCATCAAGGCGCACGAGACTCCCAGGTGACGGCCCCTTCACTGTGAGCGCCATGGTCCAGGCAACGGCACGGTCTTTGCTAAGAGTCGGCGGTGGGGGGAGCTATTCGATGAGTGTCGTTCGTATTCTCGGATTCTCGACGTTGTCGTGCGGGTGCGTGGTCGGTCGTTACCGAGACGTTGCCAGCACGCGCGAGGTCACGTACGTGGAAGAAAAGGGCGTGGGCTGTGAAAGCCATGCGCACCGCCGCAACCACACGGTTTCGGCCGAGCGCGAGCGGTTTGCCGCTGTCGCCGTCACCGCGTTGACCGCCCGGGCGTCCTAACAGCTTCGTTGAGCTCCGGCTAAAGCCGGAGGCTACATTCATGTGGCGTCCGCCTTCAGGCGGACCAATGTGCACGGTACAATCGTACCGACGTGCCCCCTCGCCTTCCCAAACCTTTTGCCGACCTGCGCCGCGGACGCCAGCGGCTGCGCTTCTTTCACGGCGATGCCATCGACATTCTCGGCCGGCTGTCCCCTGCGTCGGTCGATGCCGTTGTCACCTCGCCGCCCTACAACCTGGGCATCCGGTATCGGTCGTTCGACGATTCCCAGCCGCGGTCGGAATACTTGACGTGGACCGGCGACTGGATTCAGGCCGTCAAGCGGGTGCTGGCGCCGGAAGGCTCGCTGTTCCTGAACGTGGGCGCCAAGCCCAAGGACCCCTGGACGGCGCTCGACGTGGCCCAGGCCGTGCGGCCGCACCTCGAGCTCCAGAACATCCTGCACTGGGTAAAATCCATCGCCATCGAGAAATCTCTCGCCGGCGCACGGTCGGGGTTGGCCGACGACCTGGCGGTCGGCCATTACAAGCCGATCAACAGCGAGCGCTTCCTGCACGACTGCCACGAGTTCGTCTTCCACTTCACCCCGACCGGCCGGACGCCGCTCGACCGCCGCGCCGTGGGCGTCAAGTACCAGGACAAGTCGAACGTCACGCGCTGGCAGGGCGCGGGCTCGGACCTGCGCTGCCGCGGCAATACCTGGTTCCTCCCCTACGAGACCATCCAGAGCCGCGACAAGGAACGGCCGCATCCGGCCACCTTCCCCTGGCGGCTGCCGGCCTACTGCCTGAAGCTGCACGGCCTGCCGCGGGTCGGCCTGGCCGTCGATCCCTTCCTGGGCCTGGGGAGCAGCGCTGTCGCCTGCGCCGAGCTGGGGGTGAGTTTCGTGGGCATCGAGCTCGACGCGCACTACCTGGCCGAGGCCGTGGCCCGGGCGACGGCCGTGCTCGAGACCCCGCGCTCAAACCAGCGCGAGCCATAGTTGTCCTTGAATCCATCTCGGCCGCAGATATATGCTCTCATGCAATCTGGGAGTGTATTGTGGACCTTCGACAACTAGAAATCATACGTGCCATCGCCGAAACGGGTTCCTTCACGGCCGCCGGCCACAAGCTGCACGTGTCGCAGTCCGCCATCAGCCGCCAGATCCTCCTGCTCGAGGACGAACTGAAGGAACCGGTCTTCCTGCGCGTCGGGCGGCGCATCCGGATCACGCCCGCCGGCGAATCGCTGCTGCAGTTGAGCCACCGCGTGTTCCAGGACCTCAAGGACACCACGGCCGGCATCACCGACAGCCAGGAGTCGCTGCGCGGCACGGTGCGGCTGCTGGGCGGCATGACGGTGTGCCTGTACGTGTTCCCGCCCCTGCTGACCGAGCTCAAGCGCCAGCACCCGGAGATCGAGCTCAAGCTGATGTCGGGGAGTTCCGAGCAGTGCCTGGCGCGCCTGCGTTCGGGCGCCGGCGATCTCGCGCTGCTGACCCTGCCGGTCGAGCAGCCCGACCTGGTGACGGTGCCCGTGCTGCAGGAAGAGCTGCTGGTGGTGACGGCCGCCAAGCATCCGCTGTCGCGCAAGAAGAAGGTGGTGCCGCAGGACCTGGTCCGCCAGCCGTTCGTGCTGTTCGAGTCGGGGTCCAACACCCGGCGGTCGATCGACGAGTTCTTCGCCGCCGCCCGCATCGAGCCGCAAATCGTGATGGAAACCGAGAACGTGGAGATCATCAAGGCGCTGGTGCGCAACGGCCTCGGCATCACCATCATTCCCTACCAGGCGGTGGCGCGCGACGTGACCAGCGGACAGATGCACTGCGCCCGCATCGAGGGCCGGTCGCTGGTGCGGGAAACCGGCTGGATTTACCCGAAAATGAGCCGGACGCCGCGCGCGGTGCAGGAAGTCATCAAGGCCTTCGAGCGCGTCCGGCCGAAGCTCAAGCTGGCGCCGTAAGTCCGGCGGCCCGCCGGCCGCGGCGGCCATCGCATGATCGAATCGGATGGGTCTGATTCGATCATTGTATTTTTATGGATGGCTGACGTCGCTAGGATCGGAGTATTCGACCGTTCCACCGAAGTGAGGCCAGCATGGAAACCAGCCGCGAGCGCGTCATCTCAATCGTCCTCAACGAGCAGGAGTGGCAGGCCTTCGTCCGCCTGCATCCGCAGCCCGTCACCTGGCTGCGCGAGCGCATCCACGAGTCGATCGGCGTCGAGGCGCTTACGGCGCTTTCGGCTGCGGCCGCAGCGAATACGACGTCCGCGACCACACGCTGACGCCCGGCTTGTTCACCAGCTTCACCTCGATCTTGCGCGTGCGCTTGAGCGGGTCGGGGTTGGTGGACGAGTAGCCCAGCACGTAGTAGTCGCTGGTCTCGGCGTCGATCCGCTTGAGCGCCTTCTCGAAGTTGTTCTGGTTGACCACGGCGATGCCGCCGGTCTCCTCCGCCAGCACGCGCAAGCTGTCCTGCGACTTGCGCACGTACTCGCCGTACTCCACCGGGTCGAGCTGCTCGTCGAGGTCGGCGCCGGCCACCAGGCCGCGCGGGTCGATGGTGTAGAGCGTGGCGTTGGCGCGGTTGGCCGTGCGCGTCACCTCCGCCAGCTCGCGCGCCAGGTCGGCGTCGGCAAACTGCTGGCCGCTGAACTGCCCCTGCTGCTGGCGGCCCTCCTCGCGCGTCTGGCCGAAACGGCCGCCGAACACCGGGTCTTCGCCGAGCCGCGATTCCGAGAACGGGTTGAAGTCGTAGCCGTTGCTCACCCAAATCACCGCCTTGCGGCGGTTGTTGATCTTCTCCATCTGCGACAGCATGTCGTAGGCCGTCGAAAACGCGACGTGCGCGCGGTAGCGCACTTCGCTCGGGCCGTCGGACCCCTCGGCGCCCTGGATGATGTCGGACGGCTTGAGCCCGCTGCCCGTGATCTTCTTGATCGCCTCGTCCAGGATCTTGCGGTCGTAGGTCGGGTCGATCGCCAAAGACGAGGGCCCGGTCGAGACGATCGAGAACATGTCGCCTTCGTGGACCAGCGTCCGGGAAATCTTCTTGAACAGGTCGCGAATCCGCCCGGTGTTGCGGAAGTCCAAGTGCAGGTCGTCGACGATGATCAGGAAGATGCGGCCGGCGGTGTCGTTCTTGGGGCGCGACGGCGGCAGGATGATGCCCTCCTGCACCGCGGGCGCGGTCGGTGCCGCCAGGTTGTGCACGCGGCCGCCATGCACCAGCGTCAGCCCCGTGATCTCCTGCTTGACCCCGTCCTCGTAAATCTCGAAGTCGGCCTTGGTCAGGTCTGCGACAAACTGGTCCTGGCTGTTGCGCGCGATGGCGTCGGTCGTGACGTAGTCGATGGCGACGCGGAACTGCGGCTGCCCGGCCGGCGCCTGGGGCGGCGTCGCGGGCGCCTGCTGGGCCCCCAGGGCCGTCGAGAGCGCCAGGGTGGCGAGGGCTGCAAGGCGATAGCTGGCCGTCTTCATCCTGACAGTATAAGACGGGTTGGGCCCGGGTTTGGCTGGTGGGGCCTGGTGAGGCTGGTGAGGCGGTAAGGTTCCCACCTGCCCCACCTGCCCTACCTGCCCTACAATCCCTTGATGCGCATCGCCATTGGCGCCGATCACGCTGGATTCGAGATGAAACGCGACCTCGCCGGGCACCTGGCGCAGGCCGGCCACGAGGTGACCGACCTTGGCACCCACTCCCTGGCGCCGGTGGATTATCCGGACATTGCCGAGGCGGTGGCCCAGGCCGTCCGCAATGGCCAGGCCGATCGCGGCGTGATCGTGTGCGGCAGCGGCGCCGGCGCGGCCGTGGCGGCGTGCAAGTTTCCCGGCGTGCGCGCGGCGGTCTGCCACGACCCCTACACCGCGCGGCAGGCGGTGGAACATGACGACGTGAACGTCCTGTGCCTGGGAGCGCGCGTGATTGGCCCGGACCTGGCGCGCGTGCTGGCCGAGACCTTCCTGGCGGCCAGCTTTACCAGCGACGAGCGTCACCTGCGCCGCATCGCCAAGATCGACGCCATCGAGTCGCGCTTTTCCAGGGACCGATAAACAGGAGTTCAGAAGGTCAGGAGAATTACGCTAGCCCAGGAGTTGCTGCCGCAAGCGGTCGAAGGCGGCGTCGGCGCCACGCACGCCCTCCAGCACGGCTTCGGGCGTGAGCCACGTGTCGGGGTCGAGCGACGCGGCCCGCGTCATCCACAGCTCGCGGTCGGCCGGCTCGGGGTGCCGCTCGTGAATGCGCGCCGACAACTCGGCATAGCGGGCGCGCAAGCGCGTGGCAATTTCCCGTCCCACCAATTCCTCGAGCAGGCCCTGCACATGACGCGGGGCTTCAACCGGCTCGTCCAGCTCAAGATCGGCAGCCATCTCCTCGACCCGGTCCGCGTCGGGCGCGCTGGGCTCCGGTTCGGCGGCCGCGGGGCCGGCAGCGGCAGCCTCGCGCGGCGCCTCGTCTTCACGCCGGCGCGGTGACTGGTCGCGCTGTTGGTCGCGCGGCCGTTGCCGGCGGCCTTCGGGCTGGCGCGGACGCGCCGGCGCTTCGTCTTCCGGGGTCATGACCTCGCTCAAGGCGAGGATCGCGGGCCAGTCGAAATCAATTTCGGGATGCTGGTCTTCGATGGTGCGGATCGCGTCTTCGTCAAGCGGCGCGCGGCCCAGGACGATGCCCGGCGCGGTGCGATACCAGTAGAGCAGCTTCGGCCGATCGCCAAGGCGATCGGCGTGAAGCAGGAATGTGTTTTCAGTGCCGCGGCGATCGCGGGTCAGGCGGAGGAATGGCACGGCCTTGCCCTAACGCCGCTTCTTTGCTGCTTGCCCGCCGGAGCCTTGGCGAAGGGGGGCGCTCTTCTTCGGGGCCGGCTTGGACTTTTTCGCCGCCGGCTTTGCCTTCGCGACCGGCTTGGCCTTGGCCTTGGCTTTGGCTTTGGCCACGGGCTTTGGTTTGGCGACCGGTTTGGCTTTCGCGGCCGGCTTGGCCGCGGGCTTGGCGACCGCCTTCGCGGCCCCATTCTGCGCGACCGGCGCCTTGGCCTTGGCCGCTGTCTGCCCTCCGGAGGCCGGGCGAAGCGGGGGCTTGGCTGGCGCCGTGCTCACCTTCACCACAGGGGCGTCGGGCGAGCGGTAGATCATGGTGAAGCGGACCTGGTCGAACGTCGTGTGGAACGTCCAGACCTCCGCCACCGGGATGTCGTACTCCGCGCACAGGCGGCGGGCCGTGTCGACCGACGTCGGCGGGACGTATAAGTACAACGGGACCTTCAACTTACAGAAGACGGCCCATTCCGCCCTGGCCTCGAGGGCATTCACCGATTCGCCGGTTTCCACCTCGACGGTGCCCAGCAGTTTCTTGCCCCCTTCGGCAAAAATCAGCACGTCGGGATACACCACCAGCTCGCCAACGGTGACCGACTGGTTCTGCTCGGGACCGGGATTGATGATGACTTCGGTCTTGCGCTTGTAGCGAGCCTGCAGCAGGCGAATAACCCGGTCGTGCTCGAGTTGTTCGCGAACCGGGCGGGTGAGAATCGGGCTCACGTTAGGACCGTCCGTTCGTAATTAAGAGGGCTGTTCCCACGGAGCGGCACTATAACACGCGGCCCCGGGCACCCCGGCTAGAATGGAGGGATGTTTTTTCGGAAAATTGCCCTCCTCATGGCCCTTCTGGCCGCCGGCTCTGCCGCCGCCCAGCCCGCCAAGCCCAGCACGTCAAGCCCCAAGCCCCAGGCCTCGAGCCCTTCCCCGTCCGGGCTCGACCCCGCGGCGGCCAGGCTGCTGGCCGGCATCCGCGCCGCCGACAAGGGTCAATTGGCGGTGTCGGAAGAGGATGGCCGCTTCTTGCGGGTCCTGGTGGGAGCGATCGGCGCCAGGCAGGTGCTTGAAATCGGCGCGGCCAGCGGCTACAGCGCGATCTGGATGGGCATGGGCCTGCGTGAGACCGGCGGCCGGCTGGTGACGATCGAGTACGACCCGGTCCGCGCCAAGCAGGCCGCCACCAACGTCCAGCGCGCCGGCCTGAGCGACATCGTCCAGGTGATTGCCGGCGACGCGTTCAAGGAAATTCCCAAGGTGCAGGGCCAGTTCGACCTGGTGTTCCTCGACGCGTGGAAACCCGACTACAAGAAGTTCTTCGAGATGGTATTCCCGCGCGTGACGCCGGGCGGGCTGTTCCTGGCCCACAACGTGATCAACAAGAAGAACGACATGCTCGACTTCCTGTCCCTCATCGAGACGCATCCGCAGGCGCTGACGACCACCGTGTCGCCGGGCCACGAGGGGATCTCGATGACTTACAAACGACGACGATAACGGAAACTGAAACTGAAACTTCGAACTGAAACTTTCAACTTTCAACTTTCAACTTCCATGAGAGCTGTCCACATCATTGGCGTGCCGCTGGACCTGGGCGGCAACCGGCGCGGCACCGACATGGGACCGTCGGCGTTTCGCATTGCCGGCATTGCCGAACAGCTCGCGGCGCTGGGCCTGGCGGTGATGGATAAGGGCGATGTGCCCTCCCCCATCCCCGAGGCAAAGGGCGCCGGCGATGCGCGCAAGCGCTACGTGAAAGAAATCGCCAAGGTCTGCCAGCGCCTGTTTCACGCCTCGCTCGCGTCGCTGGACGAGGGCGCCACGCCGCTGGCGCTGGGCGGCGATCACAGCCTGGCCACCGGCTCGGTGGCCGCCGCCGCCGTGCATGCGCGCAAGCAGAACAAGCCGCTCGGGTTGATCTGGGTGGATGCGCACGGCGACATGAACACCCCGGCCTCGACCGGATCGGGCAACGTCCACGGCATGCCGCTTGCGGCGCTGCTGGGCCCCGAGCCGGCCGAGCTCGCGCACTTTGCCGGCGCCGCGCCGGCCGTGCTCGCCCGGCACACCGTGCTGGTGGGCATTCGCAACCTGGACGAGCGCGAGAAGGAAATCGTGCGCGCGTCGAAGGTGCAGGTGTTCACGATGAAGGAGATCGATCGGCTCGGCATCGCGGCCGTCATGGAGCGCGCCATCGCCATCGCCAGCCGCGGCACCGCCGGCTTCCATGTGTCGTACGATCTCGATGCGTGCGATCCCACCGTCGCGCCGGGCGTCGGCACACCGGTCAAGGGCGGCCTCAGCTATCGCGAGGCGCACGTCGTGATGGAGACGATCGCGGAGTCGGGCCAGATGACGTCGCTCGACCTGGTCGAGGTCAACCCGGCGCTCGACGTCAGGAACACCACCGCGGAGTTCGGAACCGAACTCGCGCTGTCGGCGTTTGGAAAAAATATCTTGTAGGCCTACGAAGCTGCGATGCGGCCGAAGCCGCTCTGGTTGCCCTTCGACTCCTCGAGCATGTCTTCGAGGGTGTCCATCAGCATGACCAGCGAGTAGGGCTTCTCGACGAGGCGGGTGTTCGGACGCAGGGTTTCGAGGTCGGCCGATTCCGAGCGTAGGCCCGAGAAGATGATGACCGGGATGCCGGGCGGGGTCGACACCACGACTTCGCGGCCCGATCCCCGGCGCAGGCGCAGGTCGATGATGGCCGCGGCGGGACGATGGACCTTGATGGCATCGAGGCCTTCGTCTGCCGTTTCGGCCGTGACGACGGTGTACTGCCGCATTTGCAGGAACTTCACAAGCGGCTGGCGAACGGCGCTGTCGTCTTCCACAACCAGGATCACCGGCGAAACTTCTCTTACCACACCGGAATTATCGTCATATGACATGGGGAACACCATAGGGGAATGGTAGGACAGCGCGGTCAGAAATGTGCGTTTAACTGACTGAGTCGACATTCCGGCCGATTTCAGCGCCTGGCCCGAATCTGCTTCTCGTGGTGCCGGGTATGGATCAGGTGAAACCGCAGCCATTGGTCCACGGTGAAGGCGCCCAGAATCGGGTGGTCGAGGACCCGGACGCCGCCAAACGCCGCCCGCGTCCGCCCCGCGACCTCGTCCAGCCACGCCAGGTCCTTCTTCACGTTTGCGAGCACGTCAGGCAGTGGCAGGGTCCCGGTCGGGAGAACGTGTTGGGGGGCCTGGCGTCCCTCGGGGAAATATCCCAGGTTGATCAGCGCAAAGGCCTGCAGCGACTGCTTAAGCGTCGCCCGCGTGGCGAGCGGCGTGTTCTTTTCGAGGCAGCGCTCGAAGCCCTTGGCGGTGCCCGAGTACGCGCGCTGCAAGTGCTCGACGATCTCGACGACCGACCAGCGATCGCCCGCGCGTCTCGTGGCGGCTTCGGGTGTGACACCGGCGGTCGCGTCGAGGACCACCGCGAGGCAGCGATCCAGGTAGGGGCTGACCATTCTGCGCAGTGTACAATGGGAAGTTCGGGCCGGTAGCTCAGTGGTAGAGCATCTGACTTTTAATCAGGTGGTCGTGGGTTCGATCCCCACCCGGCCCATATCCTTCCCCGTTCAATTTGCAGGAGCTCTTTCGTCGCCGGATGCTGAGGGTTGTCGAGCACCATCCGCGGCTCCCCCTCCTCCACCACCGCTCCGTTCGCCAGCACCACCACGCGGCTCGCGTGCTCGCGCACGAAGTCATCGTCATGTGACGTCATGACCAGGGCGCGGCCGGCGGCGGCCAGCGCGCGCAGGGCGTCACCGAGATCGTTCTTGCGCGCGGGATCGAGCGCTGCCGTGGGTTCGTCGAGCAGCAGCAACGGCGGATCGATGGCCAGCGCGCGGGCAATGGCGACGCGCTGCGCCTCACCGCCCGACAGCTCGCGCGGCAGCGCGGCGGCCCGGTGGCCGACGCCCAGCTGATCGAGCAGTTGCCGCGCGCGCAGACGCGCGTCGGCCACGGCCATCCGCTGCACGTGCATGGGCGCGAGCGTAACGTTGTCGAGGGCCGACAGGTGCTCGAACAGGTAGTGAAACTGGAACACCATGCCGGCCTTGCCGGCGGTGATCTCCCCGGCGTCCGGCGTGTCGAGCCCGGCAATCACGCGGAGGATGGTGGTCTTGCCGGAGCCCGACAGCCCCATCAACGCCACGATCTCGCCGGCCCGGGCATCGAGGTTCACGCCCCGCAGGATGCTGCGGGCCCCACGGGCGAGGTGCAGGCCGCGAACGGTCAAGGTGGCGGTCATTGGCCGGGCATCCTCCACTGCTCTTCCAGCCGGCGCGCGAGGTAGCCGAGCGGCAACGACATCACGAGATACATGGCCGCGCACAGCAGTCCCGGCAGCAGCCAGCTGCCGATGTTGGTGGCGAAGATCTGGGTTTGCTTGGTCAACTCGACCACGGTAATCACCGAGACGAGCGACGAGTCCTTGAGCAGCGCGACAAAGTCGTTGGTCATGGGCGCCAGCGCGATGCGAAACGCCTGCGGCGCGCGGATCAGGCGCAGCGCCTGCAGGTTGGTGAAGCCCAGCATGCGCGCGGCATCCAGTTGCCCGCGCGGCACGGCCTCGAGCGCGCTGCGATAGATCTCGCTCTCGTAGGCGGCGTAG
>CAYGMD010000106.1:4895-15399 GCA_964350785.1 uncultured Acidobacterium sp. | reverse complement strand
CGTCCTTCGCGATGACGCGGGCCTCGCCATGGACGTCCGCGCCGGCGCCGGCGCGCGCGAGCGCGGCCTGCAGGGCATCGCGATCTTCGGGGTGAATCAGCGCCAGCCCGGGCCGTCTCTGCAATTCATCGAGGGTGTAGCCCAGCAGGACGTGCAAGCCGCTGGTGGCCGAATCGATCACGATGTGGCCGCCCGGATCGATGCGCGCGTGAAAGGCGAAGTCGGACGCGAGCTCGCCAATCAAGCGGTGGAAGCCCTCGCTTTCGCGCAGGCGGGACTGGTCGACGAGCAGGCGTTCGCGCGCCCGGTACAGGTTGCCGCACAGCCACGCCACGACGAGGGAGACCACCCCGATCGACACGACCCGTGCGGGGATGTTGATGGCGTCGGCCCGCGCATCCATCGCGCTGGTCAGGGGACCAATCACTGCCGTGCCCAGGACGGCGGCAACCAGGGCTGGTCCGAAGCCGTTGTGCCACGCCAGGATCGCAACGCCGAGAATAAACAAGGTGCCGGTGGCGTAGTGCCACCAGAAGCCGATGCCGGCGGTCAGGGCCAGGCACAGCGCAAACGCCACGGCCCCAATGCCAATGTCCTCCCAGACGGTCGTTTGGCGGGCGCGGGCAGCGGCTTGGTGGCGCATTGGGTTGGTGGGGAAG
This sequence comes from uncultured Acidobacterium sp., assembly GCA_964350785.1. Classification (GTDB taxonomy): domain Bacteria; phylum Acidobacteriota; class Vicinamibacteria; order Vicinamibacterales; family UBA2999; genus 12-FULL-67-14b. Next base: position 14,740 of record CAYGMD010000106.1, on the reverse strand, counting down.
AGGCAATGGCAATGGACTGCCCACAATGGGTAGCCCGGGTTCACGCCCTACCTGTCCTGGGCGATTTAAGCAAATCGAGTGCCGCGGCTATCCCGGCAAGGCCTGCAAATAACGGGACGGCAGCGGATGGTCGAGCCGGGACGCGATGAACCGGGAGGCCGCTGCGGCTTGTGCCAGATCGACGCCCGTGGCGACGCCCAGTCCGTCCAGCATGTAGAGCAGATCCTCGGTGGCAAGGTTGCCGGCCGCGCCCGGCGCGAACGGGCAGCCGCCCAGGCCTCCCGCCGAGCTGTCGAAGGTCGTCACGCCGTAGTCCAGTCCGGCCAGCACGTTGGCGAGTGCGGTGCCGCGAGTGTCGTGGAAGTGCAGGGCCACCTGTGACAGGGGCAGAACCGCCGTCACCGCATCAAGCACCCGCGGCACCTGCCCTGGGTGCGCGACGCCGATCGTGTCGCTGATCGCGACTTCGAACACGCCCAGGTCCAGCAACTGGCGGGCGACCGTCGCGACCTGCGCCGGCGCGACGGCCCCTTCGTAGGGGCAGCCAAAGCACGTCGACAGGTAGCCGCGGACCTTGAGCCCCGCGGCGAGGGCCTCGCGACTGACGTCGGCATAAGTCGCAAGCGACGCCGCGATCGACTGGTTGATGTTGCGCTGGCTGAACGTTTCGGAGGCCGCCGCAAAGATGGCAATCTCGGTCACCCCCGCGGCGACCGCGCGGGCGAGGCCGGCGCGATTGGGGACCAGTGCGGTGTAGCGGACGCCGGCGCGGCGGGTGATGCCGGCGAACACCTCGTGGGCGTCGGCCATTTGCGGCACCCACTTGGGCGACACGAACGCAGAGACCTCGATGGTGGCGTGGCCGGCCGCCGAGAGCCGGTCGATGAATGCGATCTTGTCGGCGGCGCTGACGAGCGCGCGTTCGTTCTGCAGGCCGTCGCGCGGGCCCACCTCGACGATCGAGACGCGCCCCGGGATGCGCATCACTCGAACTCCAGCAGGTTCACGCCCGGAGGCACGAGGTCGCCGATGGCGCAACCGACCGTCTTGACCACGCCGTCGCGCGGGGCGCGAATGGGCAGCTCCATCTTCATGGCTTCCAGGACGATCAACAGCTCGCCGGTCGTCACGCCCTGTCCCGGCACGGCGTGAATGGCGACGACGGTGGCGGGCATGGGCGACATGACGCCGGCGTCGCGGCTCTGGCCGCGGCGGCGGCCCGGCCGGGGAGTGTCGATCGTCGCCACCTGGCCGTCCACGAACACCCACTGGGTGTCGCCGGTACCGGCGACGGCCACGCGGTAGCGCCGCTCGCCATCGTCGACAAGATACCAGCCGTCGCCGACCGGGGTCACGATCGCATCAGCCACGCCAACCGCCCAGCGTCACAAATGGATCGGTGGTTGCCGCGCCGGCGCTCGCGCCGGACGACTGGCCGGGCGACGGCGGGCCGACCGTGCGGCGGTGCTCGGCCACGGCGGCGAGCGCGGCGGGCGGCAGGTCACGGACCGACGCGGCCGCCAGGGCCGCGCCTTCGCGGTCGAGGAAGCCGGTGTCGATGGCCGCGGCCACGAACTGGTCGTGCTCGAGCAACTGCAGCAGGAAGGGGATGTTCGTGCGAATGCCCAGCACGGCAAAGTCGCGCAGCGCCGCCAGGGCCTTGCGCCGGGCCACCTCGCGCGTCTCGCCCCACACGATCAACTTGGCCAGCATCGGATCGTAGTACACCGACACGGTGGTGCCGGTGGTGATGCCGCTGTCGACGCGAATGCCGGGGCCCTGCGGTTCGCGGTAGAGCAGGATCGGACCCGCTTGAGGAATGAAGCCCTGCGCTGGGTCCTCGGCATAGATGCGGCACTCGATGGCGTGACCACGCTGCGTGAGGCTGTCCTGGGTAAACGGCAAGGGCTCGCCGCCGGCCACCAGCAACTGGGCGCGAACCAGATCGACACCGACCACGCATTCGGTGACCGGGTGTTCAACCTGCAGCCGGGTGTTCATTTCGAGGAAGTAGAACCGCGCCGTGTCGCCCTCGCCTTCGAGCAGGAACTCGCAGGTGCCGGCGTTGCGGTAGTCCACGGCGCGGGCCGCGGCGACCGCCGCCGCGCCCATTGCCTGGCGCACCGACGGCGCCAGGGCGGGGCAGGGACTTTCTTCCACCATCTTCTGGTGCCGGCGTTGCGCCGAGCATTCGCGTTCGAACAGGTGCACGACGTGGCCGTGGGCATCGGCGAAGATCTGGATCTCGACGTGGCGCGGCCGTTCAATCAACCGCTCGACGTAGAGCGTGCTGTCGCCGAACGACGCCTGGGCCTCGCGGCGCGCGGCCGACAGGGCGTTGCCGGTCTCGGCCGCCGTGCGGACGACCTTCATGCCAATGCCGCCGCCACCCGCCGACGGCTTGATGAGGGCGGGGTAGCCCACGCGTTCAATGGCGGCCTGGAGCGAGGAGTCGGACTGATCGGCCGGCGCCTCGCCCGGCACCACCGGGACGCCGGCAGCCACCATCAGGCGGCGGGCGCCGATTTTCGAACCCATGCGCTCGAGCGCGGTCGCGGGCGGTCCGACGAAGATGAGCCCGGCCGCCTCGCAGGCCTGGGCGAAGTGCGGCCGCTCCGACAGGAACCCGTAACCGGGGTGAATGGCATCGGCGCCGGCCGCCAGCGCCGCGGCCACGACCTTGGCGCCGTCCAGGTAGCTGTCGCGCGCGGGGGCGGGTCCCAGGCCAACAGCGCGGTCGGCGGCGCGCACATGCAGGGCATCGGCATCGGCGTCGGAGTAGACCGCCACGGTTTCAATCGACAGGTCGCGGCATGCGCGGATGATGCGCACCGCGATCTCGCCGCGATTGGCGATCAGGAGCCGGCGGATGGTCACTCCGGCTCCCTGACCCAGCCGGGCGTGCCCTTCGTCAGGAACGCATTCAAGCCGTCCTGGCCTTCGGGCGACACGCGCTGCGCGGCAATGGCCTCGGCGGTGATCGCCATCACGTCGGCCGGCGCGCGGCCGGCGACCCGGGGGATCAGGGCTTTCGCGCGCGCCACGGCCGTGGGCGACGCGGTGAGCGCCTCGCGCACGTACTGCGTCACCGTGCCGTCGAGCCGATCGGCGGGGACGACCGCGTGGACCAGGCCGATCTCCTTGGCGCGGGCAGCGTCGAAACGCGACCCGGTCAGGAAGAGCTCCCGCGCGGCCGACACCCCGATCTTCTGGATCACGTACGGGGAGATCATGGCCGGCAGAATGCCGAGCTTGGTCTCCGTGAAGCCAAACACGGCCGCGCTGTCGGCGACGACAATGTCGCAGACCGCGGCCAGGCCCGAGCCGCCGCCGAGCGCCGCCCCGTGGATGCGGCCAATGACAATGGCGGGCACGGTGTTGATGGCCAGGAACATCTCGGCGCCCGCGGTGGCGTCGCGCACGTTGTCTTCGTGCGAGTAGCCGGCCATCTTGGCCATCCAGGCCGCATCGGCCCCCGCGCTGAACACCTTGCCGGCGCCGCTGAACACCACCACGCGCAGCGCCGGGTCGGCATGCGCCCCGCGGGCCCAGCTGGTGAGTTCGGCGATGACATGTTCGTTGAAGGCGTTGCGGACATCCGGGCGGTTCAATGTGACGTGTTCGACCGCGCCGCGCCGCTCGATGGAGAGGAATTGGAAGCTCATGAATGCAGGACTTTCATTATAGCGACAGCCAGTGCCGAGGTGGCGCGGTTCGTGCATTGGGATTGCGTGAGGTTTCATGTCAAATGCTCGGTCCGCGGCCCTGGCCGTGCTGGCGATTGCCATTACGATGGCTGCCGCCCTTTCGTCACAGCCGAAACCGCCACCCACGCCGCGAGCGGACACCGCCAGCGCCCGGCCACCAGCGCAGGACCTGAGGCAGGCCGTAACCAGGGTAGGCTGCCTCACGGCCTGGCAGCCTGGGGAGGCCGATGCCACCAAGTCGGCCCAGGCTGCCACGACCGGCACCTACGTGCTGACCCCCATCAACGTCAACGCGGTCAAGGCGACCGAGGACCTGCCGACCTACGTGCTCGTGGGTGAGGCGGCGGTCAACTTCGGCGCGCACCTGAATCACGAGGTTGAGATTGCCGGAGTCGAGCACGCCGCGATGATGCCGCCGACAGTCCAGGAGACCGTGAACGCCCCGAACATGAAGGCCGGGAACACGCCCGCCACCGCGGCCATGCCGTCGCTGACGGTGCGCAGCTTGAAGATGCTCTCGACGACCTGCGGCTGAGGCCGGTCCGGCTCACGCCGGACACGACCTCGCGCTACATCCTGAAGATGCCGAACTTCGGCGGCGGAATCGGCGCGTTGAAGGCCGCCGACAGGCCCAGCGCCAGCGCCGACCGGGTCTCCACGGGATCCAGGATCCCATCGTCCCACAGCCGTGCCGTGGAGTAGTAAGGCGACCCTTCGGTGTCGTATTTTTGCAGAATCGGCTCGCGGATGGCCGCCTCGGCCTCGGCCGTGAACGAGCCGCCCTCGCGGGCAATCTGATCGCGCTTCACGGTCGTCAGCACGCCCGCGGCCTGTTCGCCGCCCATCACCGAGATGCGGGCGTTCGGCCACATCCACAACAAGCGCGGTTCGTACGCGCGGCCGCACATGCCGTAGTTGCCGGCGCCAAACGAGCCGCCGATGATCACCGTGAACTTGGGCACGACCGAGTTGGCCACCGCGTGCACCATCTTGGCGCCGTCCTTGGCGATGCCGCCGCGCTCGTACTGCTTGCCGACCATGAAGCCGGTGATGTTCTGCAGGAACACCAGCGGGATGCCGCGCAGGTTGCACAACTCGATGAAGTGCGTGACCTTCAGCGCCGACTCCGAGAAGAGCACGCCGTTGTTGGCGATGATGCCGACCAGGAAGCCGTGGAGGCGGGCAAAGCCGCAGATCACCGTCGTGGCATAGCGTTCCTTGAACTCGTCGAATCGCGAGCCATCGACGAGGCGGGCGATCACCTCGCGCACGTCGTAGGCCTTGCGCAGGTCAAGGTTGACGATGCCGTACAGTTCGGCCGGATCGTACGCCGGGTCTTCGGGCGGGGCCATGTCGGCCGGCAGGGTCTTGCGCGTGTTGAGCGTCGAGACCACGATCCGCGCCTGGTGCAGTGCGTGCGCATCGTCGTCGGCCAGGTAATCGGCAACCCCCGACAGGCGGGTGTGCACGTCGGCGCCGCCCAGGTCCTCGGCGCTCACTTCCTCGCCGGTGGCGGCCTTCACGAGCGGCGGGCCGCCCAGGAAGATGGTCCCGGTGTTCTTGACAATGATGGTTTCGTCCGACATCGCCGGGACGTAGGCGCCGCCCGCGGTGCACGAGCCCATCACCACCGCGACTTGCGGGATGCGTTCGGCCGACATGCGCGCCTGGTTGAAGAAGATCCGTCCAAAGTGGTCGCGGTCGGGGAACACCTCGGCCTGCAGCGGCAGGAAGGCCCCACCGGAGTCGACCAGATAGATGCAGGGCAGGTGGTTCTGCAGCGCGACTTCCTGCGCCCGCAAGTGCTTCTTGACCGTGAGCGGGTAGTAGGTGCCGCCTTTCACCGTGGCATCGTTGGCCACGATCATCACGTCGCGGCCCGAGACGCGGCCAATGCCGGTGACGACCCCGGCGGCCGGAGCGTCGTTGTCGTACATGCCCCACGCGGCGAGCGGCGACAACTCGAGGAAGGCGGAGCCGGGATCGATCAAAGTCTCGATGCGCTCGCGAACCGGCAGCTTGCCTTGCTCGCGGTGGCGGGCCAGGTACTTGGGACCGCCACCGAGCCTTGCCTGGGCCAGGCGATCACGATGTTCCTGGACGAGCGCCTGCATCCGCTCGTGATTGGCGCGGAACTCGGCGGTGTTCGGGTCGATGTGCGAGGTGAGGGGATCCATTACGTCCGCGCGGTTACCATCCGCAGCAGTCCGTCTTGAACCGGCAGGCCGGGCAGCGCCAGACGGCGTGCATGCGATACATCTCGGCCCCGCACCGCTCGCACTTCATGGCATCTTCAGATGACGCGGGAGGGGAAGCGCGCAGGGCAGAGACCACTGGTGTCACGACCAGCTTGATCGGAGGCTTGTCCACCCCGGCATTATACCGGCCTCCGCGTGCGGGGAGCACGCGCAGGCCAGCGGCAGCACGCTTACTTCTTCAGAATCAAGACGACGCCGGCCACGAGCAGCAGGCCGCCGGCCAGCGGCGGCAAGGGCAGCCGCTCGGTCTTGTCCGCGGTGATCTCGATCGGCCCCGCGTCGATGACCGTCTCCCGGCTGGTCCACGACAGCCCGCCATACGCCAGACCGGCGATGCCGAGCACCACCAGGATGATGCCGACGATCTTCAGGCCACTCACAGGCCGCAACCCACCTGATTGGCGATGAACCACAACCCGATCAACGACACCGGCACGCCGAGCAACCACGCAACTCCGTATTTCATGTGTCTCTCCTCATAACGAATCTGTAGCTTCCTTCTGCAACACCCGTTCCAGCAAAAGCGGAATCAACCTTGCTATAGCTCACGGTGGAGGTTTGTGATGAGAGGCTTTGAACACTACATCGGGTCGCCGTCGATGCCGTTGGTTACCGAGAATGTGGATGTTGTCACCACGTTCAAGCAAATGATGAGCCGGCTCGGTCAGAAGTGCCGCCACAGCCTGTGCGGCGTGCTTCATGGCGGCCACGAGCTCTACCGTGCCCGCACCGACACGCGCCTGTATCAGCAGTGCCTGCTCTGCGGCTACGAGACCTCGGGGTGGACGATCGACCGTCGTGACCGGCGGCTCCAGCTCGTGAGCGCACAGCCGTCGAAAGCGGTCCACGGCCGCTAGGTTCTAGACCGGCCCCTTGGGCGGGTCGCCGGGCTCGCTCGGCCGATCGCCCTCCAGGGGTTGGCTGGGCGCACGTCCGAATGGACGGGCCGCTTCCAGTGGCCCGACAGGCGACCTATGGGTACGGGCCGCCCGGCCGGCTGCGTTTGCAGCTGACCCGCCAAAACGTTTGTTCTGATGGCATCCGTCCGTCCTCTCCCCGCGCCACCACCAACCACGCCCGATCGCATCTTTAGGCAAGCGGTCTTCTCACCGGTGCCCTCGGTGTGCTCGTCGCTGGGCAAGCCGCTGCTCAGGATAGGTAGCGCGGCCACCAGGCCGGCCGAATCGACGCCCGGCGGCCGGGAACAGGGTATGCAGGCTTCAGTGAGTGGATAGCCAGAGGAATGTTTACCCAACGCCGCGTCGCTTATTGGCTGGCCCTCACGGCCATCCTCCTATTGGTCATTGGTATCTTGACGTTCCAACGGATCAGCCGCCGGGCTGAAGACACGCGTATGCAGCGTGCCGATGCCGGCACCGGCGTCGTGTCCCAGGTCGTCGTCGTCGCCACCAGCACGCTGGCCATCCTGTCGGTGCTGATCGCGGCACTCCAGATGCGCGCCGAATCGCGGCACCGCCAGCAGGTGGAGTTGGAACTGCAAGACGCGCTGGCCTCGGTCGAACGCCAGGTCACCGACCGCACGCAGGCGCTGTCGCGGGCCATGGCCGAACTCAAGGTGAGCGAACAGCAGTTCCGCGCCATTACCGACCAGCTGCATCTCGCCCTGGAGGAAAAAGCCGACGCGCTCGGCAAGGCCGAAGAGGCGCGCCGCGTCGCCGAAGAGGCCAGCCATCTCAAGGACGAGTTCCTGGCGACGGCCTCTCACGAGTTGCGCACACCCCTCAACGCGATTGTCGGCTGGGTGCACGTGCTGCAGTCCGGCGCGGTGGTGGACGAGGCGCAGCGGCTGCACGCGGTCAGCGCCATCGACCGCAACGCCAAGGTCCAGACCCGGTTGATCGAGGACCTGCTCGACGTGTCGCGCATGATCCAGGGCCGCGTCAGCCTCACGGTGGCGCCGCTCGACGCGCGCACCGTCGTCGACGCCGCGGTCGACACGATCAAGGCCGCGGCCGCGGCCAAGGAGATTTCGGTCCGTGTCGTGTCGCCCTTCGACCCGCTCCCGGTCATTGCCGACGCGGCGCGGTTGCAGCAAGTGGTGTGGAACCTGTTGTCGAACGCCGTCAAGTTCACGCCCAGCGGGGGCGCGGTCACCGTCGTGGTCAAGGCGGTCAAGGACCGGGCCGAAATCGTCATCTCGGACACGGGTGAAGGGATCGCGACGGCTTTCCTGCCGCACATCTTCGAGCCGTTCCGTCAGGGCGCGTCGGCCACCATGCGCACCGGGATGGGCCTGGGACTGGCCATCGTCCAGCGCCTGGTCGACCTTCACGGCGGCCGCATCACGGCCACGAGCGACGGCCCGGCCCAGGGGGCCGAGTTTGCGGTCTCGCTGCCCCTGGCGCCGGCCTCGGTGCTGGCGCCGAGCGGAGACGCGAAACTGGCCCCAATGTTTCAGAAGCTGCACGTGCTGGTGGCCGAGGATGATGTTGATTCGGCCGCGGCCGTGACCGCGATTCTCCGGTTGCATGGTTGCGAGACGCAGACGGCTGGCACCGCCGCCGAATGCCTGCGCATCACCGGCGAATGGCCGACGGACGTGCTGGTGTGCGACATCGGCCTGCCGGACGACGACGGGTATGGGCTCCTGAGACGCTTGCGAAACCTGCCGGAAGGGGAGCGGATTCCGGCAATTGCCCTGACGGCCTACGCGCGGCCCGAGGACCGGGCCCGGGCGCTGGCGGCAGGCTTTCGCGCCCACCTGGCAAAGCCGCTTGATCCCGCCAGCCTTCTGCGTGAGATATCATCGGCAGTCAAGGCCCAGTGACCAAGGCGGCCGAATTGGGGGCGCTGCGTCACACGGCCTTCACGCGGTCGTGGCCCGCGCCGGTCGCGGTCGCCTGATCGCTACGCGACCGGCGACTCGCTAATCCCGCACTCCTTCATCTTGTTCAGCAGGGTCTTGTAGCTCACCTGCAGGTACTCGGCGGTCTTGCGCCGGTTCCAGCGGAAGCGTTCGAGCGCCAGCTGGATGGCTTCTTTCTCGGCGCCCATGGCCGCGTGGCGCGCCAGTTCCTGCAGGTTGACGCCCTCGCCGCTGCTGACAAACGGCGGGTGGGCCTCGGCCGGCGGCGCGGCCACGGCCGCCGCGACGGGCGGCGCGATCGGCGCCGGTGCCAGTGGGCGGGGCGCCGGTGCGGTGGTGTACGCCGGGTTGGCGGTCGGCTGCTCGTGCTCGACCGCCGCGCGCGCGTGGCGCAGGCGGCCGAGCTCGGCGAGAATCAGCGACTCGTCCTGCAGCACGACCAGCCGCTTCATCATGTTCTCGAGCTCGCGGATGTTGCCGGGCCACTCGTACGAGAGCAGCGCGTCCTGCAGCACGATCGACGGCCGCACCGCCGGGCGGCGGTAGACGGCGGCGAACTTCAGCAGGAAGAACTCGATCAGCTGCGCGATCTCCTCGCGCCGCTCGCGCAGGGGCGGAATGTGGACCTCGATCACCTGCAGGCGGTAGTAGAGATCTTCGCGGAACGTTCCGGCGCGCATCATCGCCTCGAGGTCGCGGTTGGTGGCGGCAATCACGCGGACGTCGACCTCGATGGTGCGGTTGCTCCCCAGCTTGGTGAACTCGCGATCCTGCAGCACGTGCAGGATCTTGGCCTGCAGCGGCTGCGGCATCTCGCCGATTTCGTCGAGCATGATGGTGCCGTGCTGCGCGAACTCGAATTTGCCGACGCGGGTGGAGGCGGCGCCGGTGAACGCGCCGCGATCGTGCCCGAACAGCTCGCTTTCGAGCAGCTCGGCGGGCAGCGCGGCGCAGTTGACCTTGACGAACGGCGCGCTGCGCCGGGGCGAGCGGCGGTGGATCTCGCGCGCGATCACTTCCTTGCCGACGCCGCTCTCGCCGCGCAGCAGCACG
>CAYGMD010000106.1:0-4885 GCA_964350785.1 uncultured Acidobacterium sp. | reverse complement strand
GCAGCACGCTGACGTCGTTGTCGGCGACTCGATCGACCATGGTCATCACCGGCTGCATGGCCTTGCCGGAACTCCAGAACGGCTGGGCGCCATCGGGATCCTGGCCGACCTGCGTGCGCAGGCGCTGGACTTCGCTCGTGAGCGAGAGCCGCTCGAGCGCGTTGCGAATGGCCGCCTCGAGGGCGACCTCGCCGACGCCGTCGGGGTCGCCGGGCTTGACCACGTAGTCGACGGCGCCGAGGCGGACCGCTTCGACAATGGTGGCCGGGGTCTGGCCGCCCGAGAGCATGATCACCTGCGCCGCCGGGTGCGCGATCCGGATGGCCCGCAGCGTCTCGAGGCCGTCGAGGCCCGGCATCAGCACGTCGAGCAGGATGACGTCGGGCAGCGCCCCTTCGCGCAACGCCGCCAGCAGCGCATCGCCGCTGTCGTAGGCCGTCGTGTCGTAGCCGCGCGAGCGGAGGAGCGTCTGCAGGTATTCGGCAAACGGTTTGTCGTCGTCAACAATTGCGAGTGTGGCGCTGCTCATACGGTTACCAATGGGATGCGGATCCCAACCGACGCCTTGTGCGCCTGGTGGCTCCACATCTGAATGCGATGCTGATCAGCCACAAAGGTGGCCCAGATCAGCGAGAGACCCTTACCGCCGCGTACCACGTTGAGATCGGTGGCGCCGGACCCGTCGGGGGCGGCCGGCAAGTCGGCCAGGGCCGCGGGCGTGCCGGCGCGCATCACCAGGTGGTCGCCGTCGCGGCTGACCTCCACGCGGTGCGCCGCGCTCTTGGCTTCGTCGAACGCGGCCTTGACCACCACCGACAACGCCTTGACGAGATCCCTGGGCGCGTTGGTGGCGATGCGCGCGCCAGGCGCCGGCAGGTCGCTCCACTCGGCGCCGGCGAGGTCGCCCGCCGCCTGCAGGTCGCGGGCGAAGTCCGACGAGTCGAGACGCTCGACCAGCGCCGGTGCGCCGGCCTCCGACAGCGCGCTGACCTTGCTCATCTCGGCGCAGAGCCCGGCGATCACGCCCAGCGCCTCGCGCGCTTGCGCGAACGCGCGCCGTTGATCGTCAGGCGTGGCGAGCCGGCCATCGACATAGAGTTTCAAGTATCCCTGTGACACGGCTAGCGGCGTTCGAATCTCGTGTGCCAGTGTATTCAAGACCTGCGCCATGTTCGGCAGCATCCAGACAATCTAGCACGCCCGACACCATTTACCGGGTCTGGCACGATGCTTGTAGTGAAAGCGGCAGGTAGAACCGCCGTAAATGACTCACACTCCGGTCGCCAAGCACATTCTGATCGTCGATGACTACGCCGACGCGCTCGACATTTGGGCCATCTACCTGCAATCGATGGGGTATCGCGTGTCAACCGCCGCTGACGGCTTGATCGCCGTCGCCAAGGCGGAAGCGTTGCTCCCCGACTTAATCGTCCTGGATCTCGAGTTGCCGGGGCTGACGGGCTTCGAGGCCGCCAGGCGCCTGCGTGCGAACCCCGAGACCGCCGGCATCCCCTTGATTGCCGCCACGGGCTACTCGCACGAGCGGCAACTGGCGATGGCCCGCGAGAGCGGATTCGACGCGGTCGTGGTCAAGCCTTGCGACCCCGACATGTTGGTGCAGGAAATCGAACGGTTGCTTCCACCCGATGGCGAAGGCTCCCAGCCCGGCCCTTCAGATGTGGAAGTCCCTCATAACAATGGGTAGCTGAATACCCAGTGGTGGAGCAAATGACTACAGATACGGCTGTGATGGAACAAGCGCTGATTGTCATGGCCATCGCCATGAGCGTCCAAACGCTGCTTTTCGTGGCCGCCGCGTTCGGAGCCTTTATCGCCTGGCGCAAGGCCGCCCGGGCCCTCGAAGAGACCACGGTCACGTTGAATGCGCAGCTCGCGCACCTGCGCGCGCATGTCGATCGGCTCAGCGCCACGGTCGAGGATGTGGCCGGCTCGGTGCGCCGCGGCACCGACGCCGTCGGCGATGTCGTCCTGGAAGTTCGCGACGTGATGGGGACGGTCGGCAACTCGCTGCACAACGTCGCGTCCGTCGTCACCGCCCCGCGCACCGCGGTGGCAATCGGGCTCTTGCGCGGGGTCGCCATGTGGCGGCGCCGGCGCGCGTCGAACCGCCGGTCGCCCACGCTGGCGGCGGAGATCTAACAAGTCGGAATCATCTAACAAGTCGGAATCAAAGGAGAGTCGGTAAATGAGAATGATGAACGAGAACGAATCGTCGGGCAGCGGCATGTTTCTGCTGGGCGCCGTGGCCGGTGCGTTGGTTGGCGCCGGAGTGGCGCTGTTGATGGCGCCGAAGGCGGGCACCGAGATGCGGCAGGACCTCAACGCCGGCTGGAGCTCGCTGCGCGACGCCGCCGCGCGCCGCTACCGTGAAATGGCCGACCGGGCTGGCGTGCAACTCGAGAACATCGAAGAGAAGGCCGACCAGCTGGCCGACCAGCTCGAAAGCTCGGCGCGCGAAGCCGTGGACGCGGCGTCGAGCCGCCTCAGCGCGGCCGCCTCGCGGGCGACCACCACGATTCGCGACGCGAGCGCCGGTGGCCCCGTCAACACCCGTCACTCGTAAACCGGAGACCCGATCATGTTGACTACGATTCTCGTCTTGCTCGTTGTCCTCTGGCTGCTCGGCATGGTGAGCGCCTACACGCTGGGCGGCTTCATCCATATCCTGCTGGTCGTGGCCATCGCGCTGATGTTGATCCGCGTGATCCAGGGGCGAAATCCAATCTGATCTGGTGATTTAGCGATCTGGTGAATTGGTGATTTGGCTCCAAATTACCAATTTCGCCAGATCGCCAGATCGCCAAATCATCGTTTCCGATCCGTATTAATACGCTACAGTTCTGTATAGTTAAACTCCAATCCACCCCATGTCTTCACTGAAGTCATCCAACCGCCGCCGCGTCCTCGTGGTCGATGACGAACCCATGGTCACCGAGTGGCTGAAGATGGTGGTGGAGCAGGCGGACCGCAACCCCGGCTACGAAGTGCGGGCCGCGGCGGTTGGTTCGCGCGCGGTCGAATTGTTCCGTTCGTGGCGCCCCGACGTGGTGCTGCTCGACATCGTGCTGCCCGACACCGATGGCATCGCGCTGCTGCGGCAGCTCAAGGCGATCGATTCGGTGCCGGAGATGATCGTGATCAGCGGCGTCGGCACGATTACCCGCGCGCTCGAGGCCGGCCAGGCCGGCGCCTTTTACTTCCTCGAGAAATCCAATCTCGACCCGGCCGGCCTGCTGTCGATCCTGGATCGCGCCGCCAGCCTTCAGGTGGAGCGGGCCCAGCACGAGCGGCTGAAGGAACAGATGCGCGGCCAGTATGCGTTTGCCAACATCATCGGCAAGAGCAAGAACATGCGCGAGCTGTTCGAGCTGATCGATGCGGTGGCCGAAAGCGACGCGAACATCCTGATCCAGGGCGAGAACGGCGTCGGCAAGGAGCTGATTGCCAACGCCATCCACGTGCGCAGCGGCCGCTCCCACGGGCCGTTCATCAAGATCAACTGCGCGGCGCTGCCCAAGGACCTGATCGAGTCCGAGCTGTTCGGCTACAAGAAGGGCGCCTTCACCGGCGCGACCACCGACAAGGTGGGGCTGCTCGAACTGGCGGGCGGCGGCTCGCTGATGCTCGACGAGATCGGCGAAATGCCGATCCTGCTGCAGACCAAGCTGCTGCGTGTGCTGCAGGAACGCGAGTACCGGCCGATTGGCAGCTACCGCCTCGTCAAGGTCGACTTCCGCCTGATTTGCGCCACCAACATCGATCCCGAGGCGGCGCTCAAGGACGGCCGGCTGCGCGAAGATCTCTACTTCCGCATCAACACCGTGACGCTGCGCGTGCCGCCGCTGCGCGAACGCACCGAGGACCTGCCGCTGCTGTGCGCGCACTTCCTCGACAAGTTCAACAGCCGCTACCAGAAGAACGTGAAGGGCATCTCCGCGGCGGCGTATCACCTGCTGATCCGGTTCCGCTGGCCCGGCAACGTGCGCGAGCTCGAGAACGCGATCGAACGCGCCGTGCTGGTCGCCAAGTCGGTCGACGTGCAGCCCTCGGACCTGCCCGAGCCGATCCGCGGCGACTCGGGCGCCGACGATGCGTTCACGGTGCCGCCCCATCATACGCTGGCGGAGATCGAGCGCATGGCCGTCCTGCAGACGCTGCAGCGCACCAACTGGAACAAGCAGGAGGCCGCCCAGATTTTGGGTTTGTACCGGCCGACGTTGTATAGCAAGATCAAGAAACACGACATCAAGGACCCGCGCGCCCCGGGGCGCGCCGTGGAGGAGACGGGATGAACGATCGCAATCTGATGATTCTGGGCGGCATGCTGGGGGCCCTCGTCGGCGTCGGCGTCGGCTTCGTGCTGTTCACCGACCGCGGGCGGCAGCTGCGCGCCGAACTGCAGCCCGAGATCGAGACCATAATTCGCGAGGCCGTGCGGCTGTCGCAGGTCGTCGACGACTTCAGGTCGGGCCGGCCGGTGGGCGAAGCCAGGGCCGCGGTGGGCGCCGGGCCGTGGCCGAGGCGTACGACGTAGCGTGACGGCAGGCCGCGGGCAGCCCGGCGGGCCACTGCGCCTGATCGGCCTCGCGACCTGGCGGGGGGTGGGGGAGCTCTACAACAGCGACGGGCTGACCCATGCCGCCTCGGTGGCCTACTACGCGCTGCTGTCGCTGTTCCCTTTCCTGCTGCTGTCGCTCGCCATCCTCGGCGAGGTCACCGCCGACGCCGGCGAGCGCGATGCCGTGGTCCGGTTCGTGTTCCGCTATTTCCCGCGCCAGTTTGATTTCATGACCGGGCAGCTCGATGCGTTTCGCAGCCAGACGCTGCAGCTTGGCGTTGGTGGTCTCCTTGCGTTGACATGGGC
>CAYGMD010000105.1:0-15459 GCA_964350785.1 uncultured Acidobacterium sp. | reverse complement strand
CTCTTCGTCGTAGTGGCCGACCGTCACGTTGGTCATGCCCGCCTGCGAGTAGAAAATGCCGGTCTCGAGGTCGAAGCCGGCGCCGGGCCAGTTGGTGCCGCCGGCGGTGTTGCCGACGTTGATGCTGCCGAGCAGCTTCGACTCCGGGCCGGTGGGGGGCACGTACGGCGTGGGCTCCCACCGGAACAGCTTCAGGTTCTTCAGCGCCTGCGCGCGCAGCGCCGGCGTGAAGTCGATCAGGTCGCTTTCGGCCAGGTAGGTGCGGGCGTACGGCACCGGCTTGGTCGGGAACGGCTGCGTCTTCGCCGTCTCCTCGTGCTTCATCGTCGACTGCGGCACGGGCCGCTCTTCGATCGGCCAGATCGGCACGCCGGTGATGCGGTCGAAGCAGTAGAGCCAGCCCTGCTTCGAGGGCACGGCGACGATCTTGCGCAGCTTGCCGTCGATCGTCGTGTCGATCAGCAGCGGCGCCGACGACATGTCGTGGTCCCACAGCGGGTGATGCACGAACTGGAAGTGCCACTTGCGGACGCCGGTCTTCAAGTCGACCGCGACCAGCGATTCGGCGAACAGGTTGTCGCCGGGGCGGTTGCCGCCGTACTCGTCAATGGTCGGCGTCTCGACCGGCAGGTAGACGATGCCGGCTTCGGGGTCGGCGGTGATCTGCGTCCACACGCCGTTGTTACCGGTGTAGCCGGCCGACTCGTTCTTCCACGTGTCGAAGCCGAACTCGCCGCGGCCGGGGATGCCCTTGAAGGCCCACAGCAGCTTGCCGGTGCGGACGTCGAACGCGCGGGCCTGGCCCTGCACGTTGGTGGCGTATTCGTAGCCGAGGCCCTCGAACATCGACGAGCCGACGAGCACGGTGTCGTTGACCACGGTGGGCGTCGAGTGGAGGCCGATTTCCGACTTCTCGAGGTCCGCCTGCTTGCCGTTGATCATGATGCCGACCTTGAGGTCGACGATGCCGTTGCGGCCGAAGGTCGGAACCGGCTGGCCGGTCTTGGCGTTGAGCGACACGAGCTGGTAACCGGTCGTCACGTAGATGACGCGGTCGTCGCCCTTGCCGTCGGTCCAGTAGGAGAGACCGCGGCCCGACAGCTGGCGGGGGGCCCAGCGCGTCGCGCGCTCGCCCTCGTCGAGGCTGTAGGTCCACTTGATCTCGCCGGTGCGCGGCTCAACCGCGATCACGGCGCGGCGCGTGCCGGCGGTCGCGTACAGCATGCCCTTGACCATGATGGGCGTGCCTTCGAGCTTGGTTTCTGGGCGGGGACCGAAGTTGTCGGTCTTGACGCGCCACGCCACTTCCAGCTTGCTGAAGTTCGTGCCGTTAATCTGATCGAGGGGCGAGTACTTGCTGCCGCGAAGATCCGCGGTGTACATCGGCCACTCGCCGTTCTTGGTGCTTGGCATCGGGCTGGCCTGTCCGGAAACGAGTGGGGCGACCCACGCGTAAGCCGCGACGAGCAGCACCAGAGCGGGCACGACCCGAATTGCGATGCGCTTCATGCGTTTTCTACTCCTGCTATACGGGATAACTGCGACAGTCGATCGAACCCTTCCCGATTCGATCGCGACATGATATCGCCTTTTGGAACGACTGGGAGGAGAAGTCGGCCCAGGAGCCGGTCCGAGTTGTCGGTGTCAATCGGTGTGAATCGGTGGCCCTAGACGCTGGCCTTGAGCCGCTTGACCTCGTCGGGGGTCAGGTCCCGCCACTGGCCGGGTTTCAGACGGCCCAGGCCGATGGGCCCCATCTGGACCCGGCGCAAGTCGCGCACCGGCAGGCCGACGGCCCGGCACATCTTGCGGATCTGGCGGTTCCGGCCCTCCCTCAGCGTGATGGTCAGCAGCGTCGTCGGCTTGTGGCCCTTGACCGTGGTGCCGGTGTGAACGTCGGCCGGCGAGGTGCGGCGGCCGTCGATGAACACGCCCTTGCGGAGCTTTTCCATGGCCTTGGGGTCGGGCACGCCCAGCACGATCACCTCGTAGACCTTGTCCACTTCATGGCGCGGGTGCGTCAGGCGCGCGGCGAGGTCGCCGTCGGTCATCATCAGCAGCAGGCCTTCGGAGTCGAAATCGAGGCGCCCGACCGGGTAGATGTAGGCGCCCTCGCCAATCAGGTCCATCACCGTCGGCCGGCCCTCGGGATCGCTGCGCGTGGTGACGTAGCCCTTGGGCTTGTAAAGGACGATGTAGCGATCTTTCACGTCGAGCTTGATGCGGCGGCCATCCACCTTGATGGCGTCCTTGGACGGGTCGGCCTTGGTGCCGAGCGCGCGCACCGTCTCGCCGTTGACGGTGACCCGGCCCTCGAGAATCATCTGCTCCGACGCGCGCCTCGACGCCACGCCGGCGGTGGAGAGGATCTTCTGCAAACGGACGCCAGCGCCGGACTCGGACTTCACCGTCCCATTATGCCGCGCCAAAAGCTGGTGAGGCGCCAAAGTTCGGTCGGGCTCGGCGGCCGGTTCACTTCGGCGTGCGTGATGAGGCCGCTCAAGAGGCCCGTGACCTGGACCTTGCCCTTCAGGTGTTCGGCCAGCAGCACGGTTTCCATCGACGGGATGACGTTGTCGTCAACGCCGTGCAGCAGCAGCACCGGCGCCCGGGGCGGCGCCGCCCGCTCGGCCGAGAGCGCCGGCATGGCGGGATGGTCCTTGAGGGCGTCGGCCACCGGCAGCAGGATGGGGCCCAGCTTGTCGACCGCGCGGTCGTTGACGTAGGTCATGAGCGTGCGCGACGGTTCCGGCAGGGTCTCGGCGTACGCCTTCATCTCGTCGAACACCTTGATGGCGGCGGACGGGTCGGTCATGGCCAGCGACGAGGCGAGCAGGAAGCCGTCGATGCCGCGGCTGAGCGGGGCGACTTGGTCGGGCGGCACGACCCGGTCGGCGAGGCTGAGCAGCACCACCGCCACGCCGTAGTCATGCGGCGGATGCACTTCCACGTGGTCGGCGCCGAAGACCGCGGAACTGTGCTTCGCGCGCTCGAGATCGCCCAGCACCTGTCCCGAACAGAGGTAGTGCATCACGCGCGCGAGGTCGCCGTGCCCGCCGAACGACAGCACGAACGCGATGCGATCGCGGATCGAATCCCGCCCGGCCGCGACAATCGACAGTCCGCCCGAGAAGCTGATGCCGAGCAGGCCGACCTTGCCGTCGGGCGCGTATTGCGGCTGCGCGCTGGTCCACTGGACCGCGTCTTCGATGACGTCGGTCACCTGCGGCGTGATCTTGAACTTCTGCAGGTCGGGCGCGGCAATGGTCAGCACC
The DNA here is from genome assembly GCA_964350785.1 of uncultured Acidobacterium sp. Lineage (GTDB taxonomy): Bacteria > Acidobacteriota > Vicinamibacteria > Vicinamibacterales > UBA2999 > 12-FULL-67-14b. The sequence continues at coordinate 12,184 of CAYGMD010000105.1, read as the reverse complement.
CCGAAGCCGGTGGCGGCGAGGTCTTCGGCCAGGCCGACCAGGCGCGCTTCGTCGATGCCGTCGCGGTGCACGCCGGGCATCAACACCACCGTGCGCCGCAGCCGCCCGGCGGGGCGGTAGAACCGCGCCGGCACCGCCCCGGCGCGGGTCGCCACCGTGAAGACGTCCTCGCGGGTGTAGGCCGAGGCGCGCCATTTTGCCACCGTGGCCGGGGCGCCCGGCAGCTCCGCGGCGCGAATGATGAAACCGAGCGCGTCGAAGTAGGGCAGCGCCAGCGCGCCGGACACCACGACGAACACCACGACGAACACCGCGAGGACAATCGCCGCCTGGGCGCGGCGCGAGAGGGGCACGGCGGAATGGTACACCGGACAGCCGAAGGTTCGCACTTTGGTTCAACCACGGTGGTTCAAGCCCGGTGGTTCAACCACGAAGGTTCTTGGCGTGGCGGATCATAAGGAGGGAATGAGCGAGGGTCGACCGGAATTTCGTGTAGGCTAGCGGCACACGCGCCCCCACGCATGTCCATTGAAGCTCTGCGCCTCGAAGGTGAACGACGCCTCGTGTCGTCCGTGATGGGCGTCATGCTGATTCCTGTCCTCTGGTTTATTGGCTCCGATTGGCCGAAGTGGATCGGTTTTGCGGGTCATCCCCGGGCGCTGCAGATCCGCTTGATTACCCGCGCGGTGTGCGTGGCGATTCCGATCGCGGGCCTTATCTTGATCCGCCGCGCCGACACGCAGAGGGCGTACTCACGCACCGTGCTGGGGGTGTCCTTGGCGATGGCCCTGATTCTCCTGGGCATCAACTTCCAGCGGCCGTTCGGCACCGCGCTTCACATGCGAACGCCGCTGATGTTCCTGATCGCGCTGTACGGCGCCTTCCCCAACACGTTTGGCCGGCAGATCACGGCGCCGTTGTTGTTCACCGCCGGGGTCCTCCTCCTCCGGGTCTTCTGGCTCACCGACAGCAGCGGCGGCGACAGAGCCACCGACATTCTGATTCTCTCGGTCGTCAATCTCACCGGCATGGCCATGGTCCACCGTAGACGGGTGCTCGAGCGCGAGGCGTCGGTGCTTTGGGAGAAGGAAAGTCTGGCGCGCGCGGAAGCCGAGCGTGCATTCAAGGAGTTGAAGACCCTGCGCGGGATCATCCGCATTTGCTCCTATTGCCAGAAGATCCACAACGAGGCGGGCGCGTGGCAGCAAATCCAAGCCTACGTGCGCGAGCACAGCGATGCGGAGTTCTCGCACGGCATCTGCCCGGATTGCATGCGCGAACGCTTCCCGCAATTCCCGTCGGAGGAGTGAACGCCGTGACGACCCCTCGCGCGGGCTGTTCTGCTGGCTGTCGTCAGCGTTTCCGCGGGGCGCCGGCCTTCGGACGTCCTCGGCATGGTGCCCCGGTGGAGCGAGACGGGCACGCCGGAATGGTACACTGGACAGCCGAAACCCTTGAAGAACCTAATCATTGCCATCGATGGGCCGTCGGGCGCCGGCAAGGGCACCCTGGCGCGGACGCTGGCCACCCGCCTCGGGTATTTGCACGTCGACACCGGCGCGATGTTCCGCTCGGTGGCGTGGAAGGCGGCCCACGACGGGCTGTCGCTCGAGGACGATGCGGCGGTGGCGGTGCTGGCTGAACAGGCCGTACTCGAACAGGCGGATGGCCGCATCGTGATCGACGGCCACGACGTGACCCGCGCCATTCGCACCCCGGAAATCGACAAGGCCGCCGCGGCGGTGGCCCGCCTGCCGCGCGTGCGCGAGGTGCTGGTGGCGCGCCAGCGCGCCCTGGGCGTCAACGGCGCGGTGGTCATGGAAGGCCGCGACATCGGTACGGTGGTGTTCCCCAACGCCGACATGAAGATCTACCTGGATGCCTCGGCCGAGGCCCGGGCCCGGCGCCGCGCCTCCGACACCGCGCATACGGGTGGCAACGCGAGCCTGGCGAACGTGCAGAGCGAACTGGTGGCGCGCGATACCGCCGACTCGACGCGGGCGGTGGCGCCGTTGACGCTGGCCCCCGACGCCGTCTACATCGACACCACCGAGATGCCGATCGAGGTGGTCGTCAACCACGTGATGATGCTGTTGCTGGATAAGCTGCAGGCCTGATCGTGCCGGGAACCGGAAGTCGGGAGTCGGGAGTCAGATGACGCCAGAGGAATTCCGCAAGGCCGGCCACGCGCTGATCGACTGGATCGCCGACTATCGCGCCACCGTCGAGTCGCGCAAGGTCATGGCGCAGTCAGCCCCGGGGGACATCAAGGCGATGCTGCCGCCGGCGCCGCCCAAGCAGGGCGAGCCGTTCGACGCCATTGCCGCCGACATCGATCGCCTGGTGATGCCGGGCATCACCCACTGGCAGCACCCGCGCTTCTTTGGCTACTTCCCGTCGAATGGCCTGTTCGCGAGCGTGCTGGGCGATCTGCTCAGCTCCGGGCTCGGCGTGATCGGGCTCGCCTGGCAATCCAGCCCGGCCCTGACCGAGGTCGAAGAAGTCGTCGTCGACTGGATGCGGCAGATGCTCGGCCTGAGCGACGCGTGGAGCGGCGTGTTGAACGACACCGCCTCGACCAGCACGCTCGTGGCGCTGTTGTGCGCGCGCGAGCGGACGTCGAATTACAGCCTGAGCCGCGGCGGCTTGCAGGCTGAACCCAAGCCGCTGATCGTCTATACCTCGGCCCAGAGCCACAGCTCGGTGGCGAAGGCGGCGCTGCTGGCGGGCTTCGGCCGCGAGCATGTCCGCATGGTGCCGCACGACACCGCCTTTGCCATGCGGCCCTACGCCCTCGACGCGCTGATTCAGGCCGACCTCGCCGCCGGCAACCAGCCGTGCGCGGTGGTGCTGACAACCGGCACGACGACGTCAACGGCGCTCGACCCGATTGCCGCGATTGCGCCGATCAGCACGAAGCATGGTCTCTGGCTGCACGTCGATGCCGCCATGGCGGGATCGGCCATGATCCTGCCCGAGTGCCGGTTCATGTGGGACGGCGTCGAGCAGGCCGACTCGCTGATCGTCAACGCCCACAAGTGGCTGGGCGCCGTGTTCGACTGCACGCTCTACTTCGTCCGCGACGCCGAGCACCTGGTGCGCGTGATGTCGACGAACCCCAGTTACCTGCAGACCGCGGCCGATGGCCGGGTGAAGAACTACCGCGACTGGGGCCTGCCGCTTGGCCGCCGCTTCCGCGCGCTGAAGCTGTGGTTCCTGATCCGCGAGCAGGGCGTTGGCGGGCTGCAGGAGCGGCTGCGGCGGGACATTGCCAACGCCGAATGGCTCGAGCAGCAGATCAAGGCGACGCCGGGGTGGAAGGTGCTGGCGCCGGTGCCGCTGCAGACCCTGTGTGTCCGTCACGAGCCGGGTTGGCTCAGTGACGACGCGCTCGACCTGCACACGCAGGCGTGGGCGGCGCGCGTCAATCAATCGGGCGCGGCCTACCTGACGCCGGCGATTCTCGACGGCCGCTGGATGGTCCGCGTGTCGATTGGCGCCGAACAAACCGAGCGCGTGCACGTCGAGCAACTGTGGGCGCTGATGCAGCAAGCGGCGGCCGCCAAATCATAGGGCCACCGAGCACACAGAGTTCACAGAGAAGACCCACACCGGATGCAGGCCGGGTCGCTGTGGCCGGCCTTCGGCCGGCGCTTGGTCTGATGAAGAGTGGCGACAAAATGAGTCCTGCGGGTGGCTTTCACGACTCATTTTGCGCCACCCTTCATCAGACCGCGGCGCGAAGCGCCGCCAGCGACCCTGCCGTGCCCTCTGTGTCTCTGTGTTCTCTGTGGCCAACGTTTTTCGTGAACTAGAATCGAGACCACCATGGCTACATTCGACGTCATCAATCCCGCCACCAGCGCCAGCATCGGCACGGCTCCCGACGCCAACGCCGACGATGCGCGAGCGGCGATTGAACGATCGGTCGCGGCGTTTCCGCTGTGGAAAGCGAAGACGGCGTTCGAGCGTGGAGACATCCTCCGCCGCTGGCGCGATCTCATCCTCAAGAACGAAGAGGTCATCGCCCGTCTCATGACCAGCGAGATGGGGAAGCCTGTCACCGAGGCGCGCGGCGAGGTGAAATACGCCGCCGGCTTCGTGGATTGGTACGCCGAAGAAGGCAAGCGCGCCTACGGCGACCTCATCCCAACGCACGCCGCCGGCAAGCGGCTGTTCGCCACGCGGCAGCCCGTTGGCCCGGTGTACGCGGTCACGCCCTGGAACTTTCCGGCCGCCATGGTCACGCGCAAGGTCGCGCCGGCGCTCGCGGCGGGCTGCACCGTCGTGCTGAAGCCCGCGGAGCAATCGCCGCTGACGGCCGTGCGCCTGGCGGAATTGTGGGCGGACGCCGGCGGTCCCGCCGACGTGTTCCAGGTCCTGACCACCGCCGATCCGGTCGCCGTGTCCGAACCGTTCTTCGCCGACGCCCGCGTGCGCAAGCTCACCTTCACCGGCAGCACCGAGGTGGGGAAGCTGCTGTACGCGCAGGCCGCGCAGACCGTGAAGCGGGTGTCGCTCGAACTGGGCGGACACGCGCCGTTCATCATTTTCGAGGACGCGGACATCGCCGCGGCCGTCACGCAGGTGATGGCCACGAAGTTCCGTAACGCCGGGCAGACCTGCGTGTGCGCCAACCGCATCTACGTGCATGCGTCCGTGCGCGAGGCCTTCGTGGCGCGCCTGGCCGAGGCCGTGGCGACGCTGCGCGTGGGCGACCCGACCGACAACACGACGCAGGTCGGGCCGCTGGTCGATCGCGCCGGTCTCGACAAGGTCGCGGCGCACGTTGCCGACGCCGTGGCGAAGGGCGCCCGCGCCGTGGTCGGCGGCAAGGCGGGGGCGGGCTTGTACTTCGAGCCGACGCTGCTGGTCGACGTCGCCGCCGGCATGCGCATTCTCGAGGAAGAGACCTTTGGCCCGGTGGCGCCGGTCGTGAGCTTCACGTCAGAGGCCGACGTCGTCGCGGCCGCCAACAACACGCCCTACGGGCTGGCCGCCTACCTGTGGACGTGCGACCTGGGCCGGGCGTTTCGCGTGTCCGAGGCGCTGGACTATGGGATTGTCGGGGTCAACGACGGCTTGCCGGCGACGCCCCACGCGCCGTTTGGCGGCGTGAAGGCGTCGGGCGTGGGTCGCGAGGGCGGGCGCTGGGGACTCGACGAGTACCTCGACGTGAAGTACGTCTCGATCGCGCTGCCTTAATCGACGTCTTCGAAATCGTCCTTCGAGCTCGGATCGAGTTCCCAGCGGTGGGTGTCGCGTTCGGCGATCTCCGCGCCCCCCTGCAGTTCCTCGTCGTCGGCGTACTCCACGCCGAGCGCGCGGCCAATCTCGTCGACCACGTCCTGGTCGGGCGTCGGGTTGTCGCCGCCGGGCGACTCGTCGCCCTGCGACTCGGCGTTCTGCCAGGCCGCGTCGACGTCGCCCGCGGTGAGGCGGGGGCTCGAGCTCGTGTTCTTCTTCAGCGTGTCGCGGAGTTCTTCGCCACCCGAGTGCGCGGCCGAGGCAATGCCGGCCATCCCCAGGCTCGACGGAATGCCGTGGATGTCGGCGACGGTCTTGCGCGGGCGGTCGAGGTTGGGCTTCTTAGTGACGATCGGCTTGCCCACCGTAGCCTTGGCGGAGGTGGGGGCCTTGGCGCCGGCCTTGGCGGCTTTCACGTTGACCGTGGCCTTCTTGACGGCCGTTTTGACCGTCCTGGTGACCTTCCTGGCTGCGACTTTGGCCGACTTCGCCACGACCTGGGCGGACTTGGCCACGGACCTGGCTGACGCCTTGGCTTTCGCGCCGGCAGCCTTGGCCTTCTTGATGGGCTTGCTGGCCTTGCGGACGACGGCCTTGGCGGTCTTTTTCGCCTTTGTTACCGCCTTTTTGACGGCAGCTCTGGGCGCGGCTTTCTTCTTGGCCTTCTTGGCGGCGGGCCGTGCGGGCTTCTTGCGGGCCATGGCGACATCCTCCGGAAATCTTGACAGTTTGCGCTAAGTATCGTAACCTCTATCGGTTACGCGGGGCGCCAGTTTCCAGTTCACTTCACATGCAACGCTGTGATCACGACGCTGGCACCCTGACAGTAGCAAATCTGAGAGTAAAGGACACGCACCGATAATGGCAATTTCGCAGGACGAACAAAACCCCGCTACCGAACCAGGCGCGACCCCCGCAGCCCGGGTTCCGGGGAAGCAGGCGCTGAAGACCACGTCACCCTGGGGGCACGACGATGATACCGACCCACAGGAGTATGCCCGCCTGTTGGACCTTTACGATAACAGCTTCCGCAACCTCGCGGAAGGTGAAGTCGTCAAGGGCACCGTTCTCAAGGTCACGGCCAACGAAGTCGTAATCGACGTCGGCTACAAGTCGGAAGGCGTCATCGCCGTCGAAGAGTTCCTCGACGAGACCGGCCAGGTCATCGTCCGCGAGGGCGACGTCGTGGACGTGCTGCTCGAGCGCACCGAAGACCGTGAAGGCCACATCGTCCTCTCGCGCGAAAAAGCCGAGAAGATGAAGATTTGGGACGAAGTCGAGCGCGCCTTCCAGGAACGGAAGGTCGTGATCGGCCGCGTCGTCGAGCGGATCAAGGGCGGCCTCGCGGTGGACATCGGCGTCCGCGCGTTCCTGCCCGGCAGCCAGATCGACGTCCGTCCGGTGCGCAACCTGGACGCCCTCAAGGGCCAGGAACTGCGCATGCGCGTGATCAAGGTCAACAAGAAGCGCGGCAACATCGTCCTGTCGCGCAAGGTCCTCCTCGAAGAGGAGAACGCCGAGAAGAAGAAGTCGACGCTCGAGACGCTGGCCGAGGGCAAGGTCCTGCGCGGCGTGGTCAAGAACATCACCGACTACGGTGCGTTCATCGACCTCGGCGGCATCGACGGCCTGCTGCACATCACCGACATGTCGTGGGGCCGCGTCGGCCACCCGTCGGAGCTGTTCAAGGTCAACGACGAGATCGACGTGGTGGTGCTCAAGTACGACCAGGCCACCGAGCGCGTCTCGCTCGGCCACAAGCAGCTGATGGCCGACCCGTGGACCACCGTGATGGATCGCTTCCCGGCCGGCGCCCGCATGGCCGGCAAGGTGGTGAGCCTGACCGACTACGGCGCCTTCGTCGAGCTGGAGCCGGGCGTCGAGGGCCTGATCCACGTGAGCGAGATGTCGTGGAGCAAGCGCGTGAAGCACCCGTCGAAGATCCTCAACGTGGGGGATTCGGTCGACGCCATGGTGCTCGGCGTGGATCCGGCGGCGCGCCGCATCTCGCTCGGCCTCAAGCAGGTCGAGAGCAACCCGTGGCACGAGCTGGCCGAGAAGTACCCGGTCGGCACGAAGATCAAGGGCAAGGTCCGCAACCTGACCGAGTTCGGGGCGTTCGTGGAAGTCGAGGAAGACATCGACGGCCTGATCCACATCTCGGACATGTCGTGGAGCAAGCGCGTGAAGCACCCGAGCGAAGTGCTCAAGAAGGGTGATGTGGTCGAGGCGATGGTGCTCAGCATCGACGCCGAGAACCAGCGCCTGTCGCTCGGCCTCAAGCAGCTGGCGACCGACATCTGGGAGGACTTCTTTGCCCGGCACCAGGTCGGTTCGACCATCGAAGGCAAGGTGGTCCGCATGACCAACTTCGGCGCGTTCGTCGAGCTCGACGAAGGCATCGAGGGCCTGATTCACGTGAGCGAGTTCGACGATTCGCAGGGCGGCGAGAAGATCGATCTGGAAGTCGACAAGGCCTACCAGATGAAGATCATCAAGCTCAGCCCGGCGGAGCGGAAAATCGGCCTCAGCATCCGGGCCTTGACCAACGCCAACTACCGGGCCGACTACGAGTCGTTCTCGGAGGCGCAGGGCCAGGGCGGCGCGACGCTGGGTGACCACCTCAAGCACAAGTAACCCATGACGAAGGCGGAGCTGGTCGAAGAAGTATCGCGCGTCTCGGACCTCACGAAGAAGCACTCGGAGGTCATCGTTGACACCGTGTTCGAGAGCATCATCGAGGCTCTCAAGCGCGGTGAAAAGATCGAGCTGCGCGGATTCGGCAGTTTCCGCCTTCGCAAGCGCGAGCCCCGCAAGGGCCGCAACCCCAAGACCGGCGACAAGGTGGACGTGCCGCCCAAGCGCGTCCCCTATTTCAAGCCGGGCAAGGAATTGAAAGACCTGATCAACCGGGAAACGGGGGAGCCGATCGATGGCACCCCGGCCCCGCCCGCCGACGGCCTCGCCGGTCCGCTCTAAACTCGAAACTCCGTAGGGCACCCCTTGATGGGGCGCCAGATGAGAGGCAAATGGAGCGCATCTGGTCTCCCTGGAGACATGCCTACGTGACGCGCGGTGACGAAGCCGGCCAGTGCGTGTTTTGCGCGGCGCCTGCGTCGGGCGACGGCCGCGCGCTGATCGTCCACGACGGCGTGCTCGCCTACGTCATCCTCAACCTCTATCCCTACAACGCCGGCCACCTGATGGTGGTGCCGCGCCGCCACGTCGCGACGCTGGCGCTGCTGGAGCGCGACGAGCTCACCGAGATGGCGCTGCTCGCGCAGTTGTCAGAGAAGGCGCTGACCGAGGCCTTCAACCCGCAGGGCATCAACATCGGCATGAACCTCGGCCGTCCGGCCGGAGCCGGCATCGTCGATCACCTGCACACGCACCTCATCCCGCGCTGGAACGGCGACACGAATTTCATGACCGTCGTCGGGGAAGTGCGGGTGTTACCGGAAGAGCTGCCGCGGACAGCTGAGCGGTTGCGCCCGATTTTTAAAAGACTCGCCGGGTAAGGGCTATAATCGACGCTTATCAGCAGCGTCGTCCGCCCTTATCCTTATGAACTTCGACCTGACCCCCGAACAGCAAGCCCTCGTTGACCGCGTCCGCGCCGCCGTGGCCGCTGGTCCAACCCTGGAATCACTCAAGTCGCTGCTGCAGCGCGACGCCGTGCCGGCGACACTGGTCGTCGAAGAGGTGTCGTTCGCCGATGCCGGGCTGGGCGCGCAGCTGGGCTTCTCGGCGCTGGCCGGCGGCACGCCCGGGCCGGTGATGGCGTTGCCGGGCCTGCTGGGCAGCGAAGATGCCCTCGCCGCCGTTGGCGAGGCGCACCCGGTTCGCGCGCGATTGGTCGCGGCGGCGGTGGCGCTGGGCGTGGCTCGCGCCGCGATCGCGCATGCGATAGCCGCGATGAAGGCGGCCGGCGTCAAGCCGGGCCCCGACGAGCAGCGGCCTCATTGGGTGATTGCCGATAGCGCGACGGAAGTCGAAGCCGCTCGGATGGTGACGTACCGTGCCGCGCAAGCCCTCGATCACGGCGACAGCGCCGCCGCCGTGCTGGTGGCGCGCGCGAAGGCGTTTGCGGCGAATGCGGCCGAGCACGCGGCCGACGCCGCGATTCGCATGGAAGGGCCGGGAGGCTACGTGCGGGGCGGTGTGCTCGAGCGCCTCACGCGAGACGCCCGAACCCTGGCGGTGATTCTGACCTAGCCGAGAATGTTCTTGGCGATGGTCATCAACTGCATGTTGGTGGTGCCTTCGTAGATCTGGCCGATCTTCGCGTCCCGGTACAGCTTCTCGACCGGGTACTCCTTGACGAAGCCGTTGCCGCCGAACAGGTTGACGGCCATCGAGGCGACGCGTTCGGCGACTTCCGACGAGTACACCTTGCACATCGCCGCTTCCGTCAGGAAGGGGAGCCCCGCGTCGCGCAGCCGCGCCGAGTTGTAGACCAGCAGGCGCGTGGCCTCGACGTCGGTCGCCATGCGCGCGAGCTGGAACTGCACGCCCTGGAAGTCGGCAATCGACTTGCCGAACTGCTTGCGCTCCTTGATGTACTTCACGGTGTGATCGAGGGCGCCCTGCGCCAGGCCCAGCATCTGCGCGCCGATGCCGATGCGCCCCTCGTTCAGGGTCTCAATGGCCACCTTGTAGCCCTTGCCGACCTCGCCGAGCAGCTGCGACCTGGGGACAATGCAGTTGTCGAACAGCAACTCGCAGGTGCTGCTGGCGCGGATGCCGAGCTTGTCTTCCTTCTTGCCCACGGTGAAGCCGGGCGTCCCGCGATCGACGATGAACGCCGTGATGCCGCGATAGCCCGCGTCCGGGTTGACCGTCGCGAACACGATGAACATGTCCGCTTCGTTGCCGTTGGTGATCCAGAGCTTGCGGCCGGTGAGGGCAAAGCCATCGCCCTGTTCCACGGCGCGCGTTGTCAGCGCAAAGGCATCGCTGCCCGAGCCGGCTTCCGACAAGCAGTAGGCGCCGATCGTGTTCGAGGCCAGCCTGGTGAGATAGGTCTTCTTGATGGCGTCGGAGCCCCAGCGCATCACCGCGTTGATGACGAGCGTGTTCTGCACGTCCACCAGCACGCCGACCGACGGGTCGACCCGCGACAGGCTCTCGACCGCCAGCACCGAGTGGAAGAACGTGCCGCCGGCGCCGCCGTAGCTATCGGGGACTTCGACGCTCAGCAGGCCCATGCCGAAGAGCTTCTCGATCAGGGCCGGCGACATCTTGGCGTGCTCGTCCATCTCCCGGACGAGGGGCCGCACTTCCTTGTCGGCGAACTCGTACACGCTGTCGCGGAAAATGGCCTCATCTTCCGCCAACCTGGTCAGCGCAGGGGCCGTGGCGATTGTCTGGTTCATGGAGATGACAATGTTATCATCGACCTCACGGGCATGCGCATCACGCCTTCGCGCGCGGTTTTCCTGCTGACGGCCACCGTACTGGCGGCCGTGACGGGGCTGCGCGGGCCCACCTCCGCCGAGGCTTCGGCGGGCCAGCAAGAAAAGCCCCCCGCGGGGCAAGAGAAGCCGGCGGCCCAGGCCCCCGCCTCCGCTGAAGCTACGGCGGGCAGGCCTCAAAGCCCGGAGCAACCGGTATTCCGCACCGGCATCAACTTCGTCCGCGTCGACGCCATTGTCACCGACCGCCAGGGCAATCCGGTTGACGACCTCAAGCTCGAGGACTTCGAGGTGTCGGAGGACGGCAAGCCGCAGAAGCCCGAGACCGTGCGCCTGGTGCGGGTCGACACGACGCCGGCGCCCAGCTACACGCAGCGCACCATCCGCACGCGCACCGATGAAGAGACGGCCGCCGCCGACGAGACGTCGCGCATCTTCGTGTTCTTCCTCGACGATTACGCCGTCCGCCGCGAGAACAGCATGTCGGTGCGCAAGCCGCTCATGGAGTTCATCGCCAACCAGCTGTCGCCGAACGACCTGGTCTCGGTGATGTATCCGCTGACGCCGATCGACGCCGTCACCCTGACGCGCAACCACCAGGGCGTGATCAACACCATCGAGAAGTTCGAGGGCCGCAAGTACAACTACGACCCGATCAACGAGCTGGAGCGGCAGTACGTCTACAAGCTGACACCCGACGTGATCGAGCGGATCCGCCGGCAGGTGTCGCTGTCGGCGCTGCGCGGCATCGCCACCAAGCTGGGCTCGCTGCGCGAGGGCCGCAAGTCGGTGATCCTCGTCAGCGAAGGCTACTCGGCGACCCTGCCGCCGCAGATGCGCAGCGACCAGCCCGGCGGCTTCGGCGACCCGGGCCGCGCGACGCGCGATGCGTTTGCCGGCGACAACAACCCGATGGAGGACCGCGTGCAGTTCACCGCCGGGCTCGACCTGCTGGAGGAACTGCGGGACGTGTACGCGGCGGCCAACCGCAACAACACCTCGCTTTACGCCGTCGACCCTCGCGGGCTGGCGACCGGCGAGTTCGACATCACCGCCAACATCTCGGGCACCACCAGCCAGCAGTACCTGGGCGGCAGCATGGACAGCCTGCGCACGCTGGCCGAGAACACCGACGGCCGCGCCATCGTGAACCGCAACGACCTGGGCACCGCGATGAAGCAGATTGTGAAGGACGCCAGCGCCTACTACCTGATCGGCTACACCTCGTCGCAGGCGCCCATGGACGGCAAGTTTCACGAAATCCGGGTCCGCGTGAAGCGGCCCGGCGTGCAGGTGCGCGCGCGCAAGGGCTACTGGGCCTACACCGAGGCCGACGTGAAGCGCGCCGAGGCCGGGCCCCGGGCCGCCCCGCCGACCGCCGTGACCCGGGCGCTGTCGGCCCTGGCGCCGATGACGAACCGCCGCTACGTGCGCACGTGGCTCGGCACCGAGCGCGGCGCCAACGGGCTGGCCAGGGTTACGTTCCTCTGGGAACCGCTGCCGCCGACGCCGGGCGCCCGGCG
>CAYGMD010000104.1:0-15794 GCA_964350785.1 uncultured Acidobacterium sp. | reverse complement strand
GCCTCGGCGGAAATGGTGCCGCTGTAGGTCAGGCCAAAGGCTGAAGCCGCCGAGGCCGGAACGGAGATTTCGCGAGCGAAGTTGCTGCCCGACTGGTGACGCAACACCGGCGAGACACGAATGCCCCACATGGCATCGTAGCTGCCGGTTGCCTTCAGGTTCCAGGTGGTGCGCTTCTCATCGAACGGCTCGTTGGGGTTATTCGGGTAGCCGTTCGGGAAGTCGTTGAGCCACGTCTGGCCGCCACCGATGGACGCCGACCAGCGGTTGCTGTAACGGCGGTTCAGCTGCAGTTCGACCGTCTTGTACCGCGAGAACTGGGCCACATTCTGGATGACCGCGTTGACCGGGAAGTTGGCTGCCTGTGACGAGGGCATGCCGAGCAGCGTCACCGTACGGTCGTCGCCCGTGCCGCGCACGCCGTCAACACCGATATCGGTGAAGGGAAACGGCACCGAGTAAGCGCTGATCGGGCGGTTGGGGCGATAGGTCGTCCACAGGTCGTCCTCAGTCTTGTAGACAAACCCGGCGCGCACACCCATGGTGTCGCTCAGCTGCTGCTCGAAGAAGGCGCCGGCTTCGTGCGTGTAGGGCTGCTTGATGTTGGGGTCAGCCGACACGGCGCCAGCGAGGGCCGATGCCAGGAGTGCGCCCTGCTCGCCATTCTGGAAACGCTTGTCGCCATTCAAGTCGTTCCAGGCATAGGTCGCCGACTTGGCGGCCTGATTGGCATTGGCCGAGCCCGCCAGGCCTGGGCCGGGATTGTGGAAGTAGAGTCCGTAGTTGGCCTTGAGCACCGACCGGCCGTTACCGGACAGGTCGTAGACGAAGCCGACGCGGGGAGCAAACGAGGACCACGTGAAGTAATCTTTCTGTGCGAAAGTGGTCGCCGCGATGGACACCGGACCGTTGGTGCCGCCCAACTGCTCCTGCTCTGGCGTCGATCCGCTGTAGCGGTCGTAGCGCACGCCCAAATTGATGGTGGCCTTTCCGTACGACCAGGTGTCGTTCACGAACGCACCGAAGACGTCGAGCTTGGCGATCGACAGAAGGTTGTCGCGAGCCGCCGCGCTGCCGACTTCACCGGTCGCAGTCGGGAAACCAAACACTACCTGGTTGGACACGCCGTTGGTATAGATCAGGTCGCGGTTGCCGCCCAGGAACTGCTGGTAGCCTTCCCACTGTGTCTCCTTGAACAGTTCCAGGCCGCCCTTGAAGGTATGGCTGCCCCTGCTGGTGTCCTGGAAGTACGTCGACGCTACCGTCAACTGCTTGCGGTCGCGGTCGGTCTGCCACTTGCGGCCGGTGCCGTCAATGGTCTGCGCGCCGGAATCACGGAAGCTGAAGTCCTGGTTGCCATTGCCCAGCAACGGGAAGTAGTAGCCGAAATCACCAGCCCGCGCCTCCAGGTACACCTTGTCGCTGACCGTCGAGTTCCATTCACCCTTGTAGACCCAGCTGCCCGAATCCTGCCGCCAGGTCTGGTCGGGTGAATCGTACGAGTAGGTCGCAAACGGCGTGCGGAACGGTTGGATCTTCTGCCCGTACTGGTAGTAGCCAATCACCTTGTTCTTCTGGTTCGCCTGCCAGGTGCCCTTGACCACGGGATTCCACAACTTCGTGTCGAAGGTCTGGTCGAAACGGAACTGGGGCTGCGCCACCGCGTTGAACTGCTGGCGGTAGGTGCCGAAGTACCAGATCTTGTCCTTCTTGATGGGGCCGCCCATGTTGATGGCGGCGTCGTAGTAGCGGTCGATCTCGTTCGAGTGCGGCCGGATCCCGCGCGCAATCACATCCGCAGGAATGTTCGAGCCTTGCAGCGAGTTGTTATACCAGTCCACGTAGCCTTCGCCCGAGAAGGTGTTGCCACCCGACTTGGCGATGAACTGCGACTGCACGCCAGGGTTCGGCATCTCAGCCGACTGGCCCGACGTGCCAATGAACACCTCTTCGAGCGAGGAGTAGTCGAAATAGAAGCCGGCGCCGCCCGTGCCTTCGGTGGTGTTAATGCCCTCAATCAGCACTCGCACCTGGCCGGAAAAGCCGTAGGCGGTATAGCCGGTCTGGGTGCCAGCGCGGTTGCCGCCGACGTCGATGCGCGACATCTGCACCGAGGGCGTCACCGCGAGCAGCGACCACATGTCGCGGCCGTTCGGTAGTGACTGCAGCTGATCCAGCTTGAAGGCCTGCACCGTGCGGGTGGCCGTCGTGTCGATGACCGGCGACTGGCCGCTGACCGTCACGGTTTCCTGCAACGTTGCCAGTGACAGCTCAACGTTGATGTTGGCAGTGAAGCCGAGCGAGATCTGAATGCCCTCGCGCTTCAGCATGTTGAAGCCGGCCAACTCGTAGCTCACCGAATAGACTCCGGGAGGCAAGGCCGGGAAGCGGTAGTTGCCGTTCTCCGACGACACGGTCGTCTGCGCCCCAAGCGCCGACGGACTCGTCGCGGTGACGGTCACGCCCGGCAGCACGGCGCCCTGGGCGTCGGTAATCCTTCCCTGAATCGTGCCGGTGCTGCTCGCACCGCCGCCCTGGGCAAACGCCGATGAGCTGATCGCCAATGCGATCAGAAGGGCAAGTACGCCCATAGTCCAACGCTTCATGAATCCTCCTAATGCAGGTGGGGTAACCCGGTGGGGGCAGACCCAATCTGACAAGTCAAACAACCGAGAGAACGAACAACAAGAACGAGACGAAAGTCGAGAGGTCGGGGGGACGGGTTGTGGTGGGTTCTACCCGAACGGGGCCACGATACAGGGATATAGGGATAGTTGCAACTAAATGTACTCAGAACAGTGACCGATGGAACCCGAGGGTCCAGGGCCCTGGAGGACCGGTGCAGTGCGGATCTGGGCAGGATCGTTCGCCAATACGGTGACCGTCAGTGCACGAACCGCGTGATCAGCAGGCCGGCGAAGACCGCCCCGGCGCCGGCAATCTGGTTCGCCGACACCGGTTCGGCCAGCCACACCGCCGCCACGATCATGGCCACGACCGGCGTCAGGTAGCTGTAGACCGAGGTGCGGGATCCGCCCAGTTTCTTCAGGCCGGTATACCAGATGAAGTACGACAGGTTCAGCGCCAGCAGCGCCGATCCCAGCATCAGCCCCCAGCTTTGCGGCGAAATCGACGTCCAGTCCACCTTGATCAGGATTGGGATCATCGTCACGACGTACAACCCCGCGCCAATCGAAAACGTCAGCCCGATCACCGTCAGCGCCGAGTGGCGCTTGAGAATGGGCTGCGAGGCAACCGAGTACACCGCCCAGCACAGCACGCCGCACATCATCAAGGCATCGCCGTACAGCGTTTGCGAGGACAACTCCGCGCCGTGGCCGACGATCAAATACAGGCCACCCAGGGCGAGGAACACGCCGATCCAGCGCACCGGCTTGATGCGCTCGTGCCCCGCCCAGGCCGACAACAGCGCGATGACGATCGGCGAGATGCCGACGATCAGGGAGCCGTTGGCGACGCTGGTGCGCCGCACGCCGCCGACAAAACAGAGCTGGTAGAGGAAGGTGCCGACGGCGCCGAGGAACAGCAGCTGCCGCCAGTCGGCGCGCGTCAACGGCGCCTGCTGGCGCTCGCTGTCGCGGTACCACCATAGGGCCGCCAGGAACACCACGCTGCCCACGACCAGGCGCATGGCGTTGAAGGGGATTTCAGGAAAGTCGCGAAGGGCCACCTTGACGACCGAGAAGTTGCTGCCCCAGATGAGCACCATCAACAGCAGCGCGGCGTCGAGCAGGGTCAGCGCCACGGGGAGTTGAAGGTTGAAAGTTGAAGGTTGAAAGTTCTGGTTTCCAGTTGCAGTTGCAGTTCCAGTTGCAGTTCCCAAAACAGAAACGGGGGCGAAGCCATTGGCTTGCCCCCGTCACTGAAACTGAAACTCTTAACTGAAACTTCCAACTGCCAACTCTTCAACTTTCAACTGAACCGATTCCTATCCCCCAAACGGCTTGAGGAAGAACAGGATCAGCGAGATGAGGAGCACGTAGATGACCAGCGACTCGATCAGCACGAGACCGAGAATCAGCGAGCCGCGGATTTCGCCGGCGGCGCCAGGATTGCGCGCAATCGCTTCAGCGGCTGAGGCGACAGCCTTGCCCTGACCGAGCGCAGCGCCAAAGGCGGCGATGGCCAGTGCGAAACCGGCGGTGATGATCGACCACTGGATCAACCCGGAATTGGCCGCGCCTGCGGCGGCTTCCTGGGCATAGACCGGTGAGGCCAGACCGAGGACCACGAACCCGAACATCAACGACAGCACAAACCGACTTGTTCTCACGGAAAACGCCTCCATCTCAGACTTCTCACCGCTTCTACGGCAACGGCGACGCCAAGCGACGTCACACCTACCAGCATGGCCACCGGGTCGAGCTGCAAACGCACCATCATACCGTAGGCTGCGAGAGCCAGCATACCATGCCTTGTGAAAAACTTCACTAAGTGGAAACGGGCCGGTTTTGACGACATTTCGCCGCCGGATCGAAGCCTCACCAAGGCGTCGATGCTGCCCCGGATGGCCCAGAACGACAGGCCCACCAGCAGCCCTCCCCCAAGCACCCCCAGGGGCACCGCCAGGTTGCGGAACCACAGCCCGCCCGCCCCGGCCAGCAGCACGCAGATCAGCGCCGTGTCACGGCGGATGCGCTCGATCACTTCTTGTTCGCGAGCTGCATGACACGATAGACGTTGAGGATGCCCGCGGCCAGCCCGAGGAAGAAACCCAGGAACGAGAGCCACGGCTTGGTGCCTAACAAGCCATCCAGCCAGTAGCCCCCGCCAAACCCCAGCACCAGCGCGAACACGAACGACATGCCGATGGTGCTCAACTGCCCGATGAGCTGCCACGTGGTCGGAGATGTCGGCGCCATGCGTCTAGTGTAAGCTGCGGATAGCTGCCCGATGCGCCTCGGCTGCAGTGCGGTGAGGAACATGAGCCGACACCCAATCGTTCGTCTCGTAGCCGGGGGCGCCGCCGCCCTTTTCATTTCCGTCGTCCTGGCCGCCCAGTCGGCAGAGCGCGTGCTCTACGTCAACGTGTGGGATCAGGCCACGCGCGCGCCGATTACCGGCCTCGGCACCGACGCGTTTGCCGTGCGCGAAGACGGACTGGCGCGCGAGGTGTTGCGCGCCACGCCGGCGACCTCCCCCATGTCGGTGGCCATCGTCGTCGACAACTCGGAGGCGGCGACGCCGACCATTGCCGACCTGCGCAATGCGCTGTCGGGCTTCGTGAAGGCGCTCGACGGCATTGGCCCCATCGCCGTCGTCACCGTCGCCGACCGGCCGACCATCCTGCGCGACTACACCACCGACCCGAAGCAGCTTCACGACGCGGTCAACCGCGTGTTTGCCCTGCCCGGCTCCGGCGCGACCCTGCTCGACGCCATCGTTGAGGTGAGCAAGGGCCTGTCCAGGCGCGAGACCGATCGCGCGGCCATGGTGATCGTCACCGGCGAGAACCGCGAGTTCAGCAACCGGCACTACCAGGACGTGCTCGAGGAACTCGCCAAGGGCGGGGCGCAAATGCACGCGCTCGTGCTGACCGGTCCGGGCGGCACGGCGCTGACCGACGAGGCGCGCAACCGCGCGTCGGTGCTCGACCTCGGGCCGCGCGCGAGCGGCGGCACGCGCGAGGACATCCTGACCAGCCAGGCGTTCGACGTGAAGCTGCAGGAACTGGCGAAGATTCTCAAGAGCCAGCACCGCGTCGTCTACGCCCGGCCGCAAACGCTCATTCCACCCGAGAAGGTTGAAGTGTCGGCCACCAAGCCCGGCCAGGTGGCCAGCGGCGCGCCGGCCCGAGGCCAGGCGGTCCGGTAAGGCCATGCGCGGTTGGGCCGGAACGGCGCTCGGGTTGGCGATCGCCATTCTCGCGGCCACGCCTGAACACGCGCACCTCGTGGCCTCCGGCCGCTCAGTCGGGCAAGCGGCACCCAGCCAAGCCGCACCTGTTGCGCCTGCTGCACCCGCCCAGGTGTTCCGCGCCGGGGTTGAAATGGTGTCGCTCAACGTCACCGTGGTCGACAGCCAGGGCCGGTACGTGACCGACCTGACGCAGGAAGAGTTCAGCGTGTTCGAAGACGGCGCCAAGCAGGAGCTGTCGTACTTCAACCGGACCAACCTGCCGATTGCGCTCTCGCTGCTGATCGATTCGAGCGCCAGCATGGAGCAGCGGATGGAGAACGCGCAGGAAGCCGCGATCGGCTTTGCGCAGAAGATCCGTCCGCAGGACCTGGCCCAGGTCATCGACTTCGACAGCCGGGTCGAGATCAGGCAGGCCTTCTCGAACAAGCTCGAGGATCTCGAGCGGGCCATTCGCAGCACCTCACCGGGCGGCTCGACCGCGCTGCACAACGCCGTGTACATCTCGTTGAAGGAACTCGCCAAGGTCAAGGCGAAGAATCCAGCGGAGGTGCGGCGCCAGGCCATCGTCGTCTTGTCGGACGGCGAGGACACCTCGAGCCTGGTCACCTTCGAAGAAGTGCTCGAGTTGGCGAAGCGGTCCGAGACGGCGATCTACACCATTGGCCTGCAGCCGCGCGAGACGGCCGCGCTGCGGGGGTTCCGCGAAGCCGAGTTCGTGTTGCGCCAGCTGGCGCAGGAAACGGGCGGGCGCGCGTTCTTTGCACAGAAAGTTGAAGACCTGAAGGACGTCTACGGCCAGATCGCCGATGAGTTGTCGAGCCAGTACTCCATGGGCTACTCCTCGCGGAATACCAAGCGCGACGGCGCCTTCCGCCGCCTGGTCGTGCAGGTCGCCCGGCCCAACGTGACGGGCCGCACCAAACGCGGCTACTACGGCCCTACCTCTCACTAGGACAGTTGAAAGTTGAAGAGTTGAAAGTTGAAAGTTGGGAGTTTCAGTTGGGGTTCCGGATGGCCGGAGCGGCGCCAGGCGGTCAATGACAACTCGTAACTGGAACCACCCACTTTCAACCTTCAACTTTCAACTTCAAGCTGCTACTGTTCCCCCGTGCGATCCATTGTCTATTTGATTGGCGCGGGCCCCGGCGCGCCGGACCTGATCACCCTGCGCGGCTACCACTGCCTGCAGCGCGCCGACGTCGTCATCTACGATCACCGGGTGCATGTCGACGTGCTGCGATACGCGCGGCCCCTGGCCGAGACGATCGACGTCGGCGGTCCGGCGGCCGACGCCGGCGCGCAGCACGCCATCTGCCTGCTCATTGCCGAGAAGTCGCGCGAGGGCAAGGTCGTCGCGCGGCTCAAGCGCGGCGACCCCCTCCTGTTCGACCACGGCGGCGAAGAAGCGTTGTTCCTGCACGAGCAGGGCATTCCGTTCGAGCTCGTGCCCGGCGTGCCCGCGGCGCTCGGCGCGTCCGCCTACGCCGGCATCCCGATCACCTATCCCGGCGGCGGCGACACGGTGACGTTCGTCCGGGGCTTCGACGATGACGGCCGCGAGCGGATGCGGCTGGACTGGGACCACCTGGCTGGCCTGGGCGGAACCATTGTCTGCAATGCCGGCGCGCGGCAATTGCCGAAGATGCTCGAATCGCTGATGGCCCATGGGCGGGCGGCCGACGAATCGGCGGCCATCATCGTGAACGGCACGCTGTCGTCGCAACGCACCATCACCGGCACGCTGGCGGAGCTGGCCAAGTCGGTGGAGGAACAGCCGGTCGGCGCCGCCATCCTGATCGTGGGCCGGGTCGTGAACTTCCGCGAGCACCTGCGCTGGTTTGACGCGCGGCCGCTGTTCGGCCGCCGCGCGCTCGTCATGCATTCCAAGGAGCAGCCCGACGACCTCGCCCTGCTGTTGCAGCAGCACGGCGCCGACGTGGTGATGGACACCGACGCCGGCCTCGACGTGTACCGGCAGCTGCTCGACCGCAAGGTCGATGTGGTGACGTTCACCAGCGCGTCGGCGGTGTTGGGATTCCTGGCCAGCGTGGGCGCCGACCAGGCGTCGGACCTGCTGGCCCACACGGCGGTGGCCACGCTCGGCACGGCCGCGGCCGATGCCGTCGCCCGGGCCAACGTCGCGCCGGCCATCCAGCTGCCGGCCGGATCGCTGGCCGCGTTCGCCGAAGCGATCGCGGCGCACTTCAGGGCGAGCTAGCGCCAGGGCATGAGGTTTTCGATCCACGTAATGCGCGTGAGGTCGTTGTAGATCACCGTCACCATCAGCGTCATCAGCAACACGAACCCGACAAACAGCATCTTCTCCTTGACCTGGAGGCTGAAGTCGCGGCGCGAGATCGTCTCGATGCCCATGATGAAGATGTGGCCGCCATCGAGAATCGGGATCGGCAGCAGGTTGAGCAGGCCCAGGTTGAGGCTGATGCCCGCCATCAGGCCCAGCAGCGCAATCCAGCCGGCTTGCGCCGACTCGCCCGACAACTGGGCAATGCCCACGGGCCCCATCAGCTGCTTCGGTGACGCTTCACCGGTGACCAGGTCGCGCAGCGTCGCCAGGATCTGGCCGGCCATTTCCCAGTTGCGCTGGAAACTCATCGCGATGGCTTCGATCGGCGTCGGCGTGAACGGCCGGGTCGCCTCGCTCATGAACATGCCGATGCGCGGCGTCTCCCCTTCCATTTTCGGCGTCACGGTAATCGCCTGATCGGCGCCGTCGCGGCGGATCTGGAACGTCACCGGTTCGCCCTTCTTCTTGGTGATCGCCTCGACCACCTGCGAGCGGAACACCATGCGCTGGCCGTCAACGGCGAGAATCAGGTCGCCCGCCTTGAAGCCCGCGGCCTCCGACGGCGACCCCGGCTGCAGCGACTGGACGCTCGGATTCACGTCGGGCAGCACGCCGATGGTGCCGACCTCGAACCGCGCGTTGCCGCGCGTCCGCAGTTCGGTGAGGTCGGCGGTGATCCGGAGCCGCTCGTCGCGGCCGTCGCGCATCACCACGACTTCGACCTCGCGCTCGGGGCGCGCCGCCACCGCCATGTCGAGATGTTCCCAGGTGCGCACGTCGGCGGTGCCGAACTTCACGATCACGTCGCCCGGCCGGATGCCGGCCGTTTCGGCCGGCGATCCCGGCTGCACCGCGCCGACCGTCGCCGGGCGGTCGAGGTAGGCCAGCACGTCGGCGCCCTGCATCAGGACCACCGCCAGCAGCACCACCGCCAGCGCCAGGTTCATCATCGGGCCGGCGATCAGGATCTGGAACCGCTGCCACTTCGACTTCGACAGGAACTCGTCGTCCGCGCCGGTTTTCGGGTCGTCCGGGTTCTCGCCGGCCATCTTCACGTAGCCGCCGAGCGGGATGATGCTGATGCAGTACTCGGTGTCGCCCCGCTGGAACTTGAGGATCTTGGGGCCGAAACCAAGCGAAAACGTCAGCACCTTTACGCCGTTGTAGCGGGCGAGCAGGAAGTGACCCAGCTCGTGGATGAACACGAGCACACCGAGCACGAACAGGAACGCCAATAACGTCGTCATTGCAAACTCGATTCTAACTCCCGGGCGGTCTCGGCGGCATGCTGCCGGGCCCAGGCATCGACCCGCCGGACCGCGGCCAGGGTGGCCGCGGCTTCGGGGGTGTGGGCATTCATCGCCTGTTCGATTACCACCGGAATGCTGGTGAACGCCAGGCGGCCCTCCAAGAAAGACGCCACAGCGACCTCGTTGGCCGCATTGAGGACAATGGGCAGGCTGCGCTCGGCTTCGAGGGCGCGATAGGCCAGCCGCAGGCACGGAAAGTCGTCCCAGCGTGGCTCCAGGAACTCCAGCGGCCCCACCGTGGTCAGGTCCAGGAACGGCACGGGCGCGTCCCAGCGCTCCGGGTACGCGAACGCATACTGGATGGGCAGGCGCATGTCGGTGATGCCCATCTGCGCGATGATCGAACCGTCTTTCAGCTCGACCATCGAGTGGACGATCGACTGCGGGTGGACGACCACGCCGATCTGCGGCGCCGGCGCGCCAAACAGCCAATGCGCCTCGATCACCTCGAGGCCCTTGTTCATCAGCGTCGCCGAATCGATGGTGATCTTCGGGCCCATCTGCCACGTGGGATGCTTCAGGGCGTCGGCCGCCGTCACGGTCGCCAGCGCCTCGCGCGAACGGCCGCGGAACGGGCCGCCCGATGCCGTGAGAATGAGCCGCCGAAACGCCCCGGCCGCGCGCCCCTCCAGGCACTGGTGAATGGCGTTGTGCTCGCTGTCGACCGGCAACACCGAGACCCCCTTGCGGCGCGCCGCGTCCATGACGATGCCGCCGGCCATGACCAGCACTTCCTTGTTGGCGAGGGCAATGGTCTTGCCGGCCTCAATGGCGGCGAGCACGGCGTCGAGGGCCGCCGTGCCCGACGAGGCGCACAGCACGACATCGACATCGGGATGCGTCGCCAGCTCGATCAGGCCGTCGTTACCGACGCCGCAGGTTTCGGCCGGCGATCCGCCCAGCACGGCGCGCAGCTTGTCCATGGCCTCGCCGCTGGCCATGCCCACCGCGCGCGGGCGGAACTCGAGCACTTGCTGCGCCATGGCGGCGACGTTGGTCGCGGCGGCGATGGCCACGACTTCGACCCGATCGGCGTGCGTGCGCGCCACGTCCAGCGCGCTGGTGCCGATCGATCCCGTCGAGCCGAGGATGGCAATGCGCGTCATGGCTATTGGGCGGGTCGGGCCGGTTGGGCGGGTAAGGCGGGTGGGGTTGACGGGATCGCGCGCCCCACCAGCCCGACCAGCCCTACCTGCCTCACCCACCCCAGAGTCACAGCGCTCTCAGGAAGAAGTAAAACACCGGCGCGGCAAAGAGCAGCGCGTCGATGCGATCCAGCACGCCACCGTGGCCCGGAATCAGCGTGCCGCTGTCTTTCATGTCGGCCGCGCGCTTCAGCATCGACTCGAACAGGTCGCCGATGACGCCGGCGATCACGATGCCGACGCCGAGGGCGGCCAGCCACGCCGGCGACGCCACCGGCATCCAGTAGGAGCCCGCCACGACGAGGAAGATCGGCGCGACGACAAAGCCGCCGACGGCGCCCTCGCGGGTCTTCTTCGGGCTGCGCAGCGGCGCCAGCGGCGTGCGGCCAAAAGTGCGGCCGGCGTAGTACTGCGCCGTGTCGCTGACGGCGACCGTGGCAATCAGCAGCAGCACCGCCTCGCGGCCGGCAATGGCGTGCACGCCGACCAACGCGCCCAGCGGCAGGCCGAGGTAAACGGGCGCCAGCGCCGCCGCCGCGGTGTCGGCCAGGATCGGCGTGCCGGCGCGATCCGAGATCAACACGTTCAAGGCGATCAGGAGCAGCGTCGCCGCGAGGATCGACGAGATGTCGACCCACTGGAACGGCACCATCGCGCACGCCAGCAGGGTCGCGAGCAGCGTCGTCCAGAACGGGACCTTCGCCCCGATGGCATCGACGATTTTTTCGTATTCGGTGAACGCCAGCGCCGCCACGGCCAGGGCCACGCCGAGCAGGGCGGTCGAACTGAGCAACCAGATCAACGCCAGCGTCACGACGCCCATCACGACGCCGCTCAGGATTCGGGTCATGCCAGGGCTACTTCACGGCTGCGACAGGGGGCGCAATCCCGCCAAAGCGGCGGTCCCGTTTCTGGTAGGCCAGGACGCCTTCGAGCAGGTGGCGGCAGCGGAAGTCGGGCCACAACGTGTCGGTCACCCAAATCTCGGCGTAGGCAATCTGCCACAGGAGGAAGTTGCTCACCCGCATCTCGCCGCTGGTGCGAATCAGCAGGTCCGGATCGGGCTGGCCGGCGGTATAGAGGAAGCTGGCGAAGCGGTCTTCGTCGAGGTCCTGTGGGTCGAGACCCGAGGCCATGGCCCGCCGCGCGGCGTCGACGATCTCGGTCCGGCCACCATAGTTGAGGGCGATGTTGAACATCATGCCGGTATTGGTGGCCGTCTTGCGCTCGGCCGCGTTCAACTCTTCCAGCACGTCGGGAGCCAACGCGTCGACCCGGCCGATCACCTTGAACCGGATGTTGTTGCGCAGCAGCGTCGACAGTTCCAGGCGCAGGTAGCGCTTCAGCAGCATCATCAGCGTGCTGACCTCGGTCGCCGGCCGCTTCCAGTTCTCAACCGAAAACGCGTACAGCGTCAGCACGTCGAGCCCCAGCCGGGCCGAGGTTTCGACGACGTCGCGTACCGAGTCGATGCCGGCGCGGTGGCCCTCGACGCGGGGCAGGTGGCGCTGCCCGGCCCAGCGGCCGTTGCCGTCCATGATGATCGCGACGTGCCGCGGCAAGCGGTCCATCTCGATCTGACGGGCCAGGGCCTCTTCAGCCCCGCCCTGCGGAATCCACTCCAGCAATTGATCCAGGCTCATGGAGTCGGACTTCGATAGTACAACGAAAAGGCCGGCCCGGAGAGTGCTCCAGGCCGGCCCTTGAACTTGCTGTGCCAGAAGGGCAGCACTGAAGTGCCGCCCTTCCTGTTACTACATGCCCGGCCAGGGCGGGGTCGCCGACTTGCCGACCGGTGCGATGCCCTTCAGGACGAACTTCTGCAGGCGCTTGCCGGTGTAGGTTTCAGTGGTGTAGATGTTGCCCTTCGAGTCGGTGGCGATGCTGTGCACGCCCAGGAACATCCCGGGCTGGCGGCCGCCGTAGCCGAAGTTGTAGAGCTCTTCCATGGACTTGCGGTCGAACACGCGGACGTGTTCGTTGGCGCCGTCAGCCATGTAGAGGTAGCGCTGCTCGGCATCCTTCGAGAAGGCGATGTCCCACACCGAGCCGTCCGACAGCGTGTTCGGCGCGACAAACACTTCCTTCACGAACTTGCCTTCCCGCGTGAAGATCTGGACGCGGTCGTTGACGCGGTCGCAGGTGTAGACGAAGCCGTCGTTCGAGACCTCGGCGCAGTGCATCGGGTTCGAGAACTGCTTCGACGGCGCCTGGCCGGGCTGGTAGCGCGGCATCGGCAGGTCGGTCGGCGGCTCGCCGTAGGCGCCCCACATGCGCTTGATCTTGCCGTTGTCGAGGTCGATGACCGCGACGCGGTGGTTCAGGTAACCGTCGGAGACGTAGCCCTCGTTCGCCTTCGGATCGACGAACATCTTGGCGACGCGGCCGAAGTTGTCCATGTCCATGCTGTTGGCCTTGTAGCCCACCTGCGGACCAGTCGGGGAAGTCGGCTTGAAGGCCGGATCCTTGCGGGCGCCGGCCTTGCCGTACTGCGCCACGAACTTGCCGTCGCGCGTGAACTTCAGGATGTGCGAGTCGTTCGGGCCGTTGCCGCCGATCCACACGAAGCCCTTGTGGTCGATGACGACGCCGTGGTTCGACTCCGGCCACTCGTAGCCGCCGCTCGGGTTCGGGCCGCCCCAACTGCCCACCAGGTTGCCGGCCGCGTCGAATTCGAGCACGGGAGGCGCCGGGATACAGCACTCGCTGGCGCGCGGACCGCCCGGGGTGGGCTGGCCGAGCTCAGTGCGGTCGAGACCGGCCGTGCCGGGATCGTTGCCGCGGTGAATCAGCCACACGTGGTCGCGATCGTCCACGGTGAGGCCGATGGTCTGACCGAGCACCCAGTTGTTGGGCATCGGTTTCGGCCAGAACGGATCCACTTCGAATTTCGGTGCCTGCTTCGCCTGCGCCGACACGTTGTCGAGCAGCGCCTGACCCGCACCGAGCGCGAGCAGGATCGCGACAAACGCCGCGCCTACGTAAAGCTTGCGATTTCTCATAACCCGGTCCATCTTGGCTCCCCTCTCAAGAAGTGCCCTAAAGCGGGCGCCAGTATACTTGGGACCGATAACCGTGTCGAGCACCGAACATTCCAGCAAACTATTGAGCCGATTGGCCGTGGTCACGGCCCTGCTGATCGCCATGGCCCCCCCGCTCCGGGCCCACGAAGTGCCCAACGAGGTCACCGTGTTCGGGTTCGTCAGGCCCGAGGGCCAGACGCTTACCCTGCTGATCCGCGCCCCCCTTAAGTCCATGCGGGATATCGACATACCGACGGTCGCGGGCGGTTACCTTGACTTCTCGCAGATCGACCGGGCCCTCGACCACGCCGCCCACGTCTGGATTGGCGACTTCGTCGAGGTCTACGAAAACGGCCAGCGGCTGAAGATGTCGAAAGTGGCCGCGCTGCGCGTCTCGCTGCCCGGCGACAAGTCGTTTGCGACGTACGACGAGGCCTTGGCCAACCTGACGACCGGGCCGCGGCTCGACCAGAGCACCCAGATCTACTGGGAGCAGGGCATGCTCGACGTCGCGTTCGAGTACCCCATCACGTCGGACCAGTCCGACTTCGCCATCCGGCCCGGCCTCACCCGCCTGGGCTTGCAGGTCAACGTCGTGCTGCGCTTCCTGCAGCCCGGCAAGGCCGAGCGCGCCTTCGACGTGCATGCCGACACCGGCATCGTCCATCTCGACCCGCGCTGGCACCAGGCGTTCTACCTGTTCGCGCGCGACGGCTTCTTCCACATCCTCGACGGCACCGACCACTTGCTGTTCCTGTTGTGCCTGGTGATCCCGTTCCGCCAGCTGCGCCCGCTCGCCGTCGTCGTGACGGCGTTTACGGTGGCGCATTCGGTGACCTTGATTGCCTCGGCGTTCGGCATGGCGCCCGACAGCCTGTGGTTCCCGCCGCTGATCGAGACGCTGATTGCCGTCTCCATCGTCTACATGGCGTTCGAGAACATCGTCGGCGCCAGGCTCGATCGGCGCTGGATCATGACCTTTGGTTTCGGCTTGATCCACGGCTTTGGCTTCTCGTTCGTGCTGCGGGAGCGGCTGCAATTTGCCGGCGAGCATCTCGTGATGTCGCTGCTGGCCTTCAACGTCGGCGTGGAGTTGGGCCAGCTCGTGGTGCTGGTGATCGCGATTCCCGTGCTCGCGTTCCTCTTCCGTTATGTGGTGGCCGAACGGATTGGCACCATCCTGATGTCGGCGCTCGTCGCCCACACCGCCTGGCACTGGGCCACCGAGCGCGGCAGCGTGTTGCTGACCTATCGCTGGCCGCAGTTCGGCCTCGCCGACCTCGGCGCCTTCATGCGCCTGGCAATGGTCATCGTCGGCGCGGCGTTCGTGATGTGGCTGATGTCGCTGTGGATGGGGAAAAAACAGGTGCCAGAGGTGCCAAAGGTGCCAAAGGGACCAGGGGCGTCAACCGGAGATGCCAGAAGGGCGGAGCTTTAGCTCCGCCTAATATTCCACCCGCCACAGCATCAGGCCCTGAGGCGGCGCGGTCTGCCCCGCCTCACTGCGATCGCGTGAATCGATGATGCGGCGCATGTCCTGCGGCTGCAACTGACCGCGGCCGATGTCCACCAGCGTCCCGGCAATCGTGCGGACCATGTGGCGCAGGAAACCAGTCCCGGAAATCTCGAGGCGCAGCAGCCTGCCATCACGGCCCGCCGGCGCCTGGTCGAGCGGCGAGAGCGCGATCGGGTGATCGGCATGAATGTCGACCTCGCGGATCTCCGCCGCGAGCACGCGGCGCACGGTGGTCTTGACGTCGCTGCCGCGCCCCTGGAACGCGACGAAGTCCTGTTCGCCAACCAGCGCGGACGCGGCGTCCGCCATCCGCGGGAGATCGAGCACGTACGGCACATGCCACACCACGTGGCGAATGAACGGGCTGGGTGTCGCGCCGTTCCAGATGGCGTAGCGGTAGGTCTTGGTCTTGGCGAAGATTCGCGCGTCGAAGCGGTCGAACGTCTCCTCGATCGCGCGAATGCGGATGTCGCCGGCCTTCAGCCGCGCGTTGAGCGCCTTCAGCAGGTCGTCGCAGCTGATCGGATGATCGATGGTGATGCTCGCCACCTGCGCCGCACCGACGCCGGCGGCCACCAGCGGATTGGGCGCGCCGACGATGGTCGCGATCTCGTC
>CAYGMD010000103.1:0-15794 GCA_964350785.1 uncultured Acidobacterium sp. | reverse complement strand
GCGCACGCTGCGGTTCGGGTTCCGCTTCATTTTCTAGGCACCTAAGGAACCGTACGCACTTAGGCACTTAGTAAAAGCTCGACTCCTGTGGGGGAGTCGTCTTGGCGGGAGGGCGCTACGCCGGCGCCCCCCGCCCTTTTTCTACCACGCCGATTACACGGAGGACATCAGAGCCACAGATGACACAGATGACGCAGATGACACAAAAAATAATCTGAGTAGTTTCGTATCCCGACAAGCATTTCCCTCCCGACAAGACGTGCCCTCCCGTCAGGCAGTGCCCTCTCGTCAGGAACTGCCGTAAGCTGAGGTCATGCGCGACGAAGCCATCACCTACGGAAATTACCTGGCCATCGACGAATTACTGGCCCTGCAGCGCCCGCGTTCCGAGGGGCCCGAGCACGACGAGATGCTGTTCATCGTCATCCACCAGGTCTACGAGCTCTGGTTCAAGCAGGTGCTGCACGAGGTCGATCACGTGATGGCGCTGCTCGACGCGCGCGACCCGTTCCGCGCGCAGCATTCGCTCAAGCGCATCCTCACCATCCTGAAGGTGCTGGTCGCGCAGCTCGATATTCTCGAGACCATGACGCCGCTCGAGTTCCAGTCGTTTCGCGCGCGGCTCGAAGCGGCCAGCGGCTTTCAGTCGGACCAGTTCCGGCAGCTGGAGTTCGTGCTGGGCCAGAAGTCGCGCCAGGCGATCGAGCGGTTCCCGGCCGGCAGCCGCGCGCAGGCGGCCCTGCAGCGGCGGTTCGAGCAGGGCACGTTGTGGGACGCGTTCCTGCGCTACCTGTCGCACGAGGGGTACCCGGTGCCGGCCGCGCAGCTGGCTCGCGACGTGACCGCGCGGGTCGAAGCGTCCGAGGAACTGCAGGCGACGCTGATCGAGGTGTATCGCCGCGACCCCATGCGTGCCGAGATGTGCGAGCGGCTGGTGGATCTGGATGAGGGCATCCAGGAGTGGCGCTACCGCCACGTGAAGATGGTGCAGCGCACGATTGGCGCCAAGGTCGGTACCGGCGGGTCGGCCGGCGCGCAGTACCTCCTGACCACCCTGATGACCCCGGTCTTCCCCGACCTTTGGGCGATCCGGTCGGCGCTGTGATCCAGTGCGCTGGAGTTGCCTTTTTCAATCCGTTGGATTCGTTACATTCTCCGGCGGGCGGGCAGCGACTTTAGGCCCATTTCCGCTCGATTGGGCGTGCCCTCGGCCCGGCACGGTGCTTGCTCTATAGAGGGTGAAAGTTTGACGTCCCCACAGGAGTCAATTGCTATTCCCACCGAGGCCCATGGGGCGCAGGTGGAGGTTTGAGTCAGGCTGACTAGGCCACTGGCTCACAGGGCCCTTGTTTAAGGGCCCTTTTTTTTGGCCTCAAGAGTTGCCGGGCCAATCCACTGAAGCGCGCCAGAAGTGCCGAGCGAAGGCGGATAAAATGTCCGGGCAATGACTCTCGGGACCAAGCTGGTGTGCGTGGCCAGCCTGACGCTGGCCCTCACGGTAGTCTTGCGGGCTCAGCCTGCCCCGTTTGAACAATCCGCGTTATCTGTGTCATCTGCGGCGCCCGTTCCGGCGTCATCTGCCGAGTATCAGGGTTCGGCGTCGTGCGAACGCTGCCACGCCAAAGAGCACGCGCAGTGGAAAGACTCGCTCCACATCAAGATGACCAGGCCGGTCGCCGAAGCCACCATCCTTGGTGACTTCCGCGAGGGCACCAGGTTTGCGGATCACGATCGCGCCTACACGTTCGGGCGCGCGAACGGCAAGCCGTTCGTGACCGTGACATTCGGCCAGGCCGCGCCCGCAACGTTTTCGGTCGATTACACGCTCGGGGCCAAGCGTTACCAGGGGTACCTGTCGATGCTGCCCGGGGGCCGCCTCTACGTGCTGCCCATCTTCTGGCACGTCGAGCACAAGCGGTGGATGGACTGGAAGGAGCTGACGCCCATTCCCGACGGCGCGCACGACATCCGCCAGATCTGGAACGTCAACTGCTTCAACTGCCACGCCACCAACATCGTGCAGGGCTACGACGTGAACGCGAAGCGCTACAATTCGACGTGGACCGAGATGGGGATTGGCTGCGAGGCCTGTCATGGTCCCGGCCGCGAGCACAACGCGCTGATGGCAGCGTGGGAGAAAACCCCGGCGCTCAAGCCCGCCTACGACAACAGCGACCAGAACCGGCAGTTGAGCGGGATGCTCAAGATCCTGTCGACGCGCAGTTCCGATCCGAAGGTCGTCTTCGACACCTGCGCGTACTGCCACGGCAATAAGAACAACGTGTTCGTGGGGTTCAAGGCCGGCGATCGCTACGCCGACTACGCCCTGCCGTTCCTGATCAGCGAGCCGATTCCCGCCACCGACCACCAGGGCGAGTTCTGGCCCGATGGCCGGCCCAACCGCTTCAACCGGCCCCAGGCCCTGACCCTGAGCGGCTGCTTCCAGGCGGGGGCGATTTCGTGCGCGAGCTGCCATCTGTCGCACGGGTCGACATATGAGGCCTCGCTCAAGGTCGACATCCACGACGGCCGCCGGGGCGACGAGCTGTGCACGCAGTGCCACAGTGAACCCAGGCGGGAGTCGGGCTTGCGCGCCGAAGCCTTGGCGAAGGCGGGAGTCGGGAGTCGGGCGTCGAAGGTCGCGGCTGTCGCGCCCTCGTTCACAGGCGACGGGCTGGCCAAACATACCTTCCACGCGCCGCAGTCGGATGGCAGCCGCTGCATCAACTGCCACATGAGCGACGTCAACTGGCGGCTGCTCATCCGTAAGCGCGACCACACCTTCCAGGCGCCGGTGCCGGAGAACACCGCGCGGTTCGGCATCCCCAACGCCTGCACCACGTGCCACGACGAGCGATCGCCGGAGTGGGCGGTGCGACAGATGGACGACTGGTGGGGGGACGCCGCGCGTCGCGGCAAGTCGGTCACGCTCGCCGACACGATGTATCGCGCGGGTTCTGGCGATGTGGCCACGTTGCCCGGACTGGCCCGGTTGGCCGTTGATCGATCGCAGGGGCTGCTGGTGCGGGCGAGCGCGGCTGAATACATTGCGAGGTTGATTTCCGGCGACCGCGTGGGCGGCTCGCAGCGCAGCGGATCGCTTCAAACGCAGACGTCGTACTACGGTGCCAAAGGTGCCAACGGTGCCAATGGTGCGAACCGTGCGCCCGTAGAAGTGACGACCGCGATCATCAATGCGCTGATTGGCGCCGCCGACGATCCCGAACCCGTCGTGCGCGTGGCCGCGCTGAAGGCACTTGGCACCATCGGCGATCGCGAACGGGCACTGGCGCCGGTGCTGGCACGACTGGTCGATCAGTCGCGGGTCGTGCGCGCGTACGCGGCCGAGGTCCTGGTTGCCTTCGGCGTCGTTCGGTTGCCGGGCGTTGCCGGTGAGGCCCTTCGCCAAGCGCAGAACGAGTACGTTCGCAGTCTCGACACCTTCCCAGACCTGGCGGCCAAGCACGCGGCCAAAGGCTGGTTCGAGTTACAGCGCGGCAATTTGGATGCTGCGCTGGTGGCCTTGGATGAGGCGACCAGCGGCGACCCGGACTACGCGTTTCCGTGGGTCATGAAGGGCGTGTTGTCGGCGAGGCAGGGACGGTTTGCCGACGCGGTGGAGATGTGGAAGAAGGCCCGAAGCATCGAGCCTTCTTACCCCAATATCGACCAGCTCATCGGCGAAGCCGAGAAGCGAAAGTAGTAGCCAGTATCCAGAAGCCAGTATCCAGAAGCCAGACTGGCTACCGGCTACTGGCATCTGGCTACTATCCCTTTTTGAGCTGCGCGATCAGGCCCTTGGCCTGCGCCGCTTCGGGCGAGTTGGGGTCGATGGCGACCACCTTCTCCATGATTTCCAGGGCGCCGGCCATGTCGGCCTTCTGCAGCCTGGCCAGGCCGATCTTGAAGAGCGGCTTGCCCCAGGTGGCGTCCATGTCCACCGCGCGCTGGTAGTACTTCACCGCTTCGTCGGTTTCACCCTTCGCGAACTTCACCTCGCCGAGGTTGTAGAACACCTCGCGCGTGGCGGTCGTGGACGAGGCGACTTCCAGCAGTGACTTCTCGGCGTTGGCGAAGTCGCCCTTCTCGAGGTAGGTCATGCCGATTTCGATCTTCGACTTGTCGTTGTTGGGGTCGGCCGCGAGCACCTTCTGGTATGACGCGATGGCGCCGTCGTAGTCCTTCTTCATGCGCTTGACCTGGGCAATCTGCCCGTTGATCATCGTCAACGCCGGGGTCTTGACGAGGATCGCCTCGTAGGCGGCAATGGCGGCGTCGTGCTGGCCGGCGTTGGCGGCTTCCATGGCCTTGTTCAGTTCGGCCTGCAGCTCCTTGGTGTTGACGCCGGCGAGCGCGCCGGCCGGGCCGGTGGCGCCGGGGGCGAGCACGAAGTCAACCGGAGGCATGGGCGCGCCCAGCGAGCGGACGGGCACGCTGCCAGACGAGGGCGCGAAGCCGGGGGCCGCGGCCGTGATCTTCCAGGTGCCGGTCTTGAGGCCGATGATCGAGTAGCGGCCCTTGTCGTCGGTCGTCGCCGTGAACGACGAGGGCGACGCCGCCGGGTTTTCGGCGGTCACAGTGGCGCCCTTCAGGGGCTGACCCTGTGGGTCCTTGATGGTGCCGCCAACACGGCCCGTCTGCGCCGCGGCCGGGAGGGCCGAGACCACGAGCGCCACGACCAGAAACGCCGCCGAAAAAAGAGTCTTCAAGTCACGCATCGCTAGCTTCTCCCTTAATGGAACCACAACTGAATCAGTATATTAGCCCCATGGGCTTAATGCCAAAAAGGGCTTGGGGCTTGGGACTTGGGGCTTGGGCCATTCTCATCCTTTCCTCCGAATCGGCGCTTTCCGGTCGCCAGGCTGGACCGGCGTTCCCCCGCATAGACGAGCTGGTCGCTGACGGTATTGCCGCAAAGGCCGCCCCGGGTGCCGTCGTTCTGGTCGGGCGTGGCAACCAGACGGTCTACGAAAAAGCCTTTGGCTTCCGGGCGACCGTCCCCTCCCAGGAGGCCATGACTCTTGATACGGTCTTCGACCTCGCTTCGTTGACCAAGGTCGTCGCGACCACCACGGCCGTGATGACACTGGTTGAGCAGGGCCGGGTGCGGCTCAACGACCCGGTGGCGGCATTCGTACCGGGGTTCGAGCGATACGGGAAGGCCGGCATCACCGTCCGCCACCTCCTGACGCACGTGTCCGGCCTGCGGCCGGACGTGGACCTGCACCCGTGGACCGGCTACGACGCGGCCATCGCGCTGGCCGTCGACGAAGTGCCGACCGCGGCGCCGGGCGAGCAGTTCGTGTACAGCGACATCAACTTCTTCCTGCTCGGCGACATCGTCACGCGGGTCACCGGTCAATCGCTCGACGCGTACTTGCAGCGCACGGTGTTCGGGCCGCTTGGCATGCGCGACACCGGGTTCCTGCCGGCCAAGGCGCTGCTGCCGCGCATTGCCCCGACCGAACGCTGCGCCGAGCACGATGCCTGGCCGTGCAAGCGTCCCGACGCGGCGCCCCTGCGCGGCGTGGTGCACGATCCGACCGCGCGCCGCATGGGCGGCATTGCCGGGCATGCCGGCCTGTTCAGCACCGCGCGTGACCTCCAGCGCTTTGCCCGCATGCTGGTCAACGGCGGCGAACTGGACGGGGTGCGGGTGCTGTCGGCGGCCGGCGTGGCGCGGATGATCACCCCGGTGCCGATGCCGGCCAATGCCGGCACGCGGGGTCTCGGCTGGGACATCGACACGTCGTTCTCGTCCAACCGCGGCGACCTGTTTCCGATTGGCTCGTTCGGTCACACCGGCTTCACGGGGACGAGCCTCTGGATCGATCCCGCGTCGAAGTCATACGTGATCTTCCTGTCGAGCCGCCTGCATCCGGATGGCGTGGGTGACGTCGGCGCGCTGCGCAGCCGCATTGCGACGGTGGCGGCGGCGGTGTTGGCAGGTGGAACGGTCCGGCTACCCGCCTCCGCCGAGGCTACGGCGGGCAAGAAGCCGGACGCCACACTGACCGCGGGCTCTCTCCCAAGCCCCAAGCCTCAAGCCCCAAGCCCCCAGGTTCTCACCGGCATCGACGTGCTGGCCCGCGACGGCTTCGCAAAGCTGAAGGGCAAGCGTGTGGGTCTGATCACCAACCACACCGGCGTCGCGCGCGACGGCAGGTCGACAATCGACCTGCTGTACACCGCGCCAGGCGTCCAGTTGGTATCGCTCTTCGCGCCGGAGCACGGCATTCGCGGCGTGCTCGATGCCGACGTGCCGGCGGAGAAGGACCAGAAGACGGGCCTGACCATTCATTCGCTGTACGGCGACACGCGCCGGCCGACCGGCGCCATGCTGGCCGGCATCGACACGCTCGTGATCGACCTCCAGGACATCGGTTCGCGGTTCTACACCTATCCCGCCACGGTCGGCTACGTGCTGGAGGAAGCGGCGAAACGCAAGGTCGCCGTGACGGTGCTCGACCGGCCGAACCCGGTGAACGGCTGGCAGATCGAGGGGCCGAACCAGTCGGAACCGATCCGCGAGTTCATCGCGTACTTTCCCATGCCCGTGCGGCACGGCCTGACGCTGGGCGAACTGGCCAGGGTGTTCAACGAAGAGAAGAAGATCAACGCCGACCTCACCGTGGTCCCGGTCGAGAACTGGCGGCGCGACTACTGGTACGACGAGACCGGCCTGGCCTGGATCAACCCCTCGCCGAACATGCGCAATCTCAACCAGGCGGCGCTCTATCCCGGCATTGGCGCGATCGAATACTCGAACGTGTCGGTCGGGCGCGGCACCGATCAGCCGTTCGAACAGTTCGGCGCGCCGTGGATTGACGGTCCGCGGCTGGCGGCGGCGCTCAATGCGCGCAAGCTGCCGGGCATCCGCTTCTATCCGGTCACCTTCACGCCGGCGTCGAGCAAGTACGCCGCGCAGGCCTGCCAGGGCGTGTTCATGGTGATCACCAACCGCTCGGCGCTGCAGCCCGTGCGGGTCGGCCTCGAGATCGCCGGCGCCCTGTTCGCGCTGTTTGGCGAGCGGTACCAGTTGGAGAACACCGACCTGC
This sequence comes from uncultured Acidobacterium sp., assembly GCA_964350785.1. Classification (GTDB taxonomy): domain Bacteria; phylum Acidobacteriota; class Vicinamibacteria; order Vicinamibacterales; family UBA2999; genus 12-FULL-67-14b. The sequence goes on along the minus strand of CAYGMD010000103.1, from coordinate 8,736 downwards.
TGCTGGGGTCGCGCGACAGCCTGGAGCGCGTGAAGCGCGGTGAGGATCCGGCGGTCGTGGCCGCGCGCTGGGGCGCGGACGAGGCCCGTTGGCGCCGCCTGCGCGCCACGTATCTGCTGTACCGCTGAGGCCCGGCGGGCGAAGCGAGGCCCAGGTCACGCTCCTCGACAAGGCGCGGCCGCCTGGCGGTGGCGTCGGATTCAAGCGGCAGCAGGCACCCCCCCCCGAGACTTGCATATTAGAAGTGAAACTTCTAATATGCAAGAGTGATCGATCGGCTCTACGCCGGGACGCTCCGCGGCCTGCTTCGCCGCTGGCCGGCCGTGACCATGCTCGGCCCGCGCCAGTGCGGTAAAACCACCTTCAGCCGTTACGCCCTGCCAGGCTGGACCTATGTCGACCTCGAGCGGCCGTCCGACGCCGCGCCGCTGCTGGCCGATCCCGAAGCCCGGCTCGAGCAGCTCGGCGACCACGTCATTTTCGATGAGGCGCAGCGGGTGCCCGGGTTGTTCGCCGTGCTGCGCAGCGTCATCGACCAGCGCCGCTCGCGTCACGGCCGCTTCCTGTTGCTTGGCTCGGCGTCGCCGCAGCTGGTCACCGGCGTCGCCGAGTCCCTCGCCGGCCGGACCGCGTTTCTGGACTTGCCCGCTTTCCGCTGGGACGAGATTCAGGGCGCTGGTCGCAAAGAGACTCTGTCAGACCTGTGGCTGCGCGGCGGCTTTCCCGGAGCCTTCCTCGCGCGCGGCGATCGGGCCCGCGCCGAGTGGCTCGACGCCTACACCCGCGCGTTCCTTGAACGCGACCTGCCGGCCCTGGGCGTCGACGTGTCGGCCACCCGAATGCGTCAACTGTGGACGATGCTGGCGCACAGCAACGGCGGGTTGTGGAACGCCTCGCAGCTCGCCGCGTCGCTCGGCGTCAGCTATCACACGGTCAATCGCTATGTCGATGTGCTGGAGCAAACCTTTCTTATCAGGAGATTGCCGCCGTTCTTTGCCAACATCAAAAAGCGTCTCGTCAAGAGTCCCAAAATCTACTTTCGCGACAGCGGACTGCTGCATGCGTTTCTTGGGATCGACAACGCTGCCTCGCTTCATGGGCATCCCGCCCGCGGACTCAGTTGGGAGGCGTTCGTCATCGACCAGATGATCGCGGCGTTCCAGCGGACGCGGCCGGCCTACCGGCCCTATTTCTGGCGCACCGCCATTGGCCAGGAAGTCGACCTGTTGATGGATGACGGCCGGCGGCAAGTGCCCTTTGAGATCAAGCTGCATTCGGCGCCCACCATTGATGACGCGCGCGGTGTGCTGACCTGCATGAAGGACCTGGGACTGCAACGTGGCTACCTGATCTATCCGGGCCGCGAGGCCTACTCACTTGGGCATCAGGTGACGGCGCTCCCCGCCGGCCAACTGCTCGGCCGGCCACAGGATATCGCCAGGCTCTGACGTCCGGGCTCGGCTCCCCGTATACTCTGCACAACCGTTATCTGGAGGAGCGCCCCATGAAACTGCGAACCGCGATTCTGGCGTCAACACTGGTCCTGGCGGCCGGCAGCGCCCTGGTAGTGGGCCAGCAACAAGCGGCCGAAGCGCCCGCGTCGAGCCGTCCCGCCCTGACCCGGCCCGCGGTCGCGGGACGTAACGGCCTGGTTACAACCGGCCATCCGATCGCCTCATCCGCCGGATTGCAAATCCTGCTGAAGGGCGGTAACGCGTTTGACGCCGCCGCGGCCGTTGGCGCCATGGCGGCGCTCGGCGAGCCCGAGATGAACGGCATCGGCGGCAACGGTTTCATGACCGTCTTCGACAAGGCCTCCGGCAAGGTGTGGTCGCTGTCCATGGCGGGCGCGGCGCCGAAGGGGATTGTCCCGGCCGAGATGACTCCCGAACTGCTCAACGCCGGCATGAAGGCCGGCATCGTCCCCGGCAATCTCGGCGGATATCTGTACGCACTCGAGCGCTTCGGCACCATGACCATCGCCGAGGTGTTCGCGCCGGCCATTGACTACGCCGAGAACGGCTATCCGATCGATCCCATGCTGGCGCAGTCAATCGCGCGCGGACGCAACAACCTGGCGAAGTATCCGACGACGGCGAAGATCTTCCTGCCGAATGGGGAGCCCATCAAGGCCGGCGAGCTCTATCGCAATCCGGACTACGCGGCGACGCTGCGCAAGCTGGTGGAGGCAGAGCAGCAGGCCAAGGCCAGGGGCGCGACCCGCTCGGCGGCGATCCAGGCCGCGTTCGATCGCTTCTACAAGGGCGACATCGCGCAGGAGTTCGAGCGCTTCTTCAAGGCCAACGGCGGCGTGCTGACGGCGGCCGACTTGGCGGCCTACACGCCGAAATGGACCGAGCCGCTGCACACCACCTATCGCGGCCACGACCTTTACAGCAATCCGGCGACGTCACGCGGCGGGTTCGAAGTGCTGATGGGCGCGAACCTGATCGAGCCGGTGGACCTCAAGGCCGCTGGTCCCGGGTCAGCCGCCGCGCTGCATGCCGTGATCGAGTCGATCAAGATCTCGAAAGCTGATATCTATCGCTATGTCGCCGATCCGGCCTTTACCACCGTGCCGACGCTGGGCTTGCTGTCGCGCGACTTCGCCACCACGCGCCGCACCCTCTTCAACCCGGCGCAGGCGATTGCCTATCCGCCGCCCGGCACACCCGCGGGCGCCGCGGCGACCATGCCGAGGGCCGATGGTCCGGCCTTCGAGGAGGCCTACGATCCCGAGCAGCACACGACGTCGTTCTCGATTGTCGATCGTTTCGGCAACGTGGTGGGCTGCACGCCCACGCTCGGCGGCCTGTTTGGCAGCAACGTCGTGGTCGGCAACACCGGCCTGCTGCTTAACAACGGCATGCGCCTCGGCTCGACCTCGCCGTATCCCACCGACCTCAACTACGTCGGTGCCGGCAAGATTCCCGTTCTCAACAACTCGCCGGTGATTGTGTTGAAGGACGGCAAGCCGGCGTTCGTGTTTGGCACGCCCGGCGGCGAGACGATTGGGCAGACCGAGTTCCAGGTGCTGCTCAACCTGGTCGACTTCGACATGCCGGTGCAGTCGGCGATCGAAGCGCCGCGCCTTGCCCTGGACGCCGAGCCGAACTTCTACAAGCCCGGGGCGGCGATCACGGTCAGGATTGAAGGCCGTGTTTCCGCGCAGACCATCGCGGCGCTCAAGGCCATGGGCCATACCGTGGAGGTCTTGCCCGGGTGGGGCAGCCTGGGCCACATGCAGGTGATTCGCATTGACGCGAAGACCGGCACGATGACGGCCGGTGCCGATCCGCGCCGCACCGGGTACGCGATGGGCTACTGAAGGGGGTCGGCGGCTAACGCCGCCTCCTGGGGCTCGCGCCTTCGGCGCTCGTCGGGCTCGGCGCTACGCGCCTCGTAGGGTGGATGGGAAAGGGATTTCCCCACGAGCGCCGAAGGCGCAGCCCGAGCCCCACGGGCCGCGAAGCGGCCCGCCCTTTCGGGTATACTTCGCCCGGCCAAAACGGTTGACTGCAGCCTCACTCGCTCCACCGGCGTTCAGCGAGTCCGTGCCTCAGCAATCGGAGCGCATTAAGGTGCTTGACGTGCTTCGCGGCATCGCGCTGCTCGGCATGTTCTTCGTGCACTTCAGCGATGCTGCGATTGAGCCGAGCGGTGGGTTTGGCCTTGCATACCGCCGCTTTGTCGAGTTGTTCTTCAGCGGACAGTTCTACACGATGTTTGCGATCCTGTTCGGTGCGGGATTCGCCGTGCAACTGCGGCGTACCCGGCCAGGTGACCGCGCATTCTTGCTGCGCTACGGCCGCCGGCTTCTTGCGCTGGCCGTGTTTGGCTTAATCGCGGAGGTTCTCTTCGGCTACCGGGTCCTGCTGGGCTACGCGATTTGGAGCGTTCCCCTTCTGCTGGTGCGCCGGTGGTCGAACAGAGCGCTGGTGATTGCCCTGATCGTTTGCGCGGCATCCATGCCGCTGCAATCTGTGACGCGCGCGGTTTATCTGCAGGTAGTTGGAACACCTGAGGTGTTCGCGGTGGAGCGACGGGCAGCGGCACAGCAGGACGCTGCGGCCCGGCAAGAGTATCAGGCGTCCCAGCGCGCCTCGGACTATGGAACCGCTGTGTCAGGACGGCTCCGATTCATGCCGCATACCTATACACAAACACGCACCAGCGTCCTGCCAACGAACAGTTTCACCTACTTTCTGATCGGCTTCCTCGCGTTTCGCCTTGGCCTGTTTGATGAACGGCAACGCCATACGCGAATGATCATTGCCGTGATGATCTTTGGAGCACTGTCATGGGCCGCCGCGCACTGGTTGCTGCCCCTGCCGATCAAGCTGCCGAATGGGTTACCCCTCCGGGTGGCCGCGCAGACGGCGGCCAGCGGCTTCAGCTTGATCCGGGACAGCGGGCTGGCGCTTACCTATACCGGTGCGATTCTGTTGCTCGTCGCACGCCCCGCATGGCTGCGGCGCCTGAGCTTCTTTTCGATCACGGGACGCATGGCCCTGACCAACTACATGCTGCAGGTCGTCATCCTCGACCTGACGTTCTCGAACTATGCCTTTGGCGCCCAGGTCAGTGCCTGGCTCACACCTGTCGCCGCGCTCGCGTTATTTGGCGTGGAGGTGGCATTCAGTCGGTGGTGGCTGTCGCGCTTCTACTACGGGCCGTTGGAATGGTTGTGGCGTTGTGCGACGTACGCGCGGTGGCAGCCGTTTCGGTGCGGGCCGGCGGCGCGCGTCGCCCTTTCATGGTGACACGGCGCCTTCGTCGGGTTCGCGCCGTTTGCGCTCGTGGGAGGAGCCCTTGTCCCGCCCACCCTACGAGGCGCGTAGCGCCGAGCCCTACGAAGACCGGAGGTCGAGCCCCAAGGGCCGCGAAGCGGCCCGCCTCTACATCTGATAGAGCATCAAGTAGACGATGACGCCGGTCACCGAGACGTAGAGCCACAAGGGCAACGTCCATCGCGCGATCTTCTTGTGCTTGTCGAACTTGTTCGACAGCGCGCGTGACACAGTAACCAGAATCATCGGCACGATCGCCGCGGCCAGGATCACGTGCGGAATCAGGACCGCGAAATAGAGCGTCCTGATCCACCCCGTTTTCTGGAACGGCACCGACCCGACCTCCAGGTGATAGATCACGTACGACGTCAGGAACGCCGCCGACACCATCAGCGCGGCGATCATGCACCGCTTGTGCGCCTGCCGGTGCCCGCTCTTGATCAGGAACCATCCTGTCGTCAGCAGCACGAACGAGATGGCGTTGAGGGTGGCGTTCAGCGCGGGGAGGTCAGTGACGGACATAGGGATCAGTTTCGTACCGGCCGGCTCACCAGCAACGTGCTGATCGACAGCGTGACCACGGCGAACAGGAGCACGGAGCCGGCGGCGGCGCCGAAGTTGGCGACGGGCACACCGGTCAGGAAAGCGCGGATGATTTCCACGGCGGGTGTGAGGGGATTGAGCCGCATCAGGACCTGCACCCAGCCCGAGGCGCCGCTGGCGGGGAACAGCGCGCCCGACAGCAGCCACATGGGCACCAGCACCACGTTCATGATGGCGTGAAAGCCCTGGGTCGACCTGAGCGGCCACGCGATCATGATGCCCAGCCCGCTCAACGCCAGCCCCAGCAGCGCCACGCAGGCGATGGCCGCCGCGACGCCGCCAGGGCTGGGATGCAGCCCTGAGAACGGCAACAGCAGCAGGAACACCAGGCCGTTCAGAACCGCCAGCGTCGTGCTGCCAAGCGCCTTCCCCAGCACGATGGCCGCGCGCGGGGCCGGCGACGCCAGCACGCCCTGGAGGAAGCCCTCCTGGCGGTCTTCGATGATCGAGATGGTCGAGAAGATCGCCGTGAAGAGCACGATCAACGCCAGCGAGCCTGGAAAGTAGTAGGGCAGGAACCCGGCGGCCGCTTCTGACGGCAACCCCGAAGGGTTGCCTTGAAACGACGTGCCGAGACCCGACCCGATGACGAACCAGAAGATCACCGGCGTCAACAGCGCGCCGACGACGCGGCTGGGCTGGCGGACGAATCGCAGCACGTCGCGGAGCCAGAGTGAGTACGTGGCAAGAATCATTTCTGGTGCCAGGAGGGCGGAACTTCAGTTCCGCCGCGTGGTGCGGTCACGACGATAACCCCGTCCCCGTGTGATGGGTGAACACGTCTTCCAGCGTTGGCGCGCGCGCCGGCAGGTTGGCGACCAGGTCCGCGGGCGCGCCGATGGCGACCAGCTGGCCCTCGTGAAGGATGCCGACGCGATCGGCCACCGCGGCCTCTTCAATCAGGTGCGTCGTCAGCACGATGGTGGTGCCTTCGTCATCGCGGAGCCGGCGCAGCTCCTGCAGCAGTTCGCGCCGCGCGGTCGGGTCGAGGCCGCTGCTGGGCTCGTCGAGCACCAGCAGCGGCGGTTCGGGCAGCAGCGCCTTGGCCAGTTCGACGCGGCGGCGCATTCCACCGCTCAGCGTGCCGACGCGGTCGCCGGCCCGCGGCGTGAGTCCGAACCGTTCGAGCGCGCGCTCGATGCCGCGGGCGAGCGACGGTCCTGACAGGCCATACAGGTAGCCGTGGTGCCTGAGGTTTTCAAGCACGGTCAGCCACGGGTCGATCGCCGCCGACTGGAACACCACGCCGATGCTCCTGCGCGCCTCGGCCGGGTGCCTGGCGACGTCGACGCCGAACACTTCCACGGTGCCGGAGGTTGGCGCGATCAACGTGCTGATGATCCGGAACAGCGTGGTCTTGCCGCCGCCGTTTGGTCCCAGCAGCGCGAACAAGTCGCCCGTGGCCACTGAAAAGCTGAGGCCGCGCAGCGACTCGCGGTCACCATACCGATGCTTGAGATCTGCTACTTCGAGCGCCGGACTTGTCATAAAAGGAGTTCAAGAGGTAAGGAGGCTAATCATCGCTTTCACGAACCCAAAGTTGCTCCTGATCTCTTGACCTCCTTTAGAAATGTGCGCGGTGATCGAAGACGAGCAGGGCCCATAGGATCGGCAAGTAGAGAATCGACCCGAAGAACAACCGCCGTGCGGTCTCGATGGTGCGCTTGGCCGAGAACTCGACCGCCAACAGCATCAGGATGGCGCCGAGCGTGAGCGCGCCGACCATGTACCACGGCGAGGCGAGACCGACGCCCGTGGGCATCATGCTCAAGGGAATCAGTGCCGCGGTGTAGATGACGGCCTGGCGGCCGGTCGAGCGGCCGTCGGGCTGGATCACCGGCAGCAGCGGCATGCCGGCGCGCGCGTACTCGTCGCGATACATCCACGCGATGGCGAGGAAGTGCGGCATCTGCCACATGAAGACGATGCCGAACAGCACCCAGGCCTCGAGCGAAATGGTATTGGTGGCGGCGGCCCAGCCAATCACCGCCGGCAGGGCGCCGGGCAGGGCGCCGACAATCGTCGACAGCGACGTCCGCGTCTTGAGCGGCGTGTAGAACAGCACGTAGCTGATGGCCGTGAACATCGCGACGCCTGCCGACAGCGGGTTGAGGAAGTAGCCCAGCTCGGCGGCCCCGGCGGCGCACAGCAACAGGCCGAAGATGACGCCGGCCGAGGGCGGCAGCCGCAGGTCGGCAATCGGGCGCATGCGCGTGCGGCGCATCAGGCGATCGGTGTCACGCTCCCAGGCCTGGTTGAGCGACGACGCGCCGCCGGCGACCAGGAAGGTGCCAAGCAGCGTGTGGGCAAAGTCCACCAGCGTGGAGTCCGGCCCTGCGCCCAGCGAGTACGCGGCGGCGGTGGTCAGCAGGACCAGGAAATTCAGCCGCGGCTTGGTCAGCGTGACGTAGTCGGCTGCCCGCGACGGCGTCGCCTTCGCCTGTTCCATGGAGTGTCCGGCTTCAGCCGGACTACTTACCTGCGAATGTGAAGCTGACATCTTTCGATTCTTTCGGGCCAACGGTGATTTGCTGGGTCTTCACGCCCAGCCGCTCGTGCCACGCCTCGATCGTGTACGTGCCGGGCGGCAGGTTGTTGAGGGCGACGCGGCCGTCCTGGCCGGTGGTGCCGAAATAGGGATGCTCGAGCACGCCGACGAACGCCCGCATCCACGCGTGGACGTCGCACCGGATGTCGACCATCACCTCGCGGGTGGCAAAGGTGCGGTTGAAGCTGACGCCCTCGATCGGGGTCGACATGTTGAAAGGCTGGTTGATCGCGGCTTCGGCGCGGATGTTGTGGAGCAGCGGGTCGCTGTTGCGAATGGCGAGCGGCTGGCCGACGCGCACGCCCAGCACGCGCGGCACGTAGCGGCACTTGTCCTGGTCGAGCACCACCGGTTCGGTGGGAATCGGGAAGGCGTGGCCGTCCAGCCCATCCTTGACGTAAACGAAGACGTTCCGCAGCGCCTGGCCGGAGCCGAGCAGGATGCTTTCATCGGCGCGTTCGGCGGCGCCGTTCTCGGCCACGCATTTCGGGTCGCCGTCGAGCCGCATCATCACGGGGGCGGGCGCGGCGCCGTCAAAGTTGACTGTCACCGTCACCGCGGCTGCGGTTGCCGGGTCCACGACCGGCCCCGCCGCGGCGGGAGGCGGCGCCGCCGGCGTAGCACCGCCGCAGGCGAGCGATCCGGCGAGCAAGACGAGGCCAACCGGCCGGCGAAAAAACAGCATCCAGCCATTATCTCATTCACCGAGGCTTGACCCCCTGCCCGCGGGTCACTAGAATTAGAGGTTCGTAGTCCCTAGTGCCGCTATCGTCTAGGGGTCAGGACGCCAGATTC
>CAYGMD010000102.1:0-15862 GCA_964350785.1 uncultured Acidobacterium sp. | reverse complement strand
CCTCCGATTATAGGTGAGCCGTCGAGCCTTGGGCAAGCTAGAGATGATCAGACCCGCCGACTTGGACGGACCTTTCAATCAGCCGACACCCAAAGTTGCAGTCAGCCGACGGCCAAATCCGGCGAGAATGGCCTCGGCGTGACCACTTTCTCGCATGCATCAAAGGGGCGCCTCACCGATCGCGACCTGGGTCGATTCCCCAGCGAAACCCTGTTCGATCGCATAGCCCGGGCGGCCTGTCATGCCGGGTGCCTCCCGCGCAAAGAGTTGTACGAAGCCTGGGAGGTCGCCCGGCGCACGCGCCGGCTCTTCCGCGGCGGCCGCGTGGTTGACCTGGGGGCCGGCCATGGCCTGCTCGGGCAGATCATGTTGATTCTCGATGACACCTCACCGGGCGTGGTGGCCGCCGATACCCACCTGCCGCCGTCATGCGCAAAACTGCACGCGGCGCTCCTCGAGTCGTGGCCGCGATTGGCGGGGCGGGTCGCGTTCGAACCACTGGCACTCGATGCCGTCGACCTGCGTCCGCGCGATGTGGTGGTGTCGAGCCATGCGTGCGGCGCGCTGACCGACGTCGTGCTCGAGCGCGCGGTGGCCGTTCGGGCGCGGGTCGCCGTCCTGCCGTGCTGCCATCATCTCGACACTCGTGGCGGCAACCATTCCTTGTCCGCCGACGCGCGTGGCGCGAAGGTGGAAGGGATGCCTTCACTGTCCGGCTGGCTCGACGGTCCGCTGGCCATCGACGTGATGCGCGCGGTCCGGCTGGAACAGCAGGGCTACAAGGTCTGGACGCAAACGATTCCCGAGGCCGTCACGCCGAAGAACCGGTTGCTGCTCGCCGCGCCGGTGGCACCTTTGGCACCATAGCACCCACCCTTGGCACCCCTGGCACTGCTTGGCACCCGTGGCACCTGATTTGTGCTGGACGCGTTCTTGCAACTGGCCGGGGCATGTCGAACCTTGCCAAAGATCTCATGACCGCCGATCCGCAGTGCTGCACCGCGGAAACACCCCTGAACGAAGTTGCCAAGCTGATGGTCGAATGCGACTGCGGTGAAATCCCCGTCGTCGACAGCGACAAGAAGCTGATCGGTGTCATCACCGATCGCGACATCGTCTGCCGCATCGTGGCCAAGGGCCAGAACCCGTCGGCCATGACCGCGCAGGACGCCATGACCCAGCCGGTGATCTCGGTCACCGAGGACGCGACGCTGGACGACGTGCTGTCGATGATGGAAGAGCACCAGGTGCGCCGCGTGCCCGTCGTTGACGCCGCCGGCGCCTGCTGCGGCATCATCTCGCAGGCCGACGTGGCCCTGACCGCCCAGGAAAGCGAAACGGGCGAGATGGTCCGCGAAGTCTCGCGCGACGCGGTCGCGAACTAAGCGACCGGCAACTGGCGGTTGACCGCGGTCGGGCTTGCGACATACTCTCCGGCCCTCACGGCAGCGGATTGCTGCCCCCAGAGGGTCCAGATGGTATTTCGCAGCCCGTTCCCGTCGATCGCCATTCCCAAAGTGACGCTGCACGACCTGGTGCTGGGCAACGCCGCCACGCTGGGCGACGCGCCCGCCCTGATCGAGGGCGCGACCGGCCGCGTGCTCACCTACGCGCAACTGGTGGAGCAGACGCGCCAGTTCGCCGCCGGCCTGTCGCGCGGCGGCATCCGCCAACGCGACGTGGTCGCCATCTTCTCGCCCAACTCGCCCGAGTATGCCGTGGTCTTCCACGCGGTGTCGCGGCTGGGCGCCATCCTGACGACCGTCAACCCGAGCTATACCGTGGAGGAACTGGCCTACCAGTTGACCGACGCGGGCGCGCGGATGCTGATCACGACCTCGGCGCTGCTCGAGAAGGCCCAGGCGGCCATTGCCGCCACGGGCAAGCCCATCGACATCATCACGATCGACGAAGTGGCGGGCCTGCCGTCGCTGGCCTCGACGCTGGTGGACGCCGAGCCGCCGGCCGTCACCATCGACCCCGACCAGGACATCGTGGTCCTGCCCTATTCGTCGGGCACGACGGGCCTCCCCAAGGGCGTGATGCTGACGCATCGCAACCTGGTGGCCAACCTGCTGCAAATCGATGCCATGGAGGCGGCGGAGATTCGCGCCCTGCTCGGCGTGCTGCCGTTCTTTCACATCTACGGCATGGTCGTGATCATGAACCACGGGCTGCTGCGCGGCGCCGCGGTGGTGACGCTGCCGCGCTTCGACCTCGAAGCGGTGCTGCGCATCCTGCAGGACTATCCCATTGCGATCGCGCACGTCGTGCCGCCGGTGGTGATTGCGTTTGCCAAGCACCCCCTGGTGGACAAGTTCAAGCTGTCGAACCTGCGCTGGCTCTTCTCGGGAGCCGCGCCGCTCGGCAGCGAGATTACCAACGCCGTCCAGGATCGCCTGGGCATCAAGGTGCGGCAGGGCTACGGCATGACCGAGTTGAGCCCGGTCACCCACTACACCCTGGCCGACGGCGAGCGCGCCGGCAAGGTCGGCCTGCTGGCGCCGTCAACCGAGCTGCGGATTGTCGATCCACTGACCGGCAAGGACCTGCTCGAGGGCGACGATGGCGAGGTGTGGATTCGCGGGCCGCAGGTGATGCTGGGCTACCTGAACAACCCCGAGGCGACGGCGATCACCATCGATGCCGACGGCTGGCTCCACACCGGCGACGTCGGCCGCGTCGACGCCGAGGGTTACCTCGAGGTGGTGGACCGTCTGAAGGAACTGATCAAGGTCAAGGCGTTCCAGGTGGCGCCCGCGGAGCTGGAGGCGCTGCTGCTGAAGCATCCGAAGATCGCCGATGCCGCCGTGTTTGGCGTGCCCGATGACGAGTGCGGCGAGGTGCCAAAGGCCATCGTGGTGGCGCGCGAGCCGCTGACCTGCGACGAGGTCAAGGCCTTCATCGAGCTGCACGTCGCCACTTACAAGCGCCTGCGGCACGTGGCGTTTGCCGACGCCATTCCCAAGTCGCCGTCGGGCAAGATCTTGCGGCGGTTACTCAGGACATAAGTCGCCTGTTCCGGTGGAGGCAACCCTTTAGGGTTGCCTGATCAGCAGCGCGGCCTTCTCGCCGATCATCACCGCCGCGGCGTGGGTCGTGGCGTTGACCACTTCCGGCATGATCGACGCATCGGCCACGCGCAGCCCTTGCACGCCGCGCACGCGCAGCGACGGATCGACCACGGCCATGGCATCACGGGCCGGCCCCATCTTGCAAGTGCCGGCGCCGTGATAAACCGTGTCGGAATCCCGCCGCGCGAACGTGGCAAGGTCGGCATCGCTCTTCATTGCCGCGCCCGGCAGGATCTCGTCGGCGACAAGCGGCTGGTAGGCGTCGGCCTCGGCAAACCACCGCGCCAGCTTCACGCCCTGTACCAGGGCGTCGACATCGGCCTGTTCCTGCAGGTAGTTGGCGCGGATGATCGGCGCCGCCAGCGGGTCGGCCGACCGCAGGCGAATCTCGCCGCGCGACTGCGGCTGCACCAGCGACACGGTGATGGTGACGAACTGGTCGGGCGTCTCGGTGCCGCGGCCGACGTAGAACTGCAGGTCCGGGGCGTTGGCCCACGCCGCCGAGTTCGATCGCGTGAACAGGCCGGCGGTGACCGTGGACCCCGGCAGTTCGGTCTTGCCGTTCCAGCGGACCGACAGCTTCAAATGGTCCTGGAAGTTCTGTCCCACGCCGGGCACGTCGGCCGCCACGGCGATGCCGAGCGCCTTCAGCCGATCGGCCGGGCCAATGCCCGACAGCATCAGCAGCTTGGGCGAATCGATCACGCCGCTGCAGACGATCACTTCGCGGGTGGCGCGGGCTTGTTCGGGCTTGCCGTCGCGGAGGTAGTGGATGCCGGCGACGCGGGTGCCCTCGAGCATCAACTTCGTCGCCTGCGACAGCGACCTGACCTCGAGATTGGGCCGCGACAGGATCGGCTTCAGGAACGCATCCGCGGCGCTGTGCCGTTTTCCGTCGAGGATGTTCTTCTGGTAGTAGCCGGCCGTGTTCACCGGCGCCGGCATGTTGAAGTCGAAGCGCGCGTCGGCCTTGTAGCCATGCTGCGCCGCGGCCTGCAGGAAGGCGCGGTGCCCCATGTGCGGGTCGGTGCACAACGACACCGCGAGCTCGCCGTCGGCGCCCCGCCATTCCGTTTCGCCCATCTCGTGGCGCTCGGACTTCTTGAAGATCGGCAGCAGCGCGTCGTAGCCCCAGCCCGGGTTGCCCAGCCGCTCCCACTTGTCGAAGCAGAACTGGTGGCCGCGAATGAAGGTCATGGCGTTGACCGCGCTCGAGCCGCCATGCACCTTGCCGCGCGGGAACGCCATGCGCCGGTTCTGCAGGCCGGGCTCGGGCTCGGTCGTGTAGCCCCAGTCGAACTTCGACCCGATCAGCGACGCCCAGCGGCCGGGCGTGGTGATGGCCGGATCGTTGTTGTCGGGGCCGCCGGCCTCGAGCAGCAACACGCGCGTGGCCGGATCGGCCGACAGGCGATTGGCCAGCACGCAACCCGCGGAGCCGGCGCCGACGATGATGAAGTCGAAGTCCGGGCGCGCGGACTGGCTCATCCCGGCGAGCAGGGGAGTAGCGCCCACCAACTTGATGAAGTCACGTCGGTTCATGATTAAAGGCAACCACGAAGGGCGTCCAACCGGGCGACGACCCGTTCGCGACCGAGCAACACCAGCATCTCGAACAGCCCGGGACTGACCATGCGCCCGGTCATGGCCAGGCGGGTCCCGTGAATCAACGTGGCGGCCTTCAGGCCCCGGGTTTCGGCGAGGGCCCGCAGGGTCTGTTCGAGCGTGGCTTCGTCGAACGGCGACACCGCCGCATACGCGTCTTTGAGCGCGGCCAGGTGTGCGGCGATGCCCGGCGCCGACAAGTGCTTCTTGACGCCCTCGGCGTCGTAGCTGGTGGGATCGACAAAGAAGGGCGCGATCTGATCGCGGAACTCCGTCAGCTTCTTGCAGCGTGGACGCAGCAGCGCCAGCACCCGCGCCAGCCACGCCGGATCGCCCTCGAGCTTCAGCCGCGCGATCAATTCGGCATCGGAGAGCTTGAGCAGGTACTGGTGGTTGAACCAGTCCAGCTTCTCGGTGTTGAACACGGCGTTACCGCCGCTGATGCCCTCCAGGTTGAACCGCTGGATCAGCTCGTCCTTCGTCAACAGCTCGTCGTTGCTGCCGGTGCCCCAGCCGAGCAGGGCGAGGAAGTTGACCATGGCCTCGGGCAGGTAGCCGAGCTTTTCGTACTCCATCACCGAGGTGGCGCCGTGGCGCTTGCTCAGGCGCTGCTTGTCGGCGCCCATGATCAGCGGCACGTGCGCGAAGGCCGGCGGCGTCCTGCCGAACGCGTTGTAGAGCAGCACCTGCTTGGGCGTGTTCGAGATGTGATCGTCGCCGCGCACCACGTGCGTGATCTCCATGTCGATGTCGTCGACCACCACCGACAGGTGATAGGTCGGGTGCGTGTCGGAGCGCAGGATCACGAAGTTCTCGATGTGCTCGTTGTCGAACTCGATCGGCCCGTGCACGCTGTCGGCGAACGTGGTCTTGCCCGGCGGCACTTTGAAGCGGATGGCGCCGTCGTCCTCGTACGCCTGGCCGCTGTCGAGCAGTTGCTTCGCCGCCGCGCGGTAGCGGTCGAGGCGCTGCGACTGGTAATAGGGCGCGTGTGGGCCGCCGACCTCCGGCCCTTCGTCCCAGTCGATGCCCAGCCAGCGCAGGCCGTCGAGGATGCCGGTGACCATCTCGGCCTGCGAGCGCTCGACGTCGGTGTCTTCGATGCGCAGGATGAAGACGCCGCCGTGGTGGCGCGCGTACAGCCAGTTGAACAACGCGGTCCGGGCGCCGCCGACGTGCAGGTAGCCGGTGGGAGAAGGGGCAAAGCGAAGACGAGGCACCCCGGTATTATTCACCGGCGGCATCGGCATTCGCAGCGGCAATCCCGAGGATGTCGGCCACCTGATGGTGGCCGGTCTCTACAACCAGGCGTTGGTCGACCGGCAGGCCGACCGGCGCCAAGGACACGGCCCCGATGGGCGCGCCGGTAGGCGGCGGTTGCCATCGGCAGGTTCTTCTGCTGGCGATGGACGTCGCCCAGGTTCATCTCGGTCGCCATCTCGCCGCGCGCGTCGCCGTTCTCGCGGCGCAGCGCGAGCGCGCGCCAGCGTTCTCATGTTTGGAAGGATAGCCGGAACCTCGAATGTTGGCGGTGAGGCAGGGATTCGCACTGTGGGCTGGAAGGCGAAGCCGACGGCCCATTGAGCCCGAAAACCCGCCGAACCGACGAATGAGGCCGCAGGCCTTTGAATGTTGGCGGTGAGGCAGGGATTCGAACCCTACGAGCGTCCATTTCTAACTCGGTGATGGCGCGCGCCTTCTGGCTCTAAGAGTTTGAATCCCAACCGCTTACGGCATTCTGCGAGTTCCCTAGCATCCACAGCAATCCGCACGAATCCACCCAGGTTTTGGAGACCTGGTGGAGACGGGTCATCGGGGTCAAAGGGGTAAGCAATCGAACGCGTGAGCTGCTTACCCCGCTTTGCTATGCTCATGCCGTGCGCGACTTGCTCTTCGCGGCGAGACTTCTTCGGCAGTCTCCCGTCTTCGCGGCAACCGCAGTGCTCACGCTTGCCCTGGGCGTGGGCGCAAACACGGCCGTGTTCAGCGTTGTGAATACGTTGCTCGTGCGGCCATTGCCCGTCCGAGACGCCGACCGCCTCGTAGTGCTCACGACCCGCCAATCTTCGAGCCAAAACCTCAGTGGAGTGTCACCTACGGATCTCGAGGACTACCGTGCCTCGACGGGCGATGTCTTTGAGGGCATCGCCGGCTACCGCATCGGGCCCGTCGGGTTGTTCGTGCAAGGAGCGCGTGCCGAGCGAGTGTTCGCGACCTGGGTCACCGGCAACTACTTTTCGCTGCTGGATTTGTCGCCAGCATTAGGCCGGTTGCTCGGTGCTCAAGATGTCAATTCCGATCGCGGTCAGCCGGTAGCGGTACTGGGCTACTCGGCATATCAACGGCGATTCGGCGGAGATCCATCCATTGTCGGCCAGGCTGTCACCGTGAACGGACAGTCGATAACGATTGTTGGTGTCGCGCCGCCAAGGTTCGTTGGGACATTCGCATTCGCCGACCCGGAGCTGTACTTGCCACTGATCTCTTCCGATAGCCTCGCGCGGCGCGACAGGAGAGACCTTCATGCGTTGGCCCGATTGCGGTCGGGTGTGTCGATGACCTCTGCGCAGGCGGTGATGGATCTTGTCGCGAGTCGGCTGGCGAGCCAATTCCCAGAGACTAACCGTAGCGTCGGCGTCAAGTTAGTGCGGGAGCGTTTCGCTCGACCAGTCGAGGATGCGGCGCGGGTTAGCAGTCTTGCGGCCGCTGTGATGCTCGGCTTAGTCGGCCTGATCCTTGTGACGGCTGCGGTGAATGTCGTTAATCTTGTGCTTGCTCGATCGATAGGCAGGAGCCGCGAGTTTGCCATCCGAGCGGCGCTCGGCGCCGGACGCGGACGTCTCGCGCAACAGCTGATTACGGAGGCTTTCTTACTTGCTTCGCTCGGAGGGGCTGCAGGCCTCTTTCTGGCACTCTGGACCAGCCGGGCGCTCGCATTCATCCGCCCACCAGGCGACCTCCCGGTCCATTTTGATTTTCAACTGGATTGGCGGGTCTTGGGCTATGGCGTCGGGCTGACCTTCGTTACGACAGTCCTCGTCGGATCCATAGCAGCGATGCGCGCCGTTCGCGCCGATCTCCAGCAGGCGCTTCGAGGTCCGAATCCTAGTAAGCGGGTGAGCGGTGGGTATTCTCTTCGCAGCGTGTTCGTCGTCACACAAATTGCCGTCTGTTTTGTCCTACTGGTATCAGCCGGGCTCTTCGGGCGGAGTTTGATCCAAGCGGAGCAGGTTGATCTCGGCTTTCGCCCTGACGCCGTGCTGAACATCCACATGGATGTCGGCCAGCTTGGATTCACGGAGCAACAGGGTCGGATCTTCTTCCAACAGGTCGAAGAACGCGTTCGAGCACTCCCCGCCATCAGGAGTGTCAGCTTCGCAGTCACGACCCCAATGGACTATGTTCGGCTCGGTCAACGCGTCGAGCCTTTCGGCCGACCCACGGTCGAGAACGATCGAGTCTCAGCAGGACAAAACTTCGTAGGCCCTGGTTACTTTGAGACCCTAGGGATCCGCATCCTGCGAGGTCGGCCTTTCAACGCTCGCGATGATGCATCCTCTGCTACGGTCGCGATCGTCAATCAACAATTCGCCGATACACTCTGGCCGGGTGAGAACGCTATCGGCCGACGTTTCGGGATCGCCGGAACGAACCCCCAGTGGTTTGAGGTCGTCGGCGTGACGCCGACTGGAAAATACTGGTCCGTATACGAGGCTCCACGGCCATTCATCTATCTGCCGTTGAAGCAACACTACGCCAGCCTTCGCGTCCTGCACGTGCAGGCGCGTAGCGCACCGGAGAACGTCACTGCCTCCGTTCTCACGGCGATCGCCGAACTTGAGCCTCGCTTGCCGCTATATGACGTGCAAAGCATGCGGCAGGCCCTTGGAGGCGGCTACGGTTTCTTTCTTGCGAGACTTAGTGCGATTTCGGCCACACTGTTTGGCGTCTTGGGGCTCGTGCTCGCCCTTGTCGGCCTCTATGGCGTCGTCGCATTCATTACAAGCCAACGCACGCACGAATTCGGTGTGCGGCTCGCTCTCGGCGCACACCGCAATGACATCCTCGGCCTGGTCCTGAAGGACGGGCTGAAGCTCGTCGCGCTCGGGCTGGTCTCGGGACTGTTGATCGCTCTTGCGGGTTCGGCGTTCCTCGGTAGCCTCCTGTTTGGTGTATCAGCTCGAGACCCGCTCACATTTATGGGCATAACGCCACTTCTCGCCCTCGCGGCCCTAGCCGCGTGCCTGATTCCTGCCTGGCGCGCCACTCGGACTAATCCACTGGAAACACTTCGAATGGAGTGAATCCGTGTCGTTCAGCCCTGTTTGAACACTACAGACAATGGAGCCGCTGACCCTCCTGATCGCCGTTGTGATTCTGGCTGCGACTGCGGCCGTCGCAATGGCAATTCCCGCTTGGCGCGCTCTTCATGTCGACCCGGCGAGAACACTTCGCTCAGGTTAGCTTGCATCCGGCCGGACGGGAGATGTTAGATTTCAGCCGAAATGTTCACTCCCATTGATCGCCTACCCCGGTTCGATCCCGAAACCCACGCCAAGTATCGCCGCCGATGGGAAGACGCAACGGGCCAGGCACTCCGCGACAAGATTCTGCCCATGATCCGGGCTGGGGCGGGCGAGGATTTTCTGCAGCAGGATTTCGAGGCGGGCGAACTCGGCTTCCTGGAGGAGATGTGGGACCTGAAAGGTCTCAACATCTTCCAGGAGCAACTTGATTTCCCCGGGGGTGATACGTTCGAGAACATCGACTTCTCGCACGCCGAGTTCTATCACTCGGCGTTCAATAACGCCGTCTTTGTCGGCAGCAGCATCGCCTTCGCCAAGATCTATAACTGCACTTTCAAGCGCTGCATCTTTTCGTTCGCGCACTCTTATGGAACAACGTTTGAAAAATGCACCTTTGTGGAATGCGAGTTCGTGGAGAGCAACACCTTTACGAACTGTGTTTTTCGCGACGTCACTTTCGACCAGTGCTTTATGCCCACTCGGCTCTTTTTCGATTCCAGCTTCGACCAACTCACGCGTGTCGGGCGGTCAGCGCCGACGCCATTCCGCATGAACTCGGGATCATTCCAGATCGACCTAAGGAATGCCTCAGACATTCTCGGTGGAATTGAAGATGCCTATAGGGACGGGCGCGTCCCATCCAAGGCCCGTGATTACTACTTTCTGAAGATGCAGGCCGTTACTCGGCACAATTCGTCGAGTAGACGCGAGAAGTGTTTTGGCTTCGTGAAGGAGTATCTCGCCGGATACGGCGTAAGGCCCTGGCGAGTGTTAGTGGTGATGGCCGCGGTCCTCGGGATGAGCACCGTCCTGTTTTCCGCAGTCTTAGGATTTGCCGATGGAAGCATCCTAGCCGCAGGAGCTCTGTTCACCTTTGGTGCCAAGGCTGATCTATTGGATCAGCTCGGAAGCATCCACCGGATGTTCTACATACTGACAGCGTTCGTCGGCATCGCTTTGACGGCGCTGTTCATCACAGTACTCGCGAATGTCTGGTTCAGAGATTCATAAGTGGACTTCCGGGTCGCGTTCAACACCAGCTTGGCGGGGTTCCGAACCAATCTGCGACCGGGAGGGCCAACCTTGGTGCTCTTAACCGCTGCTTGCGGGCTTCGTAGAGAAGGCCACCACAAGAAGCTTACGACAGCATTCGCTGACCAGGCCAGATGCAACCACCGAACATCGCCCCTGGAATCTCGCTCCCTCCATTTCAGAGGCTTGGTTGCCAGCCTCGGATCCTCGCCCACGTTCTGTTGCATTCGCGCGATCTTGTACACGATTGGTTCGTCAATTGTCAGGTCAGTCATGAGCCGTAAGACGAAGGAACGCAAAAAAAGCAAGACCCGCAAAAAGGGCGCGCGCAAGTACGAGCCGTACGCCGCTGTGAAGATGAAGTTCTTCGAGCGGCCCGACATGTTCGGCGACGCGCCAACAGAGATCCGACGTAAAGCGATCAGACAGGCCGCCGTCAAAGCGAAAGCTGAGTTCGACACAAAGTTCAAGAACCTACAAGGTTGGTTCGACGAGTTTGACGGCGTGTACTTGTTGGCGTTCTGCGTTTACTACTTCATGACCTCCGAGAGGGGCGTCGACAAAGAAGCTATTGACGGGCGCGTAGACTTCGCTCCGCACTACCTCGAATTGCTGCAGGCGTTCGCGCTAATGAAGCCAAGAGCACTTTCGGTCACACCCCTCTTGAATCGCTCTAAGGCACTGCATGACACCTCGAGGGAGCTAACCGCACTCATCGGCCTTCTCGACCTCGATCTCCCCGAAGACTATCCAGAGGAAGAATTCAGGAAGAAGATGGTCGCTTCCCAGATGCGAACGCAAACGATGATGATCCGCAACTGGGCCTATCCGAAGCAAAACATCGCGCATACCAAGGATTTGTTTGGCGGACGGCTCGCAAAGGTGATGAATGATGCCTACGCCGGCATCGAAATCGTCCAGGTCATTGACACTCTTGAACAAATCTCTGAGCTGATCAACGCCCGATTAAACGCGCATCTGCGGCGCCTCGCACCGATGTGGAGAGGAAAGACCTTCGACGACGTCTATTCGGGCTATCGTCAGGAATTCCCGGACCTACAGGATCAACGAGAAGAAATGCGCGAGGTCTTCAGAGAGCGATGCAGAGAGAATCTGCGCTACTTCAAGGAGATGCTGATTACGCACGCGGACCTGCTGCTGAAGGACATCTTCACATTCAGCCACTCAGAATTTATGGAGCTGTACGGCTTTCCCCATGACGAAGGTGTCAGACAGCTCTTGGCACGCTGGTCATTGTCGTTCGGTGAACTCAAGGACAAGAACCCTAAACACTTCATAGTGACCAATCCCGTTCTAACTCAGCCTTTGATCAGCGTCGGGACAGACAGCTATTTCTGGGCACTCTGTGGCGTCTACGCTCACGCACTGCCGGCAATGATGGAGTTCGTACTACCAACGGCCAGTCGTGAACTCTACATGGACACGCGCAGTCTGCGCCTAGAAGACGTGGTCGAAAAGATGTGTCGCGGGAAATTCCACTCTGGAAGGACCTATCGATCCGTCAAGTGGAGTCACGAGGGAAGGCAGTACGAGACGGATGTCCTCGTTGTTGTCGATACGACGGCACTCATTCTCGAATGTAAAGCCGGCCTGGTTGATCCGCCCGCCAGACGCGGCGGTGAAGACAGATTGGAGGACACGCTGTACGACCTGGTGTTGAAACCGACCATGCAGGCTAACCGGTTGATCGATCTGATGAAGGCCGCCGACGGCACATTGACGTTCTTGTCCGCGAACGGTGAGACGTGTGAGATCGATCCCAGATCGCTCGTTCGGTATGTGCCGGTGTCTGTGACCTACGAGAACCTCGGATTTGTCAGCGGCAATCTCAAAGAGAGCATTCGCGCTGGCCTCCTCAAGTTTGAGGGTGAGCTGGCGCCATCGATCTGCCTGATGGACTTAGAAGTCATCTTCTCATTGCTCCAGTCGCAAGCCGAAGTTATTCACTATCTCTCCAGACGGGCAACGATCGAGAAGACGGTTGAGTATCACGGCGACGAGTCCGACCTGCTAGCGCTTTATCTCGAGAGTGGCTTCAACATTCCCGAATGGGAAGAGGAGAAGATCTTCGTCAGCATCGCCACAATGTCCAAGCAGCTCGACCCGTTCTTTACCGCCGCTGCCGACGGCGTGAGCGTGCCGAAACCCAGGCTGGATTTGACTGATTGGTGGAGGGCGACGATCGCGCGTCTGGAGCTACGCCAGCAACCGCATTGGACCGAGCTCGCTTTTGCTCTCCTGTGCGTGTTGCCAGCCGATCAGCGAAGATTTGAGACGGAGTTGAAGGAGCTGGCCGCGCAGGTTCGCGCAGGAACGGCCCCGCAAAAACACAATTGGGTCGTCCTGCATTACGAGAACAGCGGCCGTCGATACGCGTTCGTGGGCTACGCCTACCGCGAAGAACCCGCGGACTTGCGGAATCAGATGCTACAGGGCGTGGCCGGCGAACTCATCGAGAACGGTGCAACGCATGGGGTCGTTCTGATTGGGCACGACGTGGAGCGGGCGACCTTTCCGTATGACGTCATCGCTTTCGCGCCGCCTGAATGATCTGTCCGTGACGAGACTCAGGACCAACCGCGACTGTGGATGTCCAGCGCGCGGCGACGTTTTCTGGACGCAATCAACTCGTTGCCACAATCGTCGAGGAACGCGCTCATTAGTTTGATCTTGGAGAGGCAAGGCGCGCTGCTGCCCGCATTCTCGTCCCCCGTTCCTGGACGCCAGCGGTCATTGAGTATCTCGCCCGGTACGGCATGCCTCTGTGTAAATTGACCAGTGCAGCCCGCGCACGCTTGCTGCCGATCGTTCAGAAACTCCATACCCGATTCAGCGAGCCAAGCTTTTGCCGAAAGCCCTGCGAACGCGTTTTGAACGCCTTGCAGATCCGGCTCGACCAATTCCCCCTTGTTGCCACGGCAGTTCTTCGTCGCGGAGGAGTTCGCCAACGATGGTGCTACCGCCTGAAGCAATTCGTGGTTGACACTCAGACCATCGAACGGAGACCGAAAATACCCGCCTCGGTAGCCCCACTCTGAATTGAAGAACTGATCAAACAGATCGTTGCTGACCTCCACGTTGTAAACGAATCGCCGGAAGCGCGAATCGTCGTTGGGGTCGCTGTGACAGCAGAGGACGGTCATTGTCCTGGCAATCTCCGCTGCAATCTCGGCGAACGGGCGCGGCGTCTGGAGCAGTTCCAATCGCCTGCCCGATATAGTCGCAAAGTTCCAGGTATGCCCTGCCATCGATTCTGCACCAGTATCTATGAGCGCAATCAACCCTTCAACAACCGTTGAATCGATCACCGAGCTGGACTTGACCTTGGGCCTTCAATCGAAGCCTCAGATTACGTTTGCTTTTTCCTTTACAGACACCTTACTCATCGATAACGTCTCGGAGATCTGAAAAACTACCAGACCTAAGACCTGCACGAATTGCGTCGACTTTTCCAAGGCGAAGATCTCAGCTAGATCAAACACTTAGATCTGCGCCGGTAGCTCAACGGCTGAGAGCCCGAACCGCCGTCCCCACCGGAGCGCTAAACGAATGGCCGAATTCAAGGACCGCATCCCGCACACCGGCGGTCAGCTCACGATCCACAAGCAGGGCGCGAGGTATCAGCTCCAGTACGTCCACCAGAACCTCAATCAAGCGGCCTTGGTCGAACTCGTTGCCGTCGATGGCGAACCCTTTGAATGGATCAACATCGTCGACGAGATGAGCGGCCGCCGTCCGGCGCACCCGCCGTTGCGGATCGAGTTCCCGACAGACGCCGAGGCGATGTGGGGCCGTTCGTGCTCGAAGTGCAAGTCGTACTTTCGCGCGGCGATGCCCTACACGGAGCTTTGTCCGTACTGTGATCACAAGGCCGATTCGCTCGCGTTCCTGACGGACAGCCAGCGTGCCTTTATCAAAAGGCAATTCGACGCCATCGTCGCGGCTATGGCAGGCCCGGACGGCGAGACCACGATCAACTTCGAATCAACGGCCGCAGATTCGTGGGCCTACACCGAGGAGAAGCAGCAGACGCACTTCGAGTGCACGGCCTGCAAGATGGAGTTCGACGTCCTCGGTGACTATGTGCGCTGCCCACAATGCGGCCTCCGGACAACGCGCCAGGTGATCGAGCGGCGATTGAATGACATCGCCAGCGATTTCGAGCACGACGCCACGAGCATCCCGAAAGACCAGCGGGACCAGCGCCAGCGGCGCTGGCGGCACCACATTACTGCGTGTGTCGCCGAGTTCGAAGCCTTCGCGCGCGATATCACGGCTTCGCTTGCGGCTTTGCCGTCCACGCCGAGACGACGCAAGGCCGTCAACGAGCTGAGCCTAATGTCGATCAAGTCCGCCGACGAGAAGCTGCGGGACTGGTACGGCATCGAGCTGCTAACCGGCATCGGTCAGGGCGAACGTGACTTCGTCAACACCATGTTCAATAGGCGGCATTTGTTTGCCCACAGCGGCGGCAAGGTTGATCAGGAGTATCTCGACAAGACAGGCGACGCCACCGTGCGACTGAATGAAGTCATCCGGGTGGATAGCGGCGAGGTGCGTCGGCTCATCATGCTGGTGCGACAGACCGCCCAGAACCTCCAGAGCGAGAGAGAATCGATCGCAAAGCCATGACGAAGAAACGACCGCCCAGCCGCAAACCGGAGATCCTGTCGCGCAACTTCGAGATCACGGCGTTCCGCACAAGCCTCCGCCTGGGAATTCTTCAAGAGCGCGGCGATGAGCCCGAGATCGAAGCCAAGCCTTGGCTCGAACTGACCGGCAAAGCATCTGAGCCAGTGCGCGACGTGACGGCTTGGCGCGTGAGCATGTACCCCGAGGAGCCGCTTCGTCTCGGCACGGCGCGACCAGCCCCGGTCGGCGCACTCATTCAGGCCCGGCCAGAACTGGCCATCGTCTTGACCTGGCCGCACCGAGAGTTTGACCGGCTATGGGCGATGGCCCTCTTAGGACAACTCAAACACGCGCACGTTTCATTCACCAAGCCGCACTACAACTCAGGTCTCGTGGTGGCGGCGTCGTTCTCAAACGAGATTGAGGAATGAGGTTCCGCGTACTTCCATGACCAATCTCCGAGCCCGCCAAGACATTGAAAACGCCACCTTCGAAGAAGCGATAGAGCTTTTCTTCGAGCCGCCGTCTGCCGATCGCGGTGACGGCTGGGTCAGTCCCTTGTGCCTATGTCGGCAGGAACTCCAAGACTGCTTCGTGGGCGAGATCGTCGGCGAGGATCATCTCTTTGACAAGGAACCGCGTCGCCTCTTCGCCTCTGGGATGGTGGCGCTTTCAGGAATCGAGCTGTTGGCACGGATGGTCCCGCCGCCGCCATCCCCGAAGACTGGGAGCGGTGAGCTTTTTCTCTCGACCGTCGCAGCCTACTCTCCGCTTGCCCAGATGACCGTCAGCACGGAGCATGCCCGTATCCTCCTGGATCTTCGCAATGCTCTGAGCCATTCTTTTGGGCTGTACCACGAGGTTACGGGCGGTGTTCACCGGCCAATGAATTTCTTCAGCAGCAACAACCCGGCGGAGCTAGGAGCCAGTCCGAGTAATCGTTGTGACGGACACGTTCTCTCGTTCTGCGCG
>CAYGMD010000101.1:0-15922 GCA_964350785.1 uncultured Acidobacterium sp. | reverse complement strand
AGCGCATCACGCACGCGGTCGCCGCGCTGCTGGTCGGCTTCATCGTGGCGTTTGCCTTCATCAACCAGGTGCAGGCGTTCATCTACCAGCGCCTGACGGCCGACATTCCCGGCGGCAAGTTGATCTTCACCGAACCGGGCGAGGGGTTCTTCCTCTGGATGAAGATGGCCGCCCTCACGGGCGTGCTCATCTCGCTGCCGTACATCATGTGGCAGGTGTGGCTGTTCATCGCGCCGGGGCTGTACTCGAAGGAAAAGCGGCTCGCGATTCCGTTCGTGATCTTCTCGTCGGGGCTGTTCGTGGGCGGCGCGGCGTTCTCGCACTACTTCGTGTTTCCCGCGGCGTGGAAGTTCTTCGCCGGCTTCTCGAACTCGTACATGGAGTTCACGCCGCGCATCGATCCGGTGTTCGGCCTGTACGTCAAGCTGTGCCTGGGCATGGGCCTGGTGTTCCAGTTGCCGGTGCTGATGTTCGTGCTCGCGCGCCTCGGCATCGTGACGGCGGGCTTCCTGCTCAAGAACTTCAAATACGCGGTCCTGATCATCTTCATCGTGGCGGCGGTCATTACCCCGGACGGCAACCCGGTCACGCAACTGCTGGTAGGCGGCCCCATGGTCGTGCTCTACCTGTTTGGCATCGCCGCAGCTTGGCTATTCGGTAAATCCAAAAAACCGGATCCAGCGGAGGATTAGACCCTAAATCTCGGGCAGCGTTTGACTTCGGGCCTTTTACGGCTCTAAACTGTCCGTATGAAAATCATTCGCCATCTGGCGTTTGGCCTGACATTAAGTGTCCTGGCTGCGTCCGGTGCTTGGGCGCAGGATTCCAAACCCGGCAGTAGCACAATCTTTGGCGACACGGGACTTTGGTTCGTCTCAACGGGCGAAACCCTGCCCAAGGGTCAGTGGAGCGGCGGACTACAGCTGGTCAACTTCGACCGTAGCGAGGGTTTCAGCGACATCACCGACATCGGTGGCATGTTCGGCTTCGGCGTGACCAACCGCGTCGAGTTGTTCGGCACGATTGGTGCCCGCCGCCTCGACGCCGACCTCGTGCCGATCGCTCGCAACGGTCAACCTCAGGATTACCTGATCAACACGGGCTGGAGCACCGGCATCGGCGACCTCGTGCTCGGCGCGAAGTTCAACCTGCTGTCGAAGCCTAACAGCTACAACTCCGCGTTGCGGGTGTCGGTGAAAGTGCCGACGGCGAGCGCCGACGATGGCCTCGGCACCGGCAAGACCGACTTCCAGTTCGACCTGATCAGCTCGCGCGAGTACAACGAGCGCATCGAGCTCACCGCGTCGGCCGGCTACCGCGTGCGCGGCCAGCCCGAAGGCTACAACCTCACCCAGGGCTTCAAGTGGGGCATCGGCGCCAGCTACCCCAGCCGCTCGAAGTTCCGGGTCATCGGCGAAATGCACGGCGAGGCCCTGGTCGACCAGGAACAGACCTACACCGGCCCGTCGCTCGCCGCCATCGGCATGCCGAGGGAATGGGATCCGGACGCGACCCGCGATATCTTCGGCGGCTTCCAGTACAGCACCCCCAAGGGCATCTACTTCGGTGCCGGCATCGGCTACACCGCGTCGTACTACCGCCACCGCAGCGATTTCACGACCTCGGAAGACAGCGATTTCGATCGCCTGGGCCTGCAGGTGCGCATTGCCTACTACCCGGTCCCGGCGCCGCCCCCGGCGCCCGTGCAGCCGGCCGCCCCGGTTGCGCCGCCCATGCCGGCCAACCGCCCGCCCACGGTGAAGGCGCGTTGCGAGCCGTGCACGGTGGAAGTGGGCCGCCAGCTCACCGCGTCGGCTGACGCGCAGGATCCGGATGGCGACACGCTGCGTTACCGCTGGTCGAGCCCGACGGGTTCGTTCGGCAATGCCGCCGACCGCCAGACGCCGTGGACCGCTCCCGGCCAGGTCGGCGCCGTGCCGCTGACCGTCACGGTTGACGACGGCAAGGGCATGACGGCGACCGACACCGTCACGGTGCAGGTCATCGCGCCGGCCCCGAAGAAGCAGTTCGTCTTCGAAGACGTGCACTTCGACTTCGACCGCTACTCGCTGCGCCCCGAAGCCACGCGCATTCTCGACGAAGCCATCAAGGCGATGACCGAAGACCCGAACCTGCGCATCACGGTCGAAGGCCACACCTGCAACATCGGCACGACCGAGTACAACATGGCCCTCGGCGAGCGTCGCTCGAACGCGGTGCGCGACTACCTGGTGAGCCGCGGCGTCGCCACCACTCGCCTGCAGTCGGTGAGCTACGGTGAAGAGCGGCCCAAGCACGACAACTCGCGCGAAGAGACCCGCCGTCTCAACCGCCGCGCGGCGATGACGGTCCGGCTTCAGTAAAAGTTAGAAGTTAGAAGTCAAAAGTAGAAAAGGGCGGGGCGCCGAAAGGCGCCCCGCCCTTTTCATTTGGTCGCCGGTCAGATGCTCAGGCTTCAACCAGCACGGAGAAACCGCCCATGCTCATGCGCTTCTCGTCGAACGGCATGAACCCGGGAGCCATCATGGCCACCAGGCGCGGGTCCTTCATCACCTTCTTGTTCACGGCGTCGCGGTGGGCCCGCGACTTGTAGGTGATCCACGAGAAGACCACCAGCTCGCCCGCCTTCAGCTTGGTGAGCTTGGGAAACGGCAGCCCGAAATCCGGGTTGAGGTCCTCGCCGACCGCCTCGACATACTGCAGCGCGCCGTGTTCGCGCCACACCCGGGCCGCCTTGCGGGAGATGGTGCGGTACTCCACCAGCCGCTTCTTCGGCACCACGAGCAGAAATCCATCGACGTATCCAGGCATGTGAACCCTCCCTTACTTGATTAGTAGGCCTTGGCGAACCAGGCCCTGACCTTGGCGGGGTTGCCGCACTTGATGCAGCGCTTGCCCGGCGCCTGATCGTAGCCGACCGGGATGTTGCGGATGGTCGCCTGCGTCTCGGCCTTGATGTCGGCTTCGCACTTCGCGTCCTCGCACCACGGCGCGATCACGAACCCGGGACGGCCCTCCATCGACGTCTTGAAGGCGTCGTAGGTGTCGGCCGTGGTCGTGTGCTCCTCGCGGAACGCCCGGGCGCGCGCGAGCAGGCTCGCCTGGATCTCGGCAAGCAGCGCCGTGATCGCACCGGTCAGGCCGGCCATGGGAATCGACGCCTTGGCGCGGGTGTCGCGGCGAGCCGCGAAGACCGCGGACTTCTCGATGTCCTTGGGGCCAATCTCCAGCCGCAGCGGCACGCCGCGCATTTCGTACTCGGCAAACTTCCAGCCGGGCGTCTGGCTTTCGTCGGCATCGAGCTTCACGCGAATGCCGGCGGCCTTGAGCTCGGCGGCGATCTCCTCGCACTTCGGCAGGACGGTCTCCTTCCAGGTGCCGCGGGGAATCGGCACGATCACCACCTGGAACGGCGCGATCGCCGGCGGCAGGATCAAGCCGCTGTCGTCGCCATGCGTCATGATCACGCCGCCGATCAGCCGCGTCGACACGCCCCACGACGTCGTCCACGCGTGCTGCAGCGTCTTGTCGCGGCCCTGGAACTGGATGTCGAAGGCCTTGGCGAAGTTCTGCCCGAGGTTGTGCGAGGTGCCGGCCTGCAGCGCGCGGCCGTCGCCCATCAGCGCCTCGATCGAATAGGTCTTCGAGGCGCCGGCGAACTTCTCGCTGTCGCTCTTCTGGCCGTCGACCACGGGCATCGCCAGGACGGTCTCGGCGAACTCCTTGTAGATGCCGAGGATCGTCATGGTCTCTTCCTGCGCCTCGTCCGCCGTCTCATGCGCCGTGTGGCCTTCCTGCCAGAGGAACTCGGTCGTGCGCAGGAACGGCCGCGTGACCTTCTCCCAGCGGACGACGTTGGCCCACTGGTTGATCAGGACGGGCAGGTCGCGCCACGACTGGATCCACTTCTGGTACATGACGCCGAAAATGGTTTCGGACGTCGGCCGGATGACCAGCTTCTCTTCCAGCTCCTCGCCGCCGCCGTGCGTGACGTAGGCGACCTGCGGCGCGAACCCCTCGACGTGCTGCGCCTCCTTCAACAGCAGGCTCTCGGGAATCAGCAGCGGGAAGTAGGCGTTGACGTGGCCGGTGGCCTTGAAGCGCTGATCGAGCTGCTGCTGGATCAATTCCCAGATGGCATAGCCGTACGGCCGAATGACCATGAAGCCCTTGACCGGCGAGTAGTCGGCCAGTTCGGCTTTGCGGACGACATCGAGATACCACTTCGAAAAATCGACCGACTGCTTGGTGATTTCCGTAACGAACGCTTCGTCCTGATTAGGTTTCGCGGCCATGGCCTACATCTATGGAGTGTCCGGCGTCAGCCGGACCACTGGGTTTTTGTCGACGATATGAACCTTAAAGTTTACGTCATCTCGGGCCGGGAAGTCGGTGCGGGCGTGGCCGCCCCGGGTTTCCTCCCGCCGCAGCGCCGCGCGCGCCATCAGCCGGCCGACGGCGACAATCGAGGCCACCCGCCAGTCAGCCGCCGAGAGCCCACCGGCCTCGAGGCCCGGGGCGACCGCGCCGTACCACGCGTCCAGCTGGCCGATGGCGGCTTCGAGCGAGGCGCGATCGCGCGTGAGGCCCACCGCGGTCCACATCAACTCCCGGACCGCTCCCTCTGTCAGCACCCCTGGCACCCCTGGCACCTTTGGCCCCTTTGGCACCTTTGGCCCCCTCGGCACTTCGCGAACCGCCGCGGCGAGGTGACCCGCCTCCGGCGGTAGCAGCATCGCCTGCGCGGCGCGCGCCCCAAAAACGAGTCCCTCAAGCAGGGAGTTGCTGGCGAGGCGGTTCGCGCCGTGGACGCCCGTGCAGGCCACCTCGCCCGCCGCCAGCAGCCCGGGAATCGTCGTCCGGCCCCACAGGTCGGTCTCGACCCCGCCCATCACGTAATGCGCGGCGGGGCCAACCGGAACCCGATCGGTGGCGAGGTTGAACCCGGCCTCCCGGCACGCATCGGCAATGGTCGGGAACCGCCCCCGCACCCACGCCGGGTCGAGGTGCTGCATCGAGAGGTACACCGGCTTGCCGGTCCGTTGCTGCTCGCGCAGGATGGCGCGGGACACCAGGTCGCGGGAGGCCAGTTCCCCCGCCGGCTCGTAGCGCGTCATGAACCGCTCCCCCGCCTCGTTCAGCAGAAGGGCGCCTTCGCCGCGCATGGCCTCCGACAGCAGGAAACGCGGAGCACCTGGCGCGCTGAGCGCTGTGGGGTGGAACTGCACAAACTCCAGGTCGGCGACGCGCGCGCCGCTCTGCCACGCCAGGGTCACGCCGTCGCCGGTGGCGATCGGCGGATTGGTGGTCTCGCGAAACACCTGGCCGGCGCCGCCGGTGGCGATCAGGACCGCCGCGGCTTCCACCGTGTGCGTGCCGTGCTCGTCTTCGTACGCCGCGCCAACGCACCTGCCGCCGCGCATCAACAGCCGGCTGGCACGGGCATGGCGCTCGACCCGCACCCGGCCCTGCCCGGCCACCTGCTGCCACAGGGCGCGGCCAATCTCCCGGCCCGTGGCGTCGGCCGCGTGCATCACCCGGCGCAGCCCATGGGCGCCTTCACGGCCGAACGAGAGCTCGCCCGAGGGCTCGCGGTCGAAGCGCGCGCCGTTGGCGATCAGCTCGCGCGTGTAACGCACGCCTTCCTCGACCAGCACCTTGACGGCCGCCTCGACGCACAGCCCATCGCCCGCCGCCATGGTGTCGGCAGCATGCAGGGCCGGCGAGTCGCCCGGCCCCAGCGCCGCGGCAATGCCGCCCTGGGCGTAACCGGTGTTGCTTTCGGTGGGATCGGCCTTGGTGAGAATGAGGACGTCACCGGCCATTGCGAGATCGGCGGCCGCGCGCAATCCCGCAATGCCGCTGCCGATCACCAGGAAATCAGTACGACGTGGCACTATTGTGATCGTATCAGGGCTTGGGGCTTGGGGGCCTGGGGCTTGGTGTTATCCTACAAATTCCTACATGCCACCCACCCGCATCGGGGTGACCGCCGCTGCGGGCGCCTACTCCGTGGTCATCGGCGCCGGCACCATCGGCACCCTGGGTCGCGAGCTCGACGACGCCGGGCTCGGGCCGCGCCGCATCCTCGTGTCGAGCCCGCGCGTGTGGGACCTGCACGGCAAGCGCTTTCGCCAGGCCGGCGCCGATCGCACGCCGGTGCTGGTGGACGACGGCGAGCGCGCCAAGAATCTCGCCACGGTCTCGCGCGTTCACGACGCGCTGGTCAAGGCCAGCGCCGACCGCGCCACGGTCGTGATCGCGGTGGGCGGCGGCGTGATCGGCGACCTCGTCGGCTTTGCCGCCGCCACCTACCTCCGCGGCATCCGCGTCGTCCACGTGCCGACGACCCTGCTGGCGCAGGTGGACAGCGCCATCGGCGGCAAGACGGGAGTGAATCATCCGCTCGGCAAGAACCTGATTGGCTCGTTCCACGCGCCCAGCCTGGTGGTGGCCGACCCCGTGGTGCTGGGCACGCTGCCGCGCCGCGAGTTCCGGGCCGGCCTCTACGAAGTGATCAAGTACGGCGTGATCGCCGAGCCGGCGCTGCTTGATCGGATTCGCACGACCCTGCCGGCGATTTTCGCCCGCGAAGCCGGCGCGGTGGAGCCGCTGGTCGCCGCCTCGTGCCGGATCAAGGCGGAGGTGGTGACCGCCGACGAGCGCGAAGGCGGGCTGCGACGGATCCTGAACTTCGGCCACACCGTGGGCCACGCGCTCGAGGCGGCCACCAAGTACAAGCGCTTTCGCCACGGCGAGGCGATTGGCTACGGCATGCTGGCGGCGTTATCGCTCGGCGTCGCGCGCGGCGTGACGCCGCCGGCCCTCTACGACGAGGTGCTCGACCTGATCACCCACCTGGGGCCGTTGCCGCCGGTGTCGGACATTTCCGCGAAGGACGCCCTGGCGGCGATGGGACGCGACAAGAAGGTCGTGGCCGGCACGCTGCACTTCGTGGCGGCCACCGGCCGGGGCGAGACGACGACGCTGACCGATGTCAGCTCGAAGGAACTGCGGGCCACGCTCAAGAAGCTCGGCCTGCGCGCCTGACCGGGCTGGTCGCGCCGAAGCCCTGGCGAGGGCAGACCTTAGAGCTTGAGCTCGCGCATCTTCGCGTCGAGCGCCTTGAAGTTGATCTGAAGCCGGTCCGCGGCGCGGCCGCGGTCGCCGCCGGCCTCGTCCAGCGCCTGCTGGATCTTCCGGCGTTCCACCTCCGCCACCGCCCGCGCCGTCGCCTCGGCGAGGCTGCCGCTCAGATCGATGCGCTCCCAGGGATCGCCGGACGACCCGCTGCGCGGCACCGGCGACAGGCTCAGGTGCCGCGGCAGCAGCGTGTCGCCATCGGCCAGGATCACCGCGCGCTCAAGGGCGTTCTGCAGCTCGCGGATGTTGCCGGGCCAGTCGTGTGCCATCAGCGCCGCCACGGCCTCGGGCGACAGCTTGATCTTCTTGCCGACATCCCTCGACACCCGCTCGACGAAGTGGTGCGCCAGCTTGGGAATGTCTTCCCGGCGCTCGCGCAGGGCCGGGACCGCGACCGGGAACACCGAGAGGCGGAAGTAGAGATCCTCGCGGAACTGGCGGGCCGCCACCGCTTCGCGCAGCCGGCGGTTGGTGGCCGCGACAATGCGGACATCGAGCTGGATCGAGGCGCCGCCGCCGAGCCGTTCGATCTTGTGGGTTTCGATGGCGCGCAGCATCTTGGCCTGCACCGTCATCGGCATCTCGCCGATCTCGTCGAGGAACAAGGTGCCGCGCTGCGCCAGTTCGAAGCGGCCCAGCTTGCGCTGGTTGGCGCCGGTGAAGGCGCCGCGCTCGTAGCCAAACAGCTCGGCCTCGAGCAGCGTATCGGGAATGGCGGCGCAGTTGATGGCGACAAACGGGCCCTGGGCGCGCGGGCTGCGGTCGTGGAGCGCGCGGGCGCAGAGCTCCTTGCCGGTGCCGCTCTCGCCTTCCAGCAGGACCGTGGTGTCGCTGGCGGCCGCGCGATCGATGGCGGTCATGGCCTGGCGCAACGCCGGCGAGTCGCCGATGATCTGCGGCCCGCCGCGGCGGGCCGCCGCCTCCTCCTTCAACAGCTGGTATTCGGTCAGGAGCCGGCGCTGGGCCAGCGCCCGCTCCACGAGCAGCAGCAAGTGATCGGGATCGACGGGCTTGGCGAGAAAGTCGAGCGCGCCGTGCTTCATGGCCGCGACGGCGTCCTGGAAGCTGCCGTGCGCGGTCATCACGATCACGGGCATTTCGGGGTCCGCTTCCCGGGCCGCGCGCAACACGCCCAGCCCATCGCCATTGGGCAGGCGCAAGTCCGACAGCACGATGGCGGGTTGGGACTCGCGAAGGGCGGCGATGGCTTCCGGCTCGTCGCGGGCCTCGATCACGCCGTGGCCCTGCGCCTCCAGCGCCAGGCGCAGCATGGCCCGGAGCGAGTCCTTGTCTTCGACGAGGAGGATCGACGCCGCCGGTTCGGCCGTTCGCGCGCTCACGCGCCCGGACGCAGCCAGCCGGAGGGCACGCCGGCGCGGCGGGCCTCATCTTCGATCGCCGTAATCTCCTTCTGTTGCGTCTCGATCTCCCTGCGAACCTTGTCCAGTTCGGCGACGGCCGACTTGCGATCCGCTTCAATCACGGCCCGCTGCGCCGGGTCGTCGCGGTTCACGAAGTCGGTGGTCAGGGCGTTGATGCGGCTTTGCAGCGCCTCGGCAAACATCCGCGAACGATCGAGGGCGGCGCGAGCAGCGGTCATCCGGCCGCTCCAGTAGGCCTGATCGCGGCCGGCCGGCGCCGGCGTAGCCGCGGTGCCACCGGGCAGGTTCACGGCCGGTGCGCCGGGCGTGGCGTTGCCCGTGGCCGGCGTCGCCGCCGCGGCCGGGGTGGGCGGCGCGGGACGCACCGTCGTGTTGTCGGGCTTCAGGTCGCCGTTGGTGTAGACCTTGGCAGGCTTGCGCACGTTCTTGCGCCGCGCCTCTTCCGCCTTGGCGACATCCACGAGGGTCGGCGAAGCCGCTTGTTGCGCCGATGCCGATTGAGCCCCGGCCGCGACTGGCCCCATCAGGACGCTAGCGGTCAGGATGGCGATTACGCATCTCATGTTCGTCCTATCGGCTGGAGCAGGCCGATTCCTTCTACCGTGATCGTACGTCTCAGGTGGTACCGGGTCAAGGAACCTGCTGGCGCACTACCTGCCACGATTGCACACGAATACCGGGCTGGCACATTGGCCCGCCGGCGGGGCCAACGCACACGCGCGCCAGCTCGGCCTCAACGGCCTGGCGCCCGCCCCGGGGGCCGAACGCGACGGCCCGCGCGCGCAGCACCCCGCGCCCCTCCAGGTCGCCGTCCGCCTGCGGATCGCCATCGACTTCGGCGACATCGTCCGCGATCCAGACGGCGAGGTAGCACGGAACGGGCCGCGCGATGGCGGCAAGGTTGGCGAACGGGCCGTATGCGTAGAGGCGCCACCGCGGGTTGTTCGCGCCCCACGGCCGATCCTCGGTATTGGCATTCATCTGCGCCGCCGTGCACGCCGTGGTCTTGCCGCAGTTGAGCAGGTTGGTTTCCGCGGTGAGGTTGACGGCGCCGGCGTCGGCGCCGGCGCCGGGAATGGCGCGCACGCCGGTGGGGCTGCCGTCCGAGAACGTCGCCTGCTCGACACCCTGGAGCACGGCCTGCCAGTCGGCGCGCGCAAACTCGTGCGCGGCCAGCTCAATGCCCGCCTCGGCTGCGTGCCGCAGTCCGACCGAGTCGCTGGCGTTGCCGGCCGCCAGGCGATCCATGAACACGACGAGCGCCAGCCCCAGGCCAACCACGGAGAGGAAGGCCGTCGCGAGCAGCGCGAGGATCAGGGCCAGGCCGCGCTGGCCACTCATGACGGGTTCCTCAGCGACACCGCGAACCGCCGCGCGCGGTCGGCCACGCGCCGGCCGGGCATCCTGGTTCGCGCCCCGAGTTGGATCGCGAGGTCCACTCGCGTCAGGTGGCCGTCGCGACGGGCGCCGGCCACCTGCATCGCGGCGACGAAATCGACGACCGGCTGAATGGCGCCGGCCGCCGTCGCCCTGACCAACGCCGACGAGCCGTCCGGCTGCTCGTCGAGATAGTAGGTATCGGCCCTAACGGCGAACAGCGCGGACCCGGCCGCGAAGGCACGGCTGAGCGGCCGGGAAGCGGTCAGCGTGTGCGTGCCCTTGTTGACCGAGGCGATGGTGAAGACATCGAACCGCCCCTCGACATCGACAATCGCCGCCGCGAGCCCCTTCGTAAAGCCGCAGACTTCCGCCAATGAGGGACACGGCGCGTCCGGCCGCAGCACCAGCACACGCGACAGCGGGCCTTGATCGACCGCCAATACCCCGCGCCCGAGCCCGGAGAGCGAGATGACCCGGAGCGCGTGGAACCGCTCACCGCCCTCATCGGGATCGAGCAACTCCACCGCCGGCGCGGCCGGTGCCGCGGTGCCGTCTGGATTCGTGGCCCTGAGGACGGCCGCCGAACGGATTGCGGACGCAAGCACGTCTGTCGCCGTGCGCTCGCGCTGCTGCAGGTCGAGGATCTCCGGCGTGGCGTCAAACATCGCCCGAGCGGGTGGCGCTACCGCCGCGATCGCGCCCGACAGCAACGCGCAGACCGTGAGCGCCACCAGCAATTCGATCAGCGAGAAGCCGTCACGGCATGTGGTGTCCGATTTCTCGACCGCCGTAGCCGTGGCGAAGGTGGTTAGCCGGGTCATCTGCCTTGTCATGGCTGCCTCGTTCGCACCGTCGCCAGGCAGGCCCGGGCGGCCTGTGGTCCAAGTCCGTTGGCCGGGTAAGGGAAGACACACACTTCGAGTGCCAGTGCTTCTGGCGCGAAGACATCGGTCGGCGTAATCCGCCACCGCCGCGTCCAGACCGCGCCGTGCCCATCGCGATCGACATCGACCACCGCACCGTCGGCGTTGAGGTAGTCCACAAAGCCGGCTGTGTCAGCAGCCAGGGTGCCGCTTCCCGACGACGCCAGCGCCGGGTCGGTGATGGCGTCGCCCAGTGCCCCATAGTTAAACGCCAGGGACCGCAACGTTTCGATCCGGTCTTGCGCCGCCGCCAACACGGCGCCCTGGTCACCCGTATCTCGGGTCGATCGCGCAATCAGCGCGAAGAGTTGCGCGAGGCCGACGAGGGCCGTGACCAGCACACCGGTCGCGACCACCGTCTCGAGCAACGTGAAGCCGTCCGCCGACGAGTCATGGAGAGTCTGCATGCGACGGGACAGTGCAATCGCCCTGCCCCGCCGCGGATCAAACGTCCCGGTGGATTACTGGCGGAATTCCCGATGACCGCCGCTGGCACGGCAGGCCGTGGCGATCAGTTTTTGATCGCAGCCGGTTCTCGGGACGTAGCAGTTTCTACGATGTCGCGTAAACGGGCAGCCGCACCTGGAAGCGGGCGCCACCTAAGGGACCGGCGCCGGCGATCACCACGCCGTTGTGCGAGACGATGACCTTCTGGACGATGGCCAGGCCGAGGCCGGTGCCGGCCGCCTTGGTGGTGGCAAACGGCTGGAACAATCGGCTGAGCGCGGCCGGCGCCAGGCCGGGACCGTTGTCGTCCACGGTCACGTAGACATCGCCGCCGATGACCGCGCCTCGGACGACAATGGCGGCCTGCCTCCCCTGGCAGGCTTCAAGGCTGTTCCGCAGCAAGTTGCTGAACGCCTGCCGCAGCAGCACGTCGTCGCCATTCACGATCGCGAACTCCCCTTCGCAGACGGTGACGGCGGCCGCGCCCGGCAGGTCGTCGATCGCCCGCATCACGATCGCGCGCAGGTCGACCGGCGCCATGGCGAATTGCTCGGGCTTGGCGAAACGCAGGAAGTTGGTCACCACCTCGCCGAGCGCCGTGGTCTCGGCCCGGATGCCCTCCACGTAGGTGCGCGCCGGCTGCGGCAGCGACTCGGGATCGAGCAGGCGGCCATAGCCGTGGATGGTGGCCAGCCCGTTGCGGAACTCGTGCGCGAGCCCCGCCGTCAGTTCACCCAGGCGCGCCAGCGCCTCCTTCAGCCGCAGCCGCTCCTCGAGCTCGACGACGGCGGTGAGGTCGGTGAAGAGGCAGACCACGGCCTGCATGTCGCCGTCGGGAGCGGTGATGTGCGAGACCGTCACGCCGAGGTGCGCGGTTCGGGCGCCGTTCTCCAGCGTCACCGTGCGGCGCACGATCGGCGTGGTGGTGCGCAGCGCTTCGGCGATCACAGCGGCCAGCGCCGGCACACGGCGCAGCACCACGTCCACCGGGCCGGCGCCCGCCGCGGCGTCGAGGCCCAGAATCCGCCGGGCCGCGGGGTTCATGGTTTGCACGACGCCGTCGCGATCCACCACCACCATGCCCGAGGTCAGGCCGTCGACAATCTGGCCGGCCAGCCGCTCCGACGCCTCGGCCCGCGCCGCCATCTGGCGCTCCTGGACCTTCAGCTTGGTGACCGCTTCCTGCAGCGCGCTCGACAGCATGGCGCTTTCGCCGCGATCGGCCTTGCGCGCGCGCCGGCGGCCGCTTGCCGCGCGCACGATCATGACCACGGTCACGATCAGCAGGAACGCAACCATCAGCGCGAGGCCCAGCAACGCCGGTCCGGCGAGCGTGAGGTCTTGCATGGCTAGAAGAACCCGGAGTACCAGGCGATCAGCGGATCGCCGGCGAGCATGGCGGCGACGGCGCCGACGGCCAGGAAGGTCCCGAACGGCAGCGCCAGCTTCATGCCGCCACGCTGGGCGGCAATCAGCGCCAGGCCGAGGATGGCGCCTGAAAACGACGACAGCACGAGCGTGACGAGCACGGCCTTCCAGCCCAGGAACGCGCCGATCATCGCCAGCATCTTGACGTCGCCCATGCCCAGGCCTTCTTCACGCCGCACGGCGTAGTACGCGGCGGCAATGCCGTACAGCACCCCGGCACCAAGTAGCGCGCCCAGCAGCGCGTCCTTCCACCCCGGCGGCGCGATGGCGCTGAACATCAACCCGACGACGATGCCTGGCAGGGTAATGGTGTTCGGGAGGATCTGATGCTCGAGGTCGATGCCAAACAACGCAACCAGCATGGCGACCAGGACCAGGCGGCTGATCAGCAATGGCCCCTCCGGGGTCACCCAGGCGACGAGCATGAACAACAAGGCCGTGATGATCTCGACGATGGGATATTGGGCGGAGATCGGCTCGCGACAGCGCCGGCACCTGCCAGCCAGCAAGGCCCAGCTCAACACCGGCACGTTGTCATACCAGCGCAATTCGTAGCCGCACTTCGGGCAGCGCGACCCCGGGGAGACCAGCGACTGTCCCCGCGGCAGGCGGTAGATGACCACGTTGAGGAAGCTGCCGATACTGAGCCCCATCAGCAGGGCCACCAGCAGCGGCGGCAGATCAACCATCATGGCGTTGCCGGTCCTGTCCCGCGCTTCGGCCACGGCAGGGGCCACAGCGTCGACTGACGCGACACGTCGATGACTCCGGTCTCTGGATCAAGGGCATAGGGAACACCGGTAGCATCAAGTGGCAGGCCGCGCAGGCGCTCGCCGGCAATCAACTCTGGCCAGTCGCGCGGTGGACGCCCCGCGCGGCTGGTGAATCGCTGCGCGATGCGATTCAGTTCGTCGACCACGTCCATGGCGTCAATCTGCAGCAGCCGGTGTTGCGCGTTGCGCCGCAACCATTCGAGATCGGTGTCGCCCAGTTGCCGCCAGAGCTGGCGCGACAACTGGCGATCGCCACCGGTCGCCAGCATGGTGGCGGCCAGCGGCTTCAGCCAGACCGGGGCGCCCGGCTGCCGAGCGCTCAGTTCGAACCACTGCGCCGCGGCCTTGTAGTCCTCGAGCCACCAGTAATACACGAAGCCGATGTCGTGCGAGTATTCCCAGGTCGAGGGGCTGGCCTCGAGGCCGCGCTGCAATAGCGCGATTGCACGATCGGGCCGGCCGGGCCCGTTGGGATATGCCTCGGTCAGGAAAATCGCGCCAAAGCGATAGGCGACCTTGAACTGCGGATCCAGCGTGGTCACGAAGGTCAGCAACGGATCGAGCAGGCCGAAGTCGCGGTTCTTCTCGGGCGACCGCCGCTTGCCGCCGTAATAGACGACGGCACGAATCCAGTAAATGTCGGCCACCAGGTTTGGGAAGCCGAGCGAAGCGCGCTTCATCAAGCCGCCCGACTCGAACCACAACACCGGGGTGATCGGTTCGTAAGGCTGCCAGCCGCGGTCACGAATCACCTGCACGCCGAGGGACAAGGCCAGCAGCAAGGCGCCCGCAGCCACGAGCCGGCCGCTCGAGGGACGTGGTGCCGCGGCGGACTGGGCAAGGGACATGGCGGCGGGCTACTTGAAATCGCGGCGGCGGAAGATGGCGACGGCCGCCACGAGCAGCGCGGCAATGTAGATCGCGGCGTACAGCAACGTGAAGCCGACGTGCGAGGCCGCCACCGGCACGCCGTAAACCACTTCGGCCTTGACGTTGAAAGGCGCAAGGTTGGGCAGCACGTAATACAGTGCGCGCGCCACCCAGGCCACCGCCGGCTGATCCACCACCTGCTCGAACTGGCGCAGGTCGGCGTTGAAGTGCCCCGCCACCCAGAGGCCGAGCGTGAGCATGGCCGACAACAGCGGGCTTGAAAAGGTCGAGAAAAACAACGCCACCGCGGTGACCAGCGCCAGTTCGCCCATGATCAGCACGATTGCCGCCAGCTGCCGGGGATCGAGGGCCGGCGCCGCCCAGCCGGCGCGCATGGTCGCCGTCGCCGTGGCGTCCATGTAGAACAGGACCAGGTAGTAGGCGACGGTCATCACCGACAAGTTCACCGCCAGCGTCGTCAGCAGCCCGAGATACTTGCCCAGGATGAACTGCGCGCGGGTCACCGGCTTGGTGAGCAGGCCGTACGCGCTCCTGCGCTCGACTTCCTTCGACACCAGGCCGATGCCAATGAACACGGCGATCAACAGGCCGAACACCGACAGCGCCGCGAGGCCCAGGTCCTTGATGATCTTGAGGTCCTGGCCGGCGGTCAGCTGGCTGATCAGGAACGACGCGGCGATCATCAACACCGCAAACACGACCATGGTGTACGGCACGCGGTCGCGCACTGACTCGCGGAAGGCGGCGCCGGCGACAATCCCGATGATCTTCACGCGCCCACTCCGCGGGCCTCGCGCGCCTCGGCGGAGCCGACGACCTGCACGAAGTAGTCTTCGAGGGTTTCGCGCACTGGGTTGAGGGAGACGATGCGCGCGCCGCGCGCGGCCAGTTCGCCCACCAGGCGATCGGGCTCCGCGTCGGGCGCCAGGTGCAGCATCACATGGCCGTCGCTCAAGGGCGTGACCTGTCGCGCGAGTTTCGCGAGGTCCGGTTGCAGCCCGTCGCTGACGCCCGCCACCACCAGCTCCCATCCCTTGAGCTCCAGCGCCAGCACCTCTGACAGCGGGCCGGAGGCCACCAGCCGGCCCTGCACCAGCACACCGACGCGACTGCACAGGGTTTCGGCGTCCGACAGGATGTGCGAGCTGAAGAACACGGTGCAGCCGCGGGCCCGCAGCCCGAGAATGAGATCGCGCACGTGCCGGCGGCCCAGCGGGTCAAGACCCGACATCGGTTCGTCCAGGAACACCACTTCGGGATCGTTGAGCAGGGCCTGCGCCAGGCCGACCCGCTGAATCATGCCCTTCGAAAACCGCCGCAGGCGCAAGCGGCGCTCGCTGCCAACCCCCACCTCGTCCAGCACCCGCCCCACCCGGGTCGCGGCCTCCGCGCCGCGGTAGCCGAACAACCGCGCGAAATAGGTCAGCAGTTCCTCGGCCACTTCGGCGAAACGCGGCTTGTCGGCGAGGAACTCATCGGTCAATCCGTGCACCTTGATGGCATCCGGGCTGCTCTTGCGTTCGGGGTTGAGATAGAAATGCTTGTTGTTCCCGGT
>CAYGMD010000100.1:0-15930 GCA_964350785.1 uncultured Acidobacterium sp. | reverse complement strand
CAACCTGCGGCGGACGCTGCCGGCGCTGCTGGCGAGTCCCAACCTGTCGCTCGACGCGGTGCACACGCACTTCGGCAGCGCCGACGAGCCCGGCCACCAGCTGTTTGACGAACAGCGGACGCGGTTCGAGGCCGCCTGCCACGTGCTGGACGAGCTGGCGGCGGGCCCGCGCATGCGCCACGCCGCCAACTCGGCCGCGCTGCTGCGCGACTCGCGCGTCTGGTACGACTTCGTCCGGCCCGGCCTCCTGCTGTATGGCCTGGTGCCACCTCCCCTGGGATCCAACCTGCCGCTTACTCCGGTGATGTCGCTGACCAGCCGCGTCGTCGCCGTGAAGGGCGTCCGGGTGGGCGAGCCGGTCGGCTACGGCGGCCGCTTCGTCGCCGAACGAGCCGTGACCTTGGCTGTCATTCCCGCCGGTTACGCTGATGGCCTGGATCGCCGCCTCGAAGGACGGGGCGCGGTGTTGATCCGCGGCCGCCGCGCGCCCATTGTCGGCGCGGTGAGCATGGACATGCTGACGGTGGACGTGACCGACATCGACGCCGTCGGGCCAGGGGATGAAGTGGTGTTCTTGGGATCGCAGGGCGCCGAGCCGCAGCAAACCATCGACGCGCGCGAGATGGCGGCGTGGATTGGCACCATCCCGTACGAGATTCTCTGTCGCCTTGGCGCTCGCGTGGAACGCAAGTACGAATAAGGCAACCACGAAGCACACGAAGGCCACGAAGCGCATGCTGCTTGCTGGCTGACGATGAGAGAATGAAGGCCCGGTCGTTGCTTCGTGTTCTTCGCGCGCTTCGTGGTTGTATTGAATCGAAATGAAACAAGCCAATAAGCCCGTCTTCGTGTGCCAGGAGTGCGGCACGCAGCAGCCGAAGTGGCAGGGCAAGTGCCACG
This sequence comes from uncultured Acidobacterium sp., assembly GCA_964350785.1. Classification (GTDB taxonomy): domain Bacteria; phylum Acidobacteriota; class Vicinamibacteria; order Vicinamibacterales; family UBA2999; genus 12-FULL-67-14b. Next base: position 15,030 of record CAYGMD010000100.1, on the reverse strand, counting down.
ACTGCGGCGCGTTCAACTCGTTTGTCGAGGAACGCGTCACCGAGCCCAGCGCCGGCCCGCAGGAGCACCGCTACTCGACGCTCGGGGTCACCTCGCGCGGCGCGAAGAAGTACGCCGAGATCGAGGCCTCGGACGCCGATCGCATCTCCACCGGCATCAACGAATTCGATCGCGTGCTGGGCGGCGGCATCGTGCCCGGGTCGCTGATCCTCCTGGGCGGCGAGCCCGGCATTGGCAAGTCCACGTTGCTGCTGCAGGCGGCGGCCAACTTCGCCCACAACGTCGGCCCCGTGCTGTACGCCTCGGGCGAGGAATCCGAACACCAGATCAAGTCGCGCGGCGATCGGCTGGGCGTTGGCGACGCGCCGCTCTACCTGCTGTCCGAAACCTGCATCGAGCGCATCCTCGAGGAGGTCGGCCGGGTCAAGCCGGCCCTGCTGGTCGTCGACTCGGTGCAGACCGTGTTCTCGCTGAAGTTCCAGTCGGCGCCGGGCAGCATTGGCCAGGTCCGCGAGGCGGCGACCCAGTTCCTGTTCATGGCCAAGGGCCACAACATCCCGACCTTTCTCGTCGGCCACGTCACCAAGGACGGCAACATCGCCGGTCCCAAGGCCCTCGAGCACGTCGTCGACACCGTGCTCTACTTCGAGGGCGAGCGGCACCACTCGCACCGCGTGGTGCGTGCCGTGAAAAACCGGTTTGGCGCCATCAGCGAGCTCGGCGTGTTCGAGATGACCGGCGCCGGCCTGCGGCCCGTGCCGAACCCGTCGGCGATGTTCCTCGCCGAGCGGCCCACGGCCACGCCGGGATCGGCCGTGCTGTGCTGCCTCGAGGGCTCGCGGCCGCTGCTGGTGGAAGTGCAGGCGCTCGTCAGCACCAGCAGCTACGGCACCTCGCGCCGCATGGCCGTCGGCATCGACCAGAACCGGCTCTCGCTGTTGCTGGCCGTGCTGGAAAAGCGGGCGGGGCTTCACCTGGTGTCGGACGACGTGTTCGTGAACATTGCGGGGGGCATGAGCATCGACGAGCCGGCCGTGGACCTGGGCATTGTCGCGGCGGTCGGGTCGAGCCTGCGCAACCGCCCCGTGGCGACCGGCACGGCGGTGTTCGGCGAAGTCGGCCTGGGCGGCGAAATTCGCGGCGTGTCACAGGCCAACCTGCGCATCCGCGAGGCCGAGCAAATGGGCTTCACCCGCATCGTCTTGCCCGCGTCGAACATGGACGCGAGTGAAGAAGCGGGCAAGGCGGAACTGGTCGGAGTCCGTTCCGTCGGCGAGGCGCTCGACATGCTGCTGCAATAAACCGTCTGCGTGGTCTGCGTGATCGGCGTTATCTGTGGCCTTGACCTTGCTACCCAAGCGTTCTAAGGTTGCCGGATACCTTCCCGCGGGTTCGCGGGGCTCTTATATGGCTTGGTTCATAGTCGCCCGGCTCGCATTCATAGTCGCGGTTTCGGTGTCAGCGGTGATGTTGCGCCCGCTCGGCGCCGAGCCGCTGGCCAATATCGCCCTGGGCACCGGCCTGGCCCTGCTGGCGGTGATCTTCGAGTGGATGCTGCGCAACACCGCGGTCACCCACATGCTGGGCGCCTTCCTGGGCGGCGCCATCGGGTTGCTGCTGGCCAAGGGCATCAGCGAGGCCTTGTTCTGGATCGACCACGGCGACCAGCGCGTCGCCTTCATGCACAGTTTCATCCTGCTGGTCTTCCCCTACATCGGCGCGGTCGTCGGCGGCCGCAAGGGCGAGTGGCTGGAGCCGGCGCGGCTGATCGCCCTGTTCCGGAACGCCGGGCCCGAGCGTCACTACAAGATCCTGGACACCTCGGTGATCATCGACGGCCGCATTGCCGACCTGTGCGAAACCGGCTTCGTTGACGGCGCCATGGTGATCCCCCAGTTCGTGCTCAAGGAACTGCAGATGGTGGCCGACTCGTCGGACTCCATGAAGCGCAACCGCGGCCGCCGCGGCCTCGACATCCTGCAGAAGATCCAGAAGATGGCGGGCGTCGAGGTGGTGATTTCAGACGTCGACTTTCCCGAGGTCAAGGAAGTGGACCTCAAGCTGATCGAGCTGGCGCGCACGTTGAACGGGAAGATCGTCACCAACGATTTCAACCTCAACAAGGTCGCCCAGCTGCGCGGCGTCGCCGTGCTCAACATCAACGAGCTGGCCAACGCGCTGAAGCCGGTCGTTCTGCCGGGCGAGATCATGAAGGTGTTCATCCTCAAGGAAGGCAAGGAATACAACCAGGGGGTGGCCTACCTGGACGACGGCACGATGGTGGTGGTCGACAACGCCCGCAAGATGATCAGCAAGACCATCGACATCGTCGTCACGAGCGTGCTGCAGACCACGGCCGGCAAGATGATCTTCGGGCGCTATCTCGAGCCGGGCGGCGCCCAGGCCGCGGCGCCGCGGCCCGCGGCCGCCGGCGCGTCGGCCCAGGTCGTGGCGCCGCCCACGCCGATCGTCGCGAAGGACCACTAGGGCGTTGTTCCACCTGCTGCGGACGATCTTCTTTCTCATTCCCGCGATCGCCGTCTATACGATTGTCCTCGGCCTCGCCTCGATCACTTCCAGCGTCTTTGACCGCCGCGGGCATTTCGCACATGGCTGCGCGCGCGCGTGGTCGTGGCTGATCCTGGCGACCACCGGCGTCGACGTCACGGTGACGGGACTCGAGCGCCTGGTGCCGGGCAAGACCTACGTCTTCGTGGCCAACCATCAGAGCATTTACGACATCCCGGTGCTGTTCTGGTCGATTCCATTCCAGCTGCGCATCATCGCGAAAGAGTCGCTGGGCAATTTCCCCATGCTCGGGCCGCACCTGAAGCGCACGGGACACATGCTGGTGGACCGCAGCCGGCCCGACAAGGCCGGCATCCTCGGCTGGGCGAGCCGGCTCGCGTCGAACGGCCTGTCGCTGATCGTGTTCCCCGAAGGCACGCGCAGCCGCACGGGCCTGATGGGCAAGTTCAAGGGCGGCAGCATCCTGCTGGCGATGCAGGCCGGGCTGCCGCTGGTGCCGATTTCGGTGATCGGAAGCCGGCACGTCATGAAGAAGGGTGAGCTCACCACCCGGCCCGGGCACGTCACGTTGCTCGTGCACGACCCCATCGAGACCGCGGCCAACGCCGAGCCGACGCCCGCGCAGATTCGCGCGCTCGCCGAGCAAGTGCGCGACGTCATTCGGCCGGCGGTGGAAGCGGAGGCCGCCCACGGGTAGCGCAACGTTCACGCTGGCCGCCGAGTTGAAGTCGATCGTCAGGCCTGGACTCCTCTGGTGGACCGGCGCGACGGTGGTGCCGCACGAGCACCGGCTGGATCCGCTGCTGGCCGAGGCCGAGGCCCGCGTGCGGCTGTCGCCGCCGGCCGAGTCGGCGGCGGTTCGCTCGATGTACAAGCGCGTGGGCCTCGACCCGACCAAGACGCGGCCGTCGAACGAGGCCCTGCTGCGCCGCGTGCGCAAGGGCGACACCATTCCGCGCATCAACTCGCTGGTGGACATCGTCAACTGGTGCTCGCTCGAGTTCCAGTTGCCGTACGGCCTCTACGACCTGTCGAACGTGGCCGGACCCGTCACCATGCGGCTGGGCGCGGCCGGCGAGTCGTACGCGGGCATCCGCAAGGACGATGTGAATGTCGGCGGGCGGATTACGATGACCGACACGGTGGGCCCGTTTGGCAACCCGACGTCGGATTCAGCGCGCACGATGGTGACCACGGCCACCACCGAGGCGCTGGTGGTGGTCTACGCGCCCGCCGAGATCGCGCCGGCGCAACTGCAGCGCGTGCTGGACGTCACCGCCGCCCGCATGGCCGACATTGCCGGCGGCCGCGAGCTCGCGCGACTGGCGTCCTAGCTAGACAGCCACCGATTACACCGATTTCACAGATGCACGTTCGCCGCGCCGGCCTTTGGCCGGCGCCTGGTCCAATCAGCGGGGGCCGGAAATGAGTCCTCCACGACGAAAGCGGACTCATTTCCGGCCCCCGCTGATTGGATCCGCGACGCGAAGCGTCGCTCGGCGAACTGGTGTCTTTGCGAGTCGCGCGCCGGTGGTCAGCCAATCGGTGTCTGATCTGCGCCTAATCTGTGGCTGTGTTGGTCAGTGGCTCACCGCCCGGAGCCGGCGGTTGAAGAAGTCGGCGGCTGCCTTGTAGCCTCTCACCCAGTTGCCGTGCCGCAGGAAGTCGTGGACCTCGTCCGGGAACACGAGCTGCTCGACATCGACGTTGCGTTTGCGCAGCGCGATGATCAGGTTGATCGACTCGATGAACGACACGTTGCGGTCGTCGTCGCCGTGGATCAGCAGCACCGGTGACTTCCAGCCGTCGACGGTCGCCATGGGCGACGAGGCGAACGCCTTGCGCGAGAACTCGGGATCGTCCAGCACGTTGTAGTCGGGCACGAACGTGCGGATGCCCTGGTTCCAGTCGTGCACGCCGTGGAAATCCACGCCGGCGGCGAACAGATCAGAGGCGCGCGACAGGCCCATGGCCGTGAGATAGCCGCCGTACGAGCCGCCCCACAATCCGATGCGTGCCGGGTCGACGTCGGCCCGGCCCTTCATGTAGAGACCCGCGCCCATCACGTCGTTGAACTCGGCGCCACCCGTCGCGCCGTAATTCAACGCCTCGCGGAACTCGAGGCCATAGCCGATGCCGCTGCGGTAGTTCACCGACAGCACCACGTAGCCCTGGCTGGCCAGCCACTGGTTCATCGCGTAAGCGTTGCGATAGTAGTAGTTGTAGTGCCAGTTGAGCAGCATCTGCCGGCGCGAGCCGCCGTGGAAGAAGATCAGGCCCGGCCGTTTCTCGCCGGCTTTGAGATCCTTCGGCACGAACAACTGCGCCGGAATCGGCATGCCGTCGGTGGCGGTAACGGTCACCGGCTGCGGTTCGACCAATGCGGCTGGGGCGAAGCCTGAAGGCAGCATGTTCTCGAGCAGGTTGTGCGCGTTGCCGTCGGGCCAGACGACCATCACGTGCGGCGGCATCTGGGCGTCGGCGTGCAGCACCACCGTATTCCCATCGCTGGTCATCACCGGCTGCCATTCACTGCCGTTCGACCGAACGGGGTTGCGGACCGGCTTCGTGGAGCCATCAACGGGAACCGTCCAGACGTGACGCCGGTCGATGTCGTCCTGGTTCGAGTTGTAGAGCATCCGCGACCGATCCGGCGTGATGTTGACGTACTCGACTTCGAACGCGCCCGGCGTCAGCAGCGTGGCGGCGCCGCCGGCCGCCGGCACCGAGTAGAGATGCAGCCAGCCGTCCTTCTCCCAGGGGAAGACCAGCCGATCGCCACGCCCCCAATACAGCTGGCTGTCGGCCACCACGCCCTGGAACGCGCTGCCGTAGCCGGCGTCGGCCTTCCACGCCTGGCGCGCCTGGCCGGTCTTCACGTCGGCGACCCGAATGGACCACGGCTCGTCGACCGTCCGTCGCGGCGAGAACATGCGCGCGCGCGGGGCGGCGCCCTGGCGAATCCAGGCCAGGCGCGACCCATCCGGCGACCACACCGGGTTGCCGTCCCGATCGAGCGACGGATCGAGGTAGCGCAACTCCCGCGACGCCGGCGTGAACACGCCGATGTAGCTGTGCGTGCCGCGGCCGCTGGCAAACGCCAGCATCGACCCGTCCGGCGACCAGGCCAGGGCCGACGCGCTGCCGCGCGCGTTCACCAGCTGCGCCGGCTGGTCGGCGGCCGATGCCAGGTCGACGCTCCAGATCTGGCCGCGCGACACCCAGGCGACGCGCTGGCCCGTGGGTGATGGCGCCGGGCCACTGCCGGCCCCCAGGCGTCGCGGCGCGCCGCCCTCGGCGGCAACCGCGAACACCGACTGATCGGTGCCTTCCTGTAGCTGCGCCGGGTTGGGTGATTCGCCTTGCCGGTTCGCACCGTCACCGCGGACGTAGACCAGCGTCTTCCCATCGCTCGTCCAGCCGAGCCCGGTAATCCAGAGGCCGTTGTCGCCGGTGTAGCTCGTGACAGCACGCCACTTGTGGTCGGTGCGGCCGGCCATTGGGCCGCTGCCCGGCGTGGGGTCGGCCACCAGGATGTTGTGGACGCCGCTGTTGCTCGACACCCACGCGATGCGCCCGCCCGCCGGCGCGGCCACCAGGTCGGTCGGGAAGGGCGTCGCCATCAGCGTGTCGATCAAGGCGGGTGGGGCCTGCTGCGCGGTGGTCGGCGTTCCCGGTGACACCAGCAGCACGAGTCCGATGACGAAGGCGAGACTGCGATTCATGGTCGGTTACTCCAGGGGATGGTCTATCTCTCGGCGTCGAGTTCCTGGCTCCACAGCCGCTCGTTCTTCAGGTTCCACAGGGCCGCCGTCAGTCGCCGCGTGCGCGGATCGAGGGTCAGCGTGCCAAAAAACTGCAGGCCGGCGCTTGGCGGCCGGTTGGGCGGCATGCCGGCGGACGTGCCGTTGAACACCTGCGTGCAGCCAAACGTGGGATCCGCGACGCTCGGCGCGAACGTGCCGGCGTGCAGCGGGCCGCCCACAAACTCCCAGAACGGGGTGAAGTCCTTGAATACCGCCGCCTTCGGATCGTAGAAGTGCGCGGCCGTGTAGTGGACGTCGGCGGTGATCCACACGACGTTCTTCACGCGTTGCCGCTTGATGAACGACAACAGGTCGGCCAACTCGTGCTCGCGGCCGAGCGGGCCGCCGGGGCCATTGGCCCAGCCTTCCCACGCCGGCGCGCCGTTGAGCTGGCCGTCGGTGACCAGCAGGCCCAGGGGCATGTCGCTGGCAATGACCTTCCACGCGGCGGTCGAGGCCACGAGGCTCTGCTTGAGCCACGTGAGTTGCGCCTCGCCCATCATGCGCGTGCCGGCGCCGGGAGCCTCTTCGCGGTTGACGCCGTTGGCGGCGCGATAACTGCGCTGATCGAGGACGAACACGTCGGCGAGGGGGCCGTAGCGATAGGCGCGATACACCCGCTCCGCCTCGTCCGGGTGTGACCGGATTGGCAAGTACTCGAACATGGCCCGCTTGGCCCGCGCGGCCAGCAACCCAATGCTGCGCTCGGTATACCCGGGGCGCGCCGACAGGTCAGTGCCCGGGTGCCAGTTGTTGAGCACGTCGTGGTCGTCCCACTGCACGACCATCGGCACCTGGCTGTTGAAGGCGCGGGCGTGGGTGTCGAGCAGGTTGTAGGCGTAGTTGCCGCGGAACTCGTCCAGCGTCTCGGCCACCTTGCTCTTCGCCGGCGTCACCAGGTTCTTCCACACCATCCCGTCATCCAGCTTCACTTCGGCCTGCAGCGGGCCATCGGCGTAGATCATGTCGCCGGAATGAATGAACAGGTCCGGATGGTGCCGCGCCATCGTCTCGTAGAGGCGCAGGCCGCCGAATGCGGGATTGATGCCCCAGCCCTGGCCGACGACATCGCCGGACCAACAGAAGGTGAGTGGCCGGGGCGCGGTGGCCGCGGCGCGGAACTGGCCGGTGACCGGCGCGCTGCGCAGGCCCGGCCGCGCCAGGTCCTCGAACCAGACGCGGTAGAACACCGGCTCGCCGGCCGCCAGGCCGCCGAGGTCGAGTTTGGCGGTGAAGTTGGTGTCGTCGAGGGCGGCCGGCCCCGCAATCAGGCGCGGCGACGTGAAGCGCTCGTCGCGCGCAACCTCCACCATCATGCGGGCCGCGCGGTCCGCGGCGCTCCAGATCATCGCGCGCGTGGCGGTGACGTCGCCGACCTGCACCCCACCGGGCATCTGCGGCGCCGCCGCGTCCTGCAGCACGCGGCTCATCATCGCGGGGGCCGTGAAAAAGCCCGCCGCCGTGGTTTGCAGAAACGCGCGCCGGTTCATCCCGTGATCATAAGCGCGCCGACTGCTGGCCTCACCCGGGTTTCGCAGCAGCCGGCGGACCCCCTAGTCACGACCTTGACAGCCAAGTTGCACTGTATTACATGATCGAATTTTGGACTCCATCGCTCGACATGAACCAGCCGCGCGATTTCGCTGAAGCGCCCGTGTTCACCGAAGGCCGGTGCGGCTTTTTCGCCAAAGTGATCGACCTGTCGTAGGGCCTTGCCTGTTTCACAATCCCTGGATGGAGTTATCGATGCCCTCGCACGCAAGTCCGATCGCATAGGAGGGTGCAGACGTGGCAAAAAAGGATCCAAATCAAGCTAACGGAGGAAGCCAGTTCCGAGTGTCGTCGAGCATCGAAGAAATGCTCGCTGCCGCGCTGGAGCGCGGCGATGAAAGTCTCGAGACCGGCCGCTACATCGTGACCTTCAAGGAAAACGCGGCCGAGGAGGGAGCCAAAGCGCTGCGCGCCACGGGACTGCGCATGGCTGACGCGCGCGAATTCACGTCGCAGGCGATCACGCTCGAGACCGTCGGCGATGCGGAAGCCGCGGTGTTCCCGGAGATCGGGGCCGCGGTCGTCGGCGGCGCGGCCTTTGAGTCGCGCGGCATGAGCGCCATGGCGGACGGGTCCGCCGACAGCCCCTACGAGACGATCGAGCCGGAGTACTTCGCCTTTGCGGATGCCGACTCGTTGGGCTATCTGCGCGGGTTCCGCCGCGCTGCCGAGGCCATCGCGGAGGATTTCCGTTCGCCCGAAGAAGCGGAAATCGAGCCCGAAGAGGATCCGTTGGTGGTGGGCGCCACCTGGGGGCTGATCAAGTGCAAGGTGCCCCTGAGCGTGCGCAGCGGCACCGGCATCAAGGTGGCCGTGCTGGACACCGGATTCGACCTCGGCCACCCGGACTTTGCCGGACGACCGATCGCGTCACAGACGTTCGTGGGGCAGCCTGTTCAGGACCTGCACGGACACGGCACTCACACGTGCGGAACCGCATGCGGACCGAAGGCCCCGGCGGGGGCGATCCCGCGGTATGGCGTCGCATACCGGGCGCCGATCCTCGTGGGCAAGGTGCTGAACAACTCCGGGTCGGGCAGCACGGCCACGGTGCTCGCCGGCATGAACTGGGCCATCGCCAACCGCTGCGTCGCGATCTCGATGTCGCTGGGATCGAATTCGCCGGTCCAAGCCGCGTACACGGCCGCCGGCTCCGCGGCCTTGAGCAAGGGGTGCCTCATCATCGCCGCCGCCGGCAATTCGGGTCCTACGGGGCTCACCGGCGCTCCCGCCAACTCGCCGACGATCATGGCGGTGGCGTCCGTCGACGCCACCCTGGCGCCGTCCTCGTTCTCGAGCATCGGCAAGATCGAGATTGCCGCGCCGGGGCGCGATGTGTTCTCCTCATGGCCGCGTCCGACGCGGTACAAGACAATTAGCGGCACGAGCATGGCGACGCCGCACGTCTCGGGGTGTGCGGCCCTGTGGGCCGAAACCAGTCCGGCGCTGCGCGGCGTGACGCTGTGGAAGAAGCTTCAGGCGACTGCCAAGCCGCTCCCGTTCCCAGTGACGAAAGTGGGGAAGGGCCTCGTTCAAGCGCCGTAGCATATCCGTGAAGGCCGATACCCGCCGGGAGTGGTGCTCCCGGCGGGTACCTCGCGAGCGGAAAGAAGGTGGGCCATGCCCGACAGCAAGAGATGGATCGTCACGACCTCGCCTGATCGACCGATGACGGAGATCGCGGCAGACCTCGGGGCCGCCGGTTTCGCCGTCGCCGATGTCCTTGAAGAGGTGGGCAGCATTACCGGCGCAGCCGCTCAGGATACTGTCGAGAAGCTGCGGTCGATCAGGGGCGTCGTCGATGTCGCCCCGGACGTGCCCGTCGATATCGGTCCGCCCGACTCGCCAGGCACCTGGTAGCCGTTCGCGATCCGGCTGAGCCGAGCGTCAGGTGATCTGTTCCGCGGTCACGCCCCCGTTGGGTAAGTTGCCCAGCCGGCACCATGCGACCAGCATGGCGTGTCCGGCGAGCGCATCGGCACGGGTCGGATGCTGAACGTCCTCGCCATCCAGCACGCCGCCGAAGACGCGGGTTGCGAACAGGAGCGGTGCTCGTCCCTCGCCCGGCTCATCGAATCCGCTGAACGTGGTCAACACCGCGATGTCCGGCGTCACCGCGGTGCGCGCCACGCCGCGGTCGGCGCGCTCACACCAGTGCAACCACGCGGCCACGTCGCTGACCTTCCGCGGGTCACCCCGTTCGTCCAAGACGAAGTAGACTTCCATCAGACCTGCCCTTCTGATCGGCCGGCACGCGGCTCGTACTCAACTAACTGGAAACCTCGCCATCGCTCACGGATCTGCCCGACGATGTCGCGAGTTCAAGTGTGTGCGTCACCATACTATTAGGGCCGCCACCGGCCGGACTGTACCCTTTTGCACAGGCGCGCCTGGGGCAGCTTCGCCGCGCCAGGTGCTGGTCCGGACGGCCGTCGCTTCGCGACACGCCAATGCAGGGAGTTCCGTCGCCCAAGGTGGCGGCTCCCGTGCGACCCCTACCGCCGTGAGCGTGACAGCAGGGCGCGCGCCCGTCGTTTGGCCGAGGCCTTGAACCCGGTGGGCACCGCGCGCCGCGCCGAGGCGCGGCACGCCCGGACCACGCGGCGCAGTCCCTGCAATTCGGCGCGGCACGCGGCGCAGGACTCCAGGTGCGTTTCGCAGCGCCGGTATTCGGCGCTCGAGAACTCGCCCTCGAGATACTGCGACCAGTGCGCAGGTGTGATCCGGCAATGACCCGAGGCGGGCGCCTTGCGCGCCGCGCTCATGCCAGCGCCTTTCGCAGCAGCGTGCGCGCCCGGTGCAGCCGCTGCTTTACGTTGGCTTCGGAGATGCCGACGACGTCGGCCACCTCGCGGGTGGACAGGCCCTCAACGTCCCGCAAAAACGCCACCAGCCGGTAGGGCCTGGGCAACGACCGGAACGCCGCACGAAAGCGATGCTGCCGCTCGCCGGCGGCCGTCTGCTCCTCGGGGTTGGGCGCCGCCGACGCCACCTCGCTCGCGCGATCCTCGTCGAGCGACGCCAGGTGCAACGGTTCGTGCGCGGCGGTGCGGCGCGACATGAGGCACGAGTTCTTCACCGTGCGATAGAGCCAGGTGCGGAAGGCGTCGGGTTTGCGGATGCGGCGGGCGCTCTTGTAGGTCTGGAGCAGCGCGTCCTGCATCGCGTCTTCGGCATCGGCGGCGTTGCCGCACACAAGCAGGCTGAACCGGTACGCCAGGTGCTGGACGTCGGTCAACAGCCGTTCCATGGCTGGCCCATTGCCGTCGCGGCCGATTTCGGCCAGGAGGGCCGCATAACGGGCGTTGTCGGCGTGACGGTGGTCCGGAAGTGAGTGCGCCATCCCCAGTGCTGTCAATATGATAGCGCGACCTGTCACCTTTTCGCGGAACCCTGCATCTCTGTGGGCGATGCGATTCCCTCTTTCACTCTCCCTGGCCGCCTGCCTGCTGGCCGCGGCCACTGCCTCAGCCCAAAGCGTGCTGACCCTGGACGAGGCCACGGCCCAGGCCATGGGCGGTAACCGCGCGCTCGAAGCCACGCGCTCGGGCGCCCGCGAGGCCGCCTCCCGTGCCGACGAGGCCAAGTCCGGTTTCTTCCCGCGCGTCTCGGTGATCGAATCGTGGCAGCGCGGCACCAGCCCGGTGTTCGTCTTCAGCTCGCTGCTGTTGGCGCGCCAGTTTGGCGCCCAGAACTTCGCCATCGACGCCCTGAACCATCCCGAGGCGACGGGCTTCTTTCACGGCGCCGTCGCCGTGGACCAGGTGATCTTCGACGGCGGCCGCACGGGCGGCGGAGCCGACCTGGCGGCGCAGGCGCGCAAGCTGGCCGACGCCAGTCGCGACGAGCAGGCGCTGGCGCTCACGGTGGACATGGCCCGCGCCTACGGGCGCGTGCTGCGCGGCGATGCCGAGGCCAAGGCCGCGGCCGCCGCCGTCGCCGCGGCGCAAGAGGATGTGGCCCGTGCCGAACGCCGGCGTGATGCCGGAACCGTCACCGAGGCCGACGTGCTGTCGATCACCGTGCACCTGGCGGCCATGCGCCAGCGCGCGATCCAGGCGGGCGGCGAAGCGGCCATTGCCCGCGCCGAACTGAATCGCCTGCGCGGCGCCGCCATTGATGCTGACTTCGCGGTCCAGGAGCCGGCGCCGCCGGCCGCGGCGGCGCTCCCGGGCTGGTCCGCGCTTGTGGCCGAAGCCGAGGCCGGACGGCCCGAGCTGCAGCGCGGGGCTGCCGCGCTCGGCATGGCCCAGGCCGGCCGCCGCCAGGCCAAGGCGGCCTGGTGGCCGCAAGTCGCGGCGCAAGCCGCCTACCAGTTCGACGGTCTCTCGTTCGCCGATCGCGCCTCGGCGTGGACGGTGGGCGGCGAGGTGCGCTGGTCGTTTGCCACCGGCGGCGCCGCGCAGGCGTCGGTGCGCGCGGCGACCGAGGCCGAGCAGCGCGCCCGGCTGGCGCACGAAGACGCGCGGGCGGCCGTGCAGGTGGACCTGCGCGCCGCCCTCAGCCGCCTGGAGTCGGCGACGGCGCGTGAAGACGTCGCCAGGGCCACGGTTGCCCAGGCCCGCGAAAGCCAGCGCATCGTTCGCAACCGGTATGACGCGGGCATGGCGGGTGTGTCGGACGTCCTGGGCGCGGCCACCGCTGTCCTCGACGCCGAGACCTCGCGGTTGTCGGCGCTGGTCGACCGCATCGAAGCACACGCAGCGCTCAACCGGGCGCTCGGAAGGAGACCGTAACGTGAGGGGCATCGTGGTGAAAGCAACGGCAATGATGATCTTGGGCGCCGGCCTCGTGACGCTCGCGGCGTGCGGGGCGCCGGCGGAGCAATCCGCCGGCAAGCCGGCGGCTTCGGTGGCGGCGAAGCTTGGCCGCGTGGCGGCCGTGGACTGGCCCGCGACGTACGAAGCCGGCGGCGTCGTTCGCGCCCGCCAGGTGGCCGTCGTCTCGAGCCGGGTCGTCGCTCCCGTCGTCGAGGTGCGCGTGAAGGCCGGTGACCGTGTGACACGAGGCCAGGTGCTGGTTCGGCTCGATGCCCGCGAAGTCGGCGCGCAGGCCGTGCGGGCATCGGCCTCGGCGAGCGGCATGCGCTTGTCGCTCGAAGCCGCGCAGGCCGAGCGCCGCTCCGCCGAATCGGCGGTGGTGCTGGCGCGGGCAACGCACAAACGCGTGAAGGGGCTGGTCGACCAGAATTCCGCCACCGCGCAGGAACTGGACCAGGCCGTCGCGGCCCTGGCCGGCGCCGAAGCGCGCCTGGCCGGCGCGACCGCGCGCGCGGCCGAAGCGGAAGCCGGCGTGACCGCGGCGAAAGCGGGTGAAGAGGTGGCGTCGGTGAGTGCGTCGTACGCGGTGCTGACGGCGCCCTTTGACGGCCTCGTGTCCAACCGGCAGGTCGATCCCGGCAGCATGGCGGCGCCAGGCATGCCGTTGCTGACCATTGAAGACACCTCGGCCTACCGACTCGAAGTGCGGGTCGACGAATCGCGCGCACACCTGGTGGCGCCGGGCACGGCCGCCGAAGTTCGCATCGACCGCGGCGGCGCCGAAGACGACGGTTGGTCGCCGGTCTCGGTCGTCGAGGTGGCCAGCGTCGATCCGGCCCTCCACAGTTTCGTGGTGAAGTTCGACCTGCCCAGGTCGGCCGGCCTGCGCTCGGGTGTCTTCGGCCGCGCCCGGGTCATGGGGCCCGCGGAGCGCGTGCTGGCCGTGCCGGCCGCCGCCGTGGTGCGTCGCGGGCAATTGGCCCTGGCGTATGTGGTCGATGCCGAAGGCACGGCGCGGTTGCGCATGTTGTCGCCCGGCCGCGAAGGCAATGGCCGCGTCGAGATGCTGGCCGGCCTCAAGGAGGGCGATCGCGTGGTGCTGGCGCCGCCCGACGCGATGGCCGACGGCACGCCCATCACCGGCGCCGAGACGGGGGAGCGCAAATGAGCGCGCAGCGGGGCATGGCCGGCAAGGTGGCGGCCGCCTTCATCCATTCCAAGCTCACGCCGCTCCTGATCGTGGCGTCGCTGCTGCTGGGCGTGTTCGCCACCGTGGCGCTGCCCCGCGAGGAAGAGCCGCAGATCATCGTGCCGATGATCGACGTGTTCGTGGACCTGCCTGGGGCGCCGCCCGCGGAAGTCGAGCAACGCGTGACGCGGCCGCTCGAAAAGCTCCTGTGGGAGGTGCCCGGCCTCGAGTACCTGTATTCCACGTCGAGTCCCGGCCGCGCGATGATCGTGGCGCGCTTCTTTGTCGGCGAAGATGACGACCGCGCGCTGGTGCGAATCAACCAAAAGCTCGCCGCCAGCCCCGAGGTGGTCCCGGCCGGCGCGTCGGCGCCCGTGGTGCGGGCGCGCTCGATCGACGACGTGCCGGTGATGGCGCTGACGTTGTGGGGCGAGGGCTACGACGACCAGCAGTTGCGGCGCGTGGCGGCACAGCTGCAGGAGTCGGTGAAGGAAGTGCCCGACGTCTCGGAAGTCACCATCATCGGCGGCCGGCCGCGGCAGGTGAGCGTGGACCTGGATCCGTCGGCGCTGTCCGCGCGCGGACTCGATCCGTTGCAGGTCCAGCAGGCGCTGACGCGCGCCACCGCCCGTGGCGCCGCCACCGACGTGGTGTCGGGCAGCCGCAGCACGCGCGTCGAAGCCGGCGGCTATCCGGCCACGGCCCGCGACCTCGCCGCCCTCGTGGTCGGCGCTTCCGGTGGCCCGGTGCGCCTCGGTGACGTGGCGGCCGTGGCCGACGGGGCGGGCGAGCCCACCGACTACGTCTATTACCACCCCAGGCGCGGCCAGGCCTTTCCGGCGGTCACGCTGTCGATTGCCAAGCGGCGCGGCGTGAATGCCATTGAACTGACGCGCGCCATCGACCACAAGGTCGAGACGCTGCGCGGCTACCTCCTGCCCAACGATCTGCAGGTCACGGTCACCCGCAACTACGGCGAGACCGCCGAGCACAAGTCGAACGAGCTGTTGTGGCACATGCTGATTGCCGTGCTCTCGGTGTCGGCGCTCATCTGGGTGGCGCTGGGGCATCGCGAGTCGCTGGTGGTGCTCACCGCCATCCCGGTGACGCTGGCGCTGACCTTGTTCGTCTTCTACCTCTACGGCTACACGCTCAACCGCATCACGCTCTTCGCCCTGATCTTCTCCCTCGGCAT
>CAYGMD010000099.1:0-15972 GCA_964350785.1 uncultured Acidobacterium sp. | reverse complement strand
CGGCCGGCTTGCGTGGCGTGACCCGTCCGGGCGCCGAGCTCCGTGATGGTCACCAGGATGTGGGCGAGGCCGGCGTGGCGGTAGTCGAAGGTCGGGATGCCGGCGCGCTTCATCTGCGCCTGCAGGTCCACCTGGCTGCCGTACGTGATCAGCAGGTCGGGCTTCAGCGCGATGATGCGCTCGGTGTCGGGGTCGAGCAGCGCGCCCACCCGGGGCAGCGTCTTCACGTCAGGCGGATACTCGTCGTAGCTCGACACGGCGACGACCTGCGGCCCGGCGCCAATGGCGAACAGCATCTCGGTCAGGGCCGGGACCAGGGAAATGATCCGTTGCGGCCGCGGTTGAGAAGCAACCACGAAGCACGCGACGGACACGAAGCAAACAACCGTAAGAAGAAAAGCCTTCGTGTTCTTCGTGTCCTTCGTGGTTGATTTCGCGTTCATGACTTTTTCACCAGCAACCAGAGGAAGAACGGTCCGCCGATCAGGGCCGTGATGATCCCGACCGGCAACTCCAGCGGCGCCATGATCGTGCGCGCCAGGAGGTCGCACAGCACCGTGAACGCGGCGCCGAACAGCGCGGCCGCCGGCAGCACGATGCGATGGTCCGAGCCGACCATGAGCCGGACCAGGTGGGGGACGACGATGCCGATGAAACCGATCGGCCCGCCCAGCGACACGGCCGCGCCGGTGGCGAGCGAGGCGCTCAGGAACGCGAGCCGCTGCGCGCGCACCACTTCGACGCCCCGCGCCGCCGCGACATCGTCGCCCAGCGTGAGCAGGTTCAGCGTGCGCGGCAGGACGGCAAAGACCACGAAGGCGGCGATGATGAAGGGCAGGGCGGCCAGGATGGGGCTGTAATTGCCGACGTCGAGGTCGCCCATCAGCCAGCGGACCGTGCGGAACGACTGCGTGAAGTCGGCCATGTACTGCACGAACAGGATCAGCGCCGAGAAGAACGAGTTGAGGGTCACCCCGGCCAGCAGCAGCACGTTGGTGGACAGCCCGCGGCGCTGGGACGAGGCCAGCCAGTAGACGATACCGATGGCCAGCAGCGACCCGGCGAAGCTCGCGATCGGAATGGATGACACGCCCAGCATGCCGACGTCCAGCGCGAAGGCGATGGCCAGCATCGCGCCGAGCGCGCCGCCGGCCGAGACGCCCAGCGTGAACGGAGTCGCCAGGGGGTTGCGCAACATCGCCTGCAGCACCACGCCCGCCGCCGCCAGCGCGGCGCCGACGATGGCGCCCGACAGCACGCGCGGCAGACGCGCGACGAAGAAGATCTGCGCGTCGACGTTGTCGGCCCAGGGGATGGCGCGATCGAACGCCCTCGCCAGCGAGATGCTGGTGCTGCCGACCGTGGGCGCCCACAGCACGACGGCGAGGGTGCCCGCCGCGAACATCGCGATCACGGTGACCATGCGGCGGCGGACCTGTCCCGCCGGAGCTGCGCGCAGGCGGATGCTCACCGCGGCACTCGCCGGACCGGGACGACCGTCATGTGGCCGGTGTCGTCGTGAACGTGGACGTCGGCTTCGACGTCGTACAGCAGGAGGACATTATCGGGCGTCAGCACCTCGGTCGTGGGTCCGGTGGCCAGCACCTTGCCATCGCGCATCAGGATGAGCTCGCGGCAGATGGCGGCGGCCAGGTTGAGGTCGTGGGTCGAGATGGCCATGGTGACGCCGTGATCCTGGTTGAGCCGGAGCAGCAGCGCCGACACCTCGAGCTGGTAGCCGAGGTCGAGCGACGCCGTCGGCTCGTCGAGCAGCAGCAGCGCCGCCGACTGTGCCAGCGCCGCCGCGATCACGACGCGCTGCTTTTCGCCGCCGCTCAACTCGTGAAACGGGCGCTCGGCCAGGTGCGCGGTGCCGGTGGCGGCGAGCGCCTCGCGGGCGATGCGGAGGTCGGCGGGGCCCTCGACGGTAAAGACCCCCAGGTGGGGATGGCGGCCCATCAGCACGATCTCGATCGCCGAGTATTCGAACGCCAGCTCCGTTTCTTGCGGCACGACGGCAATGCGCCGGGCGGCGTCGCGGCGCGAGAGGCGATCGAGCGGCTGGCCGTCGAGCAGGACGCGGCCGCTGGTCGGCCGCCGCGTGCCGCTCAGCAGCCGCAACAGCGTGGTCTTGCCCGAGCCGTTGGGGCCGAGAATGCCGACCAGCGCGCCTTCGGCCAGGCGCAGGCTGACGCCGTCGACGACGAGCGGGCCGCCGGGCGCGTAGCGAAAGGAAACCTGGTCTGCGGAAAGCACTGCGCGTCGCCTCCCAGGCGTCTCACGCGCCTGTATGAGTGACTTGCCCGTGAACAGCCAGTCTCCTGACTCGCGGCGCGTGTCGTGCGCCGCTTACAGTGGCGGGACCGTGTGGGCTTTGCACCCAACTTCCCTGGCTGTCCTGGTACGCGTCTGTTGAGTTGTTGATTGTAGCATCAGATAGAATAGAAACCACGAAGGACACGACGCTCACGAAGCCCAATCGACGTGGTGGCCGTCGTGACTTCGTGGTTGCGTCTAATCCCATGCAGCAACGTCTGAAAGCCGCGGGACTCGCGGACATCGCCGACAAGGTCGAGGCGCGCGAACGGCTGTCGTTCGACGAGGCGGTGACGCTGTTCGAGTCGACGGACCTGCTGGCGCTCGGCTGGCTGGCCAACCGCGAGCGCGAGCGGCGCCACGGCGACCGCACCTACTTCAACCACAACCTGCGGCTCGAGGCCACGAACGTGTGCGAGGCGTCGTGCCTGTTCTGCTCGTTCGCCCGGCTGAAGGAAGGCGACGCCGGATCGCACACCATGTCGCTGGAGCAGATCTTTGCCAAGCTGCGCCAGCGCGGCGACCAGCCCCTTACCGAAGTGCACATCGTCAACGGCCTGCACCCGGGCCTGCCGTTCAGCTACTACACGGACCTGCTGAGCGGGCTGAAGCAGATCCGCCCGGGTATTCACCTCAAGTGCTTTACCGCGGTCGAGATTGCGTTTTTCGCGGACCATTACGGCAAGACGGATCGGCAGGTGCTGGCCGAGCTGAAGGCGGCCGGCCTCGACTCACTGCCCGGCGGCGGCGCCGAGATCTTCGCGCCGCGGGTGCGGCAGAAGATTTGCCACGACAAGTGCGACGGCGCGCGGTATCTCGCCATCCACCGGATTGCCCACGAGCTGGGCATGCGCACGAACGTGACGATGCTCTACGGGCACATCGAGACGACCGAAGAGCGCGTGGATCACCTGCTGCAGACGCGGGCGCTGCAGGACGACACCGGCGGCCTGCAGGCGTTCATCCCGCTGGCGTTCCATCCCGACAACAACCAGATGCGCAAGCTGCCGCCGCCGTCGGCGAGCGAAACGCTGAAGGTGCACGCGGTGGCGCGGCTGGTGCTCGACAACGTCGATCACATCAAGGCGTACTGGATCTCGTGCGGGGTGGAAGTGGCGCAGACGGCGCTGTGGTTCGGCGCCGACGATCTCGACGGGACCGTGCAGGAAGAAACGATTTACCACATGGCGGGGTCGTCCACGCCGACCACGCTGTCGACCGACGACATCGAGCAGCTCATCCGGGACGCCGGCCGGGAGCCGATCGAGCGCGACACGCTCTACAACGTGGTGCGGGTGCCCGCGTTCGCCAAGGCGCCGGCGCGTCTGGCCTAGCTGGGCGATACCCCGACTCCCGACCGACTCCCGACTCCCGACTCCCGTTTCTGTTACACTGATCTCAGACCAAATTCCACCCAGGCAATAGCCGCAAGTGGGGTTTGGTCTTTTCGCGCCTGGAGATTGCGAAAACTTTCACAAGCTCGCAAGCAGGCGCCTACGGGGTCAGACACAGCAATGGCGACAGGCACCTTTCTGCCGGTCCTGAACGAAGTCGAGAAGGCGTCGCTCCACGAACGCCAGCCCTTGCCTGAGGCGTACCTCAACCTGCCAGACGAGGAGATGGCACTGCGCATTGCCGCGGCGCGCGCGGCGCTCGGCGAACGCCTCGTCATTCTCGGCCACCACTACCAGCGCGATGAAGTGATCCGCTTCGCCGACTACACCGGCGACTCGTTCAAGCTGGCCGGCGCCATCGCCCGCCATCCGCAGGCCGCCTACATCGTGTTCTGCGGCGTGCACTTCATGGCCGAGAGCGCCGACATCCTGGCGCTGGAGCACCAGCGGGTGATCTTGCCGGACCTGGCGGCCGGCTGTTCCATGGCCGACATGGCGCCTGCCGACCAGCTCGAGATCTGCTGGAACGAATTGCAGCAGCTGGGCCTGGCCACGCGCACCGTGCCGGTGACCTACATCAACTCCGCCGCCGCGATTAAGTCGCTGGTGGGGGAGAACGGCGGCACCGTGTGCACCTCGTCCAACGCCGCCGCGACGCTGAAGTGGGGCTGGCAGCGGAAGGAGAAGATCCTGTTCCTGCCCGACCAGCACCTGGGCCGCAACACCGCCTACAAGATGGGGGTGCCGCTCGACGACATGGTCGTGTGGGATCCGAACGAGCCGTTCGGTGGGCTGACCCGCGACCAACTCGAGCGGGCGAAGCTGATCCTGTGGAAGGGCCACTGCTCGGTGCACGTGCGCTTCACCCCGCGGCAGATCGCGAAGGTCCGCGCCGAACATCCCGGCATCACGGTGATCGTGCATCCCGAAGTGCCATTCGAGGTGGTGCAGGCGGCCGACGACAGCGGCTCGACCGAGTACATCCTGAGGACCGTGCGCGAGGCGCCGGCGGGCACGTCGTGGGCCGTCGGGACGGAGGTCCACCTCGTCCACCGGCTTGCGGAAGAGGTGGCGCCCGGCAAGACCGTGGTGTCGCTCGACCAGTTCGGCTGCCTCTGCTCGACCATGTTCCGGGTGTCGCCGAACCACCTCTTGTGGGTCCTCGACTCGCTCGTCGACGGCGAGGTGGTCAACGAAATCGTGGTGCCTGACGAGCAGAAGAAGTGGGCTAAGATCGCGCTAGATCGCATGCTCGCGATCACCTAGGCCGCCCATAAAGGGGGGCCCTACAGAGAGGTTTCCATGGCTCATTCACTTCCCGCGCTGCCCTACGACTTCGCGGCGCTCGAACCGCACATCGACGCCCAGACGATGCAGATCCATCACGGCAAGCATCACCAGGCGTATGTCACCAACCTGAACGCGGCGCTCGACAAGCATCCCGAGCTGCACAGCAAGAGCCTGGATGAGCTGCTCAAGGGCATCAACACCGTGCCGGACGATATCCGCACGGCGGTCCGCAACAACGGCGGCGGCCACTGGAACCACTCGCTGTTCTGGACGTTGATGGCGCCCGGCGCCGGCGGCGCGCCCACCGGCGCGGTGGCCGAGGCCATCAACAGCTCCTTCGGCGACTTCGAGAAGTTCAAGACGGCGGTCAACCAGGCCGGCACCACGCGCTTCGGCAGCGGCTGGGCCTGGGTGATCGACAACGGCGGCCAGCTCGAAGTGACGAGCACGCCGAACCAGGACAACCCGTTGATGGACGGCAAGAAGGCCATTCTCGGCATCGACGTGTGGGAGCACGCCTACTACCTGAAGTACCAGAACCGCCGCCCCGACTACCTCGGCGCGTGGTGGAACGTGGTGAACTGGGCGGAAGTGAACAAGCTGCTCAAAGGCTAATCAGGATTAACCACGAAGGACGCGAAGGTCACGAAGGCTCTCTTGGGAAAGCCAAAAGACTGCTTCGTGTTCTTCGTGTTCTTCGTGGTTGCCTTGTCGCCGGTCACGAACGCACAGGAGCCTCCTCGCGTTACCGGCACCATTTCCAACCTCACGCGCGTCGAGTCGTGGTCGTTCTTCGATCCGTACCCGGCCGTCGAGCCCGGCCAGCTGGCCGGCAATCCCGACTACACCTTCATCGCCGACCGCGTTGAACTCGGTGTCCACGTCGCCGGCTCTCGTTTCGATCTGAGTGGAGCGTTCAATTACGTCCGCTTGGAAAACCTGCCGACCGCGGCGATTGGGCCGGGCGGCCTGGGCATCGGCGCCTTCTACTTCGCGGCGACCGGCCTCAGTTACAGCTACCAGTTGTACCTGAGCGAGCTGACACTGGCGGTGAAGGCACGGGATGGTGGCCGTGCCCTGGTCATGGGGCGCATGCCGTTTGCCTCGGGCGCGGAGGCGGCCAACGCCGACGCGGCCCTCGAGACGCTGAAGCGCGAACGGCTGCACGCGCGGCTCGTCGGCACCTTCGAATGGTCGTACTACCAACGCCGCTTCGACGGCGCGCGCGCGGACGTGGACCGCCCCCGGTGGCACCTGACGGCGGCGGCGTTCATGCCGACCCAGGGCGGCTCCGAGGAGTCCGCCAACCTGACGATGCCCAGGGTCCAGGCGGCCAGCGCGTCGTACACCCGCAAGGGCCCAGGCGAGTTGCAGCTGTTCGGCACGCTCTACCGCGACCGCCGCGAGATGGCGGCGGTGGTCGACAACACGCTCGCGCCCGATCGGCCGGTGGCCGTGACGATTGCCGCGTTTGGCGGCTCGCATGCGCGCATTACCGCCACGGCCGGCGGCCAGCTCGACACGGTAGTGTGGGGCGCCGTCGAGACCGGCGACTGGTACGGCCAGTCGCACCGCGCCGCGAGCGTGACCGCCGAAATCGGCCACCGGTGGACGGGCGCGGCGGGGCGGCCCTGGCTCAGGGCCGGCTACTGGTGGTCGTCGGGCGACGGTGACAGCACCGACGACCGGCACGGCACGTTCTTTCCGATGCTGCCCTCGACCCGCAAGTACGCGCTCTCGTCGACCTATGCGCACATGAACCTGACCGACGCGTTCGTGCAGGCGTGGGTTGAACCCCGCGGGCTGAAGGCGCGTATCGAAGTACATGCGGTGGGCCTGGCGAGCGGCCAGGATCTCTGGTACCAAGGCAGCGGCGCCACCGCCAGCGACGGGCGCTACTTCGGCTTTTCAGGCCGGGCGGCGGGCGGGCGTTCGCGGCTGGGCACGGTGCTCGAAGGCGCCGTCGACGTGCCGCTCACGGCATACTGGTCCGTGAACGCCTACGGCGGAACCATGGGGGGCGGTGACGTGGTGACGCACGCCTTCAGGGGCACGCGCCTCATGTTCTGGTACCTCGAAAACGTGATTCGATTCTGAAGGGAGCGACAGTTCGATGACCGACCCCATTGCCACTCGTGAGCCCGACGCGTCGCTGATCACGATCACGCACGTGACCTACGGCTTGCACGCACTCGGCCTGGCCATCGGCGCCTTTGGCGCGTCGACGGTGATCGGCGCGTTCCTGTTCGGCTGGCCGTCGATCATCGCCGTGATCATCAACTACGTGAAGCGTGGCGACGCCCGCGGCACGTGGCTCGAGTCGCACTTCACGTGGCAGATCCGCACGTTCTGGTTCGCCATGCTGTGGGCGTGCCTGATCTTCGCGGCGGGTGCGCTGCTGGCGATTGTGCTGGTTGGCTTTGCGATCTGGTTCGTCGGGCTGTTCGCCGTTGGCTGCTGGGCCATCTACCGAATCGCCTCCGGCTGGCTGCGGCTGAACGACCGCCGCGCGATCTAGGAGGAATCCAGCCACAAGAATGTCGCGCCCGCGCCGGAACGGCCTGCAATTGTTGTGATGCGCCAGGCGCATCGATCGCCCGCGTCACGATAAGCCGTTGCATGCGAAGGCGTTAGCGCATCGCGGACCGCCGGTCTCCCAGGCGGTACGCGGTGTGGAGTGATCTCCGCCAGGAGGTCATGTGATTCGCCCAATTCAACTAGTACATCTCGGTGGTCGGAGCCTGGTGTCGGCGGCGTGGTTGGCGGTGATGGTTGGCGGCGCGCCGGCGGTGGCGCGGGCCCAGTCGCCAGAGCCCACCGCACCGGCCAGTGAGCAGTCCCAGCCCGCGGCGCCCGCGGCAGCGCCGCGCGGGCCCGGTTCGTTCCTGAGCAGCATCACCGTCTTCGGGCTTGGCGACGCCTACGTGATGGCCAACGCCAACCGCCCGCCCGGTGGCGACAACCTGCTGCGCAACTTCGACACCCGCAGCGGCGGGGTGCGGATGAACTACGCGGAGGTCGCCTTCGAGCGGAAGACGTCGGCCGATGCGGTGGTCGGCTTCCGCGCCGACCTGGGGGCCGGCCCCACCGCCAGGATGGTGGGGTCGCCCGAACCCGGCCCCGGCGGCCTGAAGTACATCCAGCAGGGATACCTGAGCGTGCGGGCGCCGCTCGGCTCGGGCCTCACCATCGATGCCGGCAAGTTCGTGACCCCGGCCGGCGCCGAGGTGATCGAGACGCAGGACAACTGGAACTACTCGCGCAGCCTGCTGTTCTCGTGGGCCATTCCGTACTATCACGCCGGCGTCCGCGCGAGCTATGCCGTCAGCGACAAGGTCACCGCCACGGGATTCCTGCTGAACGGGTGGAACAACGTGAGGGACAACAACAGTTCGAAGTCGATCGGGACGCAGGTCCTGGTTGCCCCCACCGATCGAGTCACTGTCGTCGGCACCTGGCTCGGCGGCAGCGAGCAGACCGACGCCGCCGGCTGGCGTCACCTGCTCGATGCGATCGTGAACGTGACGGTGACGCCCCGGGTGAAGCTGCAGGTGAATGCCGACTACGTGCGCGACCGCGCGCTGGGCCCCGGCGTCGGCTGGCACGGCGTGGCGGTGGCGGCGCGGGCGGAGCTGACACCGAACTGGACGCTGGCGCCGCGCGTGGAGTGGTTCTCGGATCCGCACGGCGCGTCGACCGGCACGGCGCAGGACGTGGTCGAGGGCACGATCACGGTCCAGCGCGCGATCGCGCCGGGCCTGTCGGCGCGGGTCGAGTACCGCGTTGATCATTCGACGACGGCAGTCTTTCCGACCGGCGCGGGCGCGGCCGGGCGGTGGCAGCAGACCGTCGGCGTCGGGCTGTTCTACGGCTGGGCGTCGCGGTGACGGGAATGTCGTATATTCCTAAAAAGGGAACATTTATGTAGCTGCTGTCATTTGTCACTCCATTTATGTTGTAATTAAGTGTAAATGCGAGGCCGTCCCAAGGGTCCCCTGAGCGAGCTGGCGGCGCTGGCCGAACTCGGCCGCGTGCTGGGGACCGGCGCGCACCTGGCCGGCGCCCTGGCGCGCGTGGTCGAACACCTCGAGGAGCTGGTCGGCGCCTCAAGCGTCGGCGTGTGGTTACGCGACCAGGCGGACGCCGAACTCCGGCTGGTCGCGGCGACTGGGGTCGCGTGGCAGGCCCGGCAGCGCGCCCGCCATCACGCCGGCGACGCCATCAACAGCCGGGTGGTCGAGAGCGGCCGGCCGGTGGTCGTGCCCAGGGTGAGCAAGGAGCCGCTGTTCGTGACGCGCGGCGGCAACGCACGCGTGAGCGGCTCGCGCGAGGCGTCGTTCGTGTCGGTGCCCATCACCGTGAGCGGCCGCGCCGACGGGGCGATCGGCGTGATGCTGCCGTACCGGCCCGACGCGACTCTGGGCAAGACGTGCGAGTTGCTGGTGCTGGCGGGCACGCTCGTGGGCCAGGCCGTGCGCGTGGAGCGCCTGATCCAGTCGGAGCGCCAGCGGCTGCAGCAGGAGAACACGCAACTGCGGCAGGAGTTGAAGGAACGCTACGACTTCCGCAACATCGTCGGCACCAGCCGTCCCATGCAGGCGCTCTACGAGCAGATGGCGCAGGTGGCGGGGGTCACGACCACCGTGCTGATCCGCGGCGAGTCGGGCACCGGCAAGGAACTGATTGCGCATGCGCTGCATTACCACTCGCCGCGCGCCAACAAGCCCTACGTCAAGGTGAACTGCGGCGCGCTGCCCGAGGAGCTGGTCGAGGCGGAACTGTTCGGCTACGAGCCGGGCGCGTTCACCGACGCCAAGACCACCAAGAAGGGCAAGTTCGAGCTGGCCAACGGCGGCACGTTGTTTCTCGACGAGATCGGCGAGCTGACCCTGGCCACGCAGGTCAAGCTGTTGCGCGTGCTGCAGGAGCGCGAAATCGACCGGCTGGGCGGCACCCAGTCGATCAAGGTCAACGTGCGGCTGATCACCGCCACCAACAACGACCTCGAAGCCGCCATTCGCCAGCGGACCTTTCGCGAAGACCTGTACTACCGCCTCAACGTCTTCAGCCTGTACGTGCCGCCCCTGCGCGAGCGCAAGTCGGACATCCTGCTGCTGGCCGACCACTTCGTCGAGAAGTACGCGCGCCTGCACGAGAAGGAAGTGCGGCGCATTGCGACCACGGCGATTGACCTGCTGATGAGTTATCACTGGCCGGGCAACGTGCGCGAGCTCGAGAACGTGGTCGAGCGGGCCGTGCTGGTGTCGTCGGGCGGCGTGATGCATGCGCACGATCTGCCGCCGTCGCTGCAGACCGCCGAGGTCTCGGGCACGCTGCCGCGCGTGTCGCTGGAGCAGGCGGTGGCCGCGCTCGAGCGCGACTTGATCCAGGACGCCCTCAAGTCGGCGCGCGGCGGCATTGCCCGCGCCGCGCGCCTGCTCGATTCGACCGAGCGCGTCGTCGCCTACAAGATCCGGCAGCTGGGGCTCGACCCGGCGCGGTTCCGGGCGGCGACCAAACCCCACATGATTGTCGAGGGCGATTGACAATGGCGACAAAAATGTCGGCCCGTATCACCCGCGACAACACCCCCGCAAACAAACTGCAATCCGCCTGTCGTCAATGAGTTATCGCGATTAGCCGCCGGCGATCCATGCCCTGTCCCGATTCTTGCACTGTTCCGCCGTACGCGTGTCGTGCGCGGATGGCCATTAATCGCAGGAGGGGTGATGAACAACGCGGATATCGGGTGGATGCTGGTGTCCACCGCGCTGGTGCTCTTGATGACGCCGGCGCTCGGCTTCTTTTATGGCGGCATGGTGCGGGCGAAGAACGCCCTCAACACCATGATGATGAGTTTCGTCTCGCTGGGGCCGGTGGCGGTGCTGTGGGCGGTGGCCGGCTACTCGCTGGCCTTCGCGCCGGGGTCGCCGATGGTCGGCGGGCTGGGCTTTCTCGGGCTGCGCGGCGTCGGGCTCGAGGCGCAGGGCGCCATTCCCCACCTGCTGTTCATGGCGTTCCAGGGCACCTTTGCCATCATCACGGCGGCGTTGATCTCGGGCGCGATCGTCGAGCGCATGCGCTTTGGCGCCTACCTGGCGTTCATCATGGCGTGGATGGTGGTGGTCTATGCGCCGGTGGCGCACTGGGTGTGGGGCGGCGGGTTCCTGGCCACCGCCGGCGCGCTTGACTTTGCCGGCGGCGCCGTCGTGCACGTGAACGCCGCGTCGGCGGCGCTGGTGGCCGCGCTGGTGGTCGGACCGCGCAAGGACTACGCGCGCCACGCGATTCTGCCGCACAACGTGCCGTTCACGCTGCTTGGGGCCGGCCTCCTCTGGTTCGGGTGGTTCGGGTTCAATGCCGGGAGCGCCCTCGGGGCGACGCCGATCGCGGCGCTGGCGTTCGTGAACACGATGCTGGCACCGGCGGCGACGCTGGCGGTGTGGACCCTGCTCGACCTGGTGCGCGGCGGGCGGGCGACGGCGATCGGCGCGGCGACCGCCATCGTCGTCGGACTGGTGGTGGTGACGCCGGCGGCCGGCTACATTGGCCCCGCCTCGGCGCTGGCGTTGGGCGCGCTGGGGGCGTTCCCCAGCTACTTCGCGCTCATCTATCGCGCCCGGACCAAGCTGGACGACTCGCTCGACGTCGTGGCGGCCCACGGCGTGGGCGGCGCGACCGGCGCGATTCTCACCGGCGTCTTCGCCGACGCCGCCTGGAGCGGCGGGCCGAGTGGCCTGCTCTCGGGCAACTCCGGACAGGTGCTGACCCAGGTCTACAGCGTGGCGGCGGTGCTGGCCTATAGCGGCGTCGCCACGTTCGTCATCCTGAAGGTGATTGCCCTGGTGGTGCCGCTGCGGGCCGCCGTCCGCAGCGAAGGCATCGGCCTCGATGTCACCGACCACGGCGAAGAGGCGTACACCGGTGGCGATGGCGCCATTCTCATGCCGCCGCGGAGCGGGGCGATCGCCGTTGCCGCGGTCGAGGCCGCGGCGATGCGCGAAGGAGTGCAGTCATGAAACTGATCGTCGCAGTGATTCGACCCGAGCAGCTGAGCGACGTGCTCGAAGCGCTGTTTCATGCCAACGTGCGCGGCGTCACCATCAGCCGGGTCCAGGGGCATGGCGGCGAGATCGAGCATGTCGAGAACTATCGCGGAACCACCGTGAAGATGGCGCTGGCGGAAAAGGTGCGCCTCGAGATCGGTGTCTCGAACCACTTCGTGCAGCCGACGGTCGACGCCATCATGGCCGCCGCCCGCACCGGCGAGGTCGGCGACGGCAAGATCCTGGTGCTGCCGATCGAGACCATCTACCGGATCCGGACGGGGGAGCAGGACCAGGACGCGGTGACGCCCGTGCTGCAGACGGCGTAGCCTGACCCATCAGTAATCGATATCTGTAATATCGATTCATTGCGCTTTGCAGATGCATTGAGCTGGCTTCTAATGCGTTGGCGTACGCGTCATGACGAAGCTGCTGGTTGCCAATCGTTCGGAAATCGCCATTCGCTGCCTGCGTGCAGGCAGCGAACTTGGCCTTCGCACCGTGGCGGTGTACAGCCACGAAGATCGCTTCTCGCTGCACCGGTTCAAGGCCGATGAAGCGTTCCTGATCGGGCCGGAGGGCGGCGGCGAGCCGGTCCGCGCCTACCTGGACATCGACGCGCTCGTGAAGCTCGCGGTCGCGGTCGGCGCCGACGCGGTGCATCCCGGTTACGGGTTCCTGTCCGAGAGCGCGGAGTTCGCGCGGCGTCTCGACGCGGCCGGCGTGCGCTTTGTCGGTCCCACGCCGGACCAGCTCGACACCTTCGGCGACAAGACGGCGGCGAAACGCCTGGCGGCGCTGGCCGGCGTACCCACCGTGCCCGGTACCGAGGCCGCGGTCGACAGCGACGAGGCGGCCCTGGCGGCGGCGGCCGCGATCGGGTTTCCCGTCATCGTCAAGGCCAGCTTCGGCGGGGGTGGCCGCGGCATGCGCGTGGTGCACTCCGCCTCGGATTTGCTGGCGCGCATCGGCGAGGCGCGCCGCGAAGCGGCGGCAGCGTTTGGCCGCGCCGACGTGTTTCTCGAACGCTACATTCCACGGGTCAAGCACCTCGAAGTGCAGGTGCTCGGCGATGCGCACGGCAACCTCGTGCACCTGTGGGAGCGAGATTGCTCGGTGCAGCGGCGGCACCAGAAGCTGGTCGAAATTGCGCCGAGCGTCGGCCTGCCGCGTGCCCTTCGCGAAGCGGTGTGCGGGGCGGCCGTGGACCTGTGCCGGCGGGTGAATTACCGTGCGGCCGGGACGGTGGAGTTCCTGGTCGATGCCGACCGTGGCGACTTCTATTTCATCGAAGTCAACCCGCGCATCCAGGTGGAACACACCGTTACCGAGATGGTGACGGGCGTCGACCTGGTCCAGGCCCAGATCCTGGTGACGGCGGGGCATCGCCTGCACGAAGCGCCGCTCAGCATCCCGGCGCAGCACCTGGTCGAGCCGCATGGCGTGGCGGTGCAGTGCCGCATTACCACCGAGGATCCGCAGAACGGCTTCACGCCCGACTACGGCCGCATCACCACCTACCGCTCGCCCGGCGGCTTTGCCATTCGCCTGGATGGCGGCAACGGTTTCGGCGGTGCCGTCATCACGCCCTACTTCGATTCGCTGCTGGTCAAGCAGACGACCTGGGGCGCCACCCTGCCCGAGGCCATCGGCCGCGCCGATCGCGCCCTGCAGGAATTCCGCATCCGGGGCGTCAAGACCAACATCGCCTTCCTGCGCAACGTCATCCTGCACCCGACCTTCCGCAGCGGCACGGCGACCACCGACTTTGTCGACCGCACCCCCGAGCTCGTCCAGTTCACCGCCCCCCGCGATCGCGCCACCAAGCTGCTCGGCTATCTCGCCGACGTCATCGTCAATGGCCGCGATGACGTGAGGCCGGCGGCCCGGCCGGCGGCCCTGGGCACGCCGGTGCCGCCCCGGGTGGACCGCACCAGCGTACCGCCGCCAGGGACCCGTCAGCAGTTGCTCGCGCTCGGGCCCGAGCGGTTTGCCGACCGGGTCAGCGCCGAACGCCGCCTGCTGATCACCGACACGACGTTTCGCGATGCGCACCAGTCGCTGCTGGCCACGCGCGTGCGGACCTACGACCTGCTGGCCGTTGCCGACGCGGTGGCGCGCCAGTTGCCCAACCTGTTCAGTATCGAGATGTGGGGCGGGGCGACCTTTGACACCACCATGCGGTTTCTCCAGGAGGATCCCTGGGAGCGGCTGATCGAGTTGCGCAAGCGCATTCCGAACGTGCTGTTCCAGATGCTGCTGCGCGCGAGCAACGCCGTCGGCTACACCAGCTATCCCGACAATGTCGTCCGCGAGTTCATTCGCGTCAGCGCGCACAACGGCATTGACGTCTTCCGCATCTTCGACTCCCTCAACGCCACCGGCAACATGCGCGTGGCGATGGCCGCCGTGCGCGAAGACACGACGGCGCTGTGCGAGGCGGCGATTTGCTACACCGGCGACATCACCGACCCGGCCCGCACGAAGTACAGCCTCGCCTACTACGTGCGCATGGCCCGCGAGCTGGTCGGCATGGGGGCGCATATCCTGGCCATCAAGGACATGGCGGGATTGTGCAAGCCCTACGCCGCGAAGGCGTTGGTCACGGCCCTGCGCAACGAAGTGGGCGTGCCGATTCATTTCCACACGCACGACACCAGCGGCGTCAACGCGGCCAGCGTGCTGTATGCCGCCGACGCCGGCGTGGACATTGCCGATGCCGCGATCGCGTCGATGAGCGGCATGACGAGCCAGCCCTGTCTTAACTCGATCGTGGCCGCCCTGCGCCACGGCGACCGCGACACCGGCCTCGACCTGGCCGCGCTCGACCGCATGAGCCAGTACTGGGGCCAGGTGCGCGAGCTGTACTACCCGTTTGACGAGGGCCTGAAGGCCCCGGCCCCGGACGTCTACCGCCACGAAATGCCAGGCGGCCAGTACACCAACCTGCGGCAGCAGGCCAAGAGCCTCGGCCTCGACGCGCG
This sequence comes from uncultured Acidobacterium sp., assembly GCA_964350785.1. Classification (GTDB taxonomy): domain Bacteria; phylum Acidobacteriota; class Vicinamibacteria; order Vicinamibacterales; family UBA2999; genus 12-FULL-67-14b. Next base: position 942 of record CAYGMD010000099.1, on the reverse strand, counting down.
CTGGCCCGAGGTGTGTGACGCGTACGCCGACGCCAACCAGCTGCTCGGCGACATCGTCAAGGTGACGCCGTCGAGCAAGGTGGTGGGGGACATGGCGCTGTTCATGGTGACGAGCGGCCTGACCGCCGGCGACCTGGCCAGTGGCCGCGGCTCGGCCAATGTTCCGCGCAGCGTGGTCGAGATGATGCAGGGCCTGCTCGGCGTGCCCGAAGGCGGGTGGCCCCCGGCATTCCGCGATCGCGTGCTCGCGTCGGCTCGTGCCGAAGCGATGGTCGAGCGTCCGGGCGCCACGCTGCCGGCCGTGGACTTTGCGGCCGAGGCCGCTGGCCTCGAGCGCGAGATCGGACGGACGCCGTCGGCCGAGGACGTGTTGTCCGCCGTGCTGTATCCGCAGGTGTTTCGCGACTTCGCGAAGCAACAAGCGGTGGCGGGCCACACCTCGGCCATCCCGACCGCGAATTTCTTCTACGGCCTGCGTGCCGGCGAGGAAGTGTCTATCGAGATCGAGCGCGGCAAGACGCTGATTGTCACCTATCTCACCACCGGCGACGCCCACCAGGATGGCACCCGCACCGTCTTTTTCGAACTCAACGGCCAACCCCGCGACGTGACGGTGGTCGATCGATCGGCCAAGTCGACCGTGACGCGCAACCACAAGGGCGATCCCCGCGACCCCAACCAGGTGTCGGCGCCCATGCCCGGCAAGGTGTCGACCGTCGCCGTGAAGCCGGGTGACGTGGTGAAGGCCGGCGACCGGCTGCTGTCGATCGAGGCGATGAAAATGGAGACGGCGATCACCACGCCTGTGGATGCCACGGTGAAGGACGTTGCCGTGACGGCCGGCCGACTCGTCGAGGCCGGCGACTTGCTGGTGGAGCTGGCCTAGATGTGAATGTCAAAGAGGTTGTTCATCATTAAGCAGCCTCTTGGAAACGCATCCAC
>CAYGMD010000098.1:2949-16037 GCA_964350785.1 uncultured Acidobacterium sp. | reverse complement strand
CGAGGCGCAGTTCACGCAGCGTGACGCCGGTCCCGGTCAGCACCGGCAGGCCCGCTTTCCAGTCACTGGTTGTGACCGTCGTGTTCGATGTCGTCGCGCTCACCACAGTCGTGGTCTGCGTGAGGTCAGATTGGAAGGGCATCTTTTCCATTACAGAATCCCTCCCGTTCCGGGGGTGGACGTGGTCGTGGTGGTCGTGGTGGTCGTCGTTGCGTCAGTGACCGTCGTCGCCGGCGCCGTGACCGGGCCGGTCTCGATCGCCGGCTGCGATTCGACCACCGGCGCCGTCATCAGTTGGAACTCGCCGCCGAAGAGGTCTTCCCACACCAGCGGGTCGTACGTCGCCAGCTCCAGCGTGTCGTCGCCAAAGTCGTCGCCATCCCCCACCGCGTTGCCCCAGACGATGTTGTCGCTGCCGCTATTGCCCCAGACGACGTTGTCGGCGGCGCTGTTGCCCCACACGATGTTGTCGATGCCCTCGGCGTTGCCCCACACGATGTTGTCGGCACCGGTGTTGCCCCACACGATGTTGTCGCAGTCGGCGCCGGCGCAGTCGGCGCCCCACACGATGTTGTCGGCGGCGCCATTGCCCCACACGATGTTGTCGGCGTCGCCGTTGCCCCACACGATGTTGCCGGCATCGCTGTTGCCCCAGACGATGTTGTCGCCATCGGTGTTGCCCCACACGATGTTGTCGGTCGGATTAGATTCGCCCCACACGATGTTGTTGCCCCAGACGATGTTGTCGCAGGCGGCGTCGGCGCAGTTCTCACCCCAGACGATGTTCTGGCCGGTGGGCGTCAGCGCGTCGCCCCAGACGATGTTGGCGCCCCAGGCCGTGCCTCCGGGCGTCAACACCCCGCCGGCAACGCGACGGTTGCCCCAGAAGATGTGCCGGCTCCAGGCCTTCATGTTGGGGTAGCGGTCGCCCTTCTGGCCCACGGCGAAGTAGCGCGACAGGCGCACCGCGCCCAGCGTGTTTAGGAAGCCGGCGCCCTGCGTCAGGTAGTCGTAGCCGGTGTAGACCTGCGCGGTGAACTGCAGGATGGCCTTGACCATGTTCGGCGTCAGGCTCGGATTGGCCTGGAGCATCAGGGCGACCGTGCCCGAGACCACCGGCGCCGCCATGCTGGTGCCGCTCAGGGTCAGGTACGGCTTGTAGCCGAGGTCCGAACGGGTGCCGTCCACCAGGAAGGCCGACTTCGTGGTGTACAACAGGCTGTCCTTGTCGCTGAGCGACACCGTGCCGCTGCCGGGCGCAACCAGGTCGGGCTTGGCGCCGAAGTCGATCATTGTCGGGCCGCGCGAGCTATACAGCGCCATCGTGTCGTCGCGGCGATCGATGGTGCCCATCGTGCTCGAGGCGCCGACCGTCAGCACCCAGGGCGCATTGCCCGGCGCGCCGATCGCGCCGTACTGCGGCTGGCCGTTGGCGGCCTTGCCCATGTTGCCCGCCGCGGCGACGACGACGATGCCGGCGTCGACCGCGCGCTTGGCGGCGAGCGTCAGCGGGTCGGTGTGGTAGCTCTCGAACACGCCCGCGCCGAGCGACAGGTTGATGACGCGGATGTTGTACACCGTCTTGTTGGCGACGGCCCAGTCGAGCGCCGCGATGATGTAGCTGATCCGGCCCTTGCCTTCACCGTCCAGCGCCTTGAGGGCGATGAGGTTGGCCTGGGGGGCAATCGCGGCCTTGGCGCCGGTCGAGTCATACCCGTTGCCGGCGATGATGCCCGCGACGTGCGTGCCGTGGCCCCAGTCGTCATACTTCGACGGGCGGCCATTCACGAAGTCGACAAACGCGGCCACGCGCTGGCCCTGGCGGTCGGCGATCGTAAGGTCGTCGTGCCAGGGCGTGATGCCCGAGTCGATGACCGCGACACCGACGCCGGCGCCGGTGTAGCCGTACTGCGCGTGCACGTTCCTGGCGCCGATCGTCGCCGCCGTGCGGGCCACGAAGTCCGTCGTTTCGCGGTCGTCCCACACGCCGGCCACATCCGGATCATTGGCGAGACGCTTCAGCAACGCGTTCGGCATGCGGCCGGTCCGGCCGTTGAGGATGCCCAGGCGCCGGCCACCCTTGCCGCCGGCCGTCGTGATGTTCGCCAGGCAGTCCTTGCCGGGCTTGCACACGACAATGACGTCCGACTCGCCCACGCCATCGGCGCGGTCGCTCAGTGCCTGATCCATCTTGGCGTGACGAGGCTTCGGGGCGTTCTTCGCCTGCGCGGCCTTGCCTGCCTTAACGGCGGCCTCGGCGGACGCGCCAACGGTCAGCGCCTCCATCGGGGCCAACAGGACAAAGGCCGCCAGTAGGGCGACAAGGGTAGTTCTGCCCCACGTGAACTTCCTGCAGATCTGCTGTGACGGACGATGACTCATGGTGTCCTTAAGTGCAATCTAAATGCCAATAGTGACTAACGATTATGTAAAAGATCTTTAATGTCATTTAACGTCAGTTAGATGCGCTCATATTCCCACAGTTAATTGCCTCTATAAAGCACTAACTCAACAGGAGTTAACCGTTTTTGAGGTGTCCATCGTGTGCTGTATCCAGTGATCACACACAGAATACCGAGGCTATTACTAATCTAAACTATTGTATTTAAATCACTTACTGTCTAATGTTACAATATAGGACAATTGTTCTCAATACGGAACGGTTTCAGGGGTGATTTCGCCCGAAAAAAAGAGGCCCGGACACCCCTGGAAGAGCCGGGCCTGAATTGGGTCTTGCTGGACGGAATCGGTGTCAGTGGACGATGGGGCTGTGCTGCAGCGTGAGGCGCTGCAGCCGCCATTCCTCCGCGAGAATGCCCCACAGCACCTGATCGTGATATTCACCGTGGCGCAGGAACGACCGGCGCAGCACGCCCTCCTGCACCGCGCCGAGCTTGCGCAAGGCGCCGTTGCCGCGGCCGTTGGCCACCGCCGCGCGCGCTTCGAGGCGGCGCGCGCCGATGACGTCGAACGCAAAGTCGGCCACGAGCCGGGCGCCGTCCACGAACACGCCCGTGCCCCAGTACTGCGAGCCCAGCGCGAAGCCCCACTCGGCCGAGGCGAAGCCGGGTTCGAGCGAGCGCACCTGGAAGATGCCGATGGCGGTGTCCATGCCGGCGGGCACCACCGCGAAGCAGGCATAGTTGCCGGCCTGGCGTTCGTGCTGCGCCCACATGATGAAGCGCTCGAAACCTTCGACCGTGGTCGGCGGCGGCGAGATGAAGCGCGACACCTCTTCGGTGGTCAGCATCGTCAGCAACGACGCCGCATCCTCGAGGCGCAGTTCACGCAGCGTGACGCCGGTCCCGGTCAGCACCGGCAGGCCCGCCTTCCAGTCACTCGTCGTGACCGCCACCGGGGCCGTCATCGTCGTGGCGGGCACCATGGTCGCGGTCCGCGGACATTCAGCTCGGGTCGTGGCCATCATGGCTACTGCCTTCCGCTGCTGCTCGGCCGCTTGGCCGCACAGTTGTTGCCCCAGACAATGTTGTCGGCGCTGTTGCCCCAGACAATGTTGTCGCCGCTCGACCGGGCCGTCGCGCAGTTGCCCCACACGATGTTGTCCCAGCCGTTGCCCCAGACGATGTTGTCGGCCTCGTAGGCGCTGCGGGTCACGTTGCCCCACACGATGTTGTCGTCCCAGAAGCCCCAGACCACATTTTCGGCCCAGTAGCCCCACACGACGTTGTCGCCCCAGACGATGTTGTCGCCCCACACGATGTTGTCGTCCCAGGCATTGCCCCAGACGATGTTGTCTTCCCAGCTGTTGCCCCAGACGATGTTGTCGCACTCGCCGCAGCTGCCCCAGACGATGTTGTCGGCGAGCGTGTCGAAGCCCCACACGATGTTGTCGTCCCAGCGCGCCATGTGCACCGCGGCCGTGCTCGACGGCATAAAGCGGTCACCGTAGACGAGCCGCGTGCCCCAGGTCACGACCTTGCCGTTCTCGTCCACGTTGGCGGAGGGCATCGACGCCAAGAGCCAGTTCTTGCCCCTGGCCGCGGCGGGGTTGATGATGCTCGCCATCTTCGTGGCGCCAGTCACGTTGAGGGCGCCGGCGCCCTGCGCCAGCGTGTCGAAGCCCGGCAGGACGCGGGCGGTGAACTGCAACGCCAGCTTGACGGTGTTCGCCGACAGGAACGGGTTGGCCGTCAGCATCAGGGCAGCAGCGCCAGCCACGCGCGGCGAGGCCATGCTCGTGCCCGACAGCAACTGGTAGGAGGACGAGCCGTTCTTGTCCTTGACCCCCTCCACCAGGCCCTTGCCGTTGCCATACAGCTTGCTGCCCTTGGCCGACAGCGAAATCACGTTGACGCCGTCCGCAACGATCTCCGGCTTGGCCAGCAGGTCGAAACGCGACGGGCCGCGCGAGCTGAAGTCGGCGACGGTGTCATCCCCGAGCGCGGGCGTGCCCTTGGTATCGAGCGCCCCAACGCATATGGCCGACGGCGCATTGCACGGCACGCCGACGCCGCCAAAACCAGGCTTGCTGGTCAGCGGGTTGATGCCCATGTTGCCGGCCGCGGTCACCACGACGATGCCCTTGCGCGACAGGCGCTCGACCGCCTGCACCATGGGGTCGGTCACGGCCGACTCGAACACCGGGTGCCCCAGCGACAAGTTGACGACGCGGATGTTGTAGACGCGGTGGTTCCGGGCGACCCATTCGAGCGCGTCGATGACGTCGCTGGTGTTGCCGGAACAGTCGTCGCCCAGCACACGCAGTACCACCAGGTCGACGTTCGGGTCGACGCCGGCATACTCGCCGCCCGACATCACGCCGCTGCCGGCAATCGTGCCGGCGACGTGGGTGCCGTGGCCGCAGTGGTCAACCGGCTTGGTGCCGCCGGTCACGAAGTCCACATATGCCCGGATCTGGGTGGCGGGAAGGTCGGCCTGCGGCTGGACGCCCGAATCGATCACCGCGACCGTCATGCCGTTGCGGACCGGCTCGGGCGCCGTCTTCTTCGTCCTCGACGCAAGCACCTTGGCCGCGCGGGCCTGGGTCTTTCGCACCGCGAACACCGTCACGCGGGCATCCACCGACACCTGCGTGGCGTTCTCCAACTCGCTCGACAAGGCCGCCGCGCTCGACACGACGTTGAGCGCGGGACCGCCCTCGCTGTCCATGGTGCGAACAGCGGCGCCGCGATCGAGCAGGCGATTGAACGCCGCATCGCGCTCGGCCGCGGTGTCAAAGTGCATGATCACCCGGGCCGACTCGCCGGCATTGACCGACTGCCGAACAGATTCGTCCAGGTGGCCGCGGCCGGCCGGTCTCTGGGCGGCAGTCGGGACCGACAGCACGATGGTAAAAAAAGCCGCCAGAATCGCGGTGCGACCCCAGACAGCCTTCTTACGGATAGCCGATGTTGAAACGCTCATGGCGATCGGCGAGAAAGCAATACTCCAGCCAACACGTGGTCTAGAGCATCGAATGGTCAAATTTGTCCTACCGAGTCATATTCTTTAGCGTTTATTTGGCGTTTTGGAACAGGATTACAGTTTCGATCTCCAGAGGACAAGATAGGACAAAGACACTGTCTGTTCTCAAATGGATCTCGAGCTCGAGGCGAGTCCTGAGTTACTGCACCTAAATCACTGATAGAGAATTGTTTAGTCGCAAGTGTTCTGTCTTGATACGAGACCTCTATTTTGGAACACGCAACGAGAGGAAAAAGCAGGCAAAAGTGCCCGGGGAAGGCCTGGGGCTAACCGCGGCGGAGGTGGGATAATCTCGCCCGAGCCATGACTTCGACTGCTGTCCGGCGTGTTCATTCGGCGTTGGCCCGGCAACCGCGCGTGCCGCTGGCGCAGCTGCCGACGCCCATCCACGAGGCGACCCGCTTGCGGGAGGCGCTGGGCGGACCGGCGCGCTGCCCTCGCCTCCTGATCAAGCGCGACGACCTGACGGCCCTGGGCCTGGGCGGCAACAAGGCGCGCAAGCTCGAGTACCTCGTGGCCGACGCGCGGGCCCAAGGCGCCACCACGCTGATCACCACCGGCGCCGTGCAATCGAATCACGCGCGCATGACCGCGGCGGCGGCGTGCGTCGCCGGGATGCGTTGCGTGCTGGTGCTCACGACGACGACCGACACGCCCGCGTTGGCCGGCAACCTGCTGCTCGACCACCTGTACGGCGCGACCGTTCGCCTGGTTCCATCGGTTGATCCCATGCTGGCCGTCGGCCAGGACGAGGCCGTGGTGGCCGCGGTCGTGGCCGAGGAGGAGGCCGGCGGACGCACGCCGTACGTGATTCCCGTCGGCGGGTCGAGCGGCATCGGCGTGCTGGGATACGTGGGTGGCACCGCCGAGATCGTCGAGCAGCTTGCCGACGCCGGCGTCACCCCCAGCCGCTTGTACTATGCGAGCGGATCGCGAGGCACGCAGGCGGGTCTTACGCTCGGCGCGCGGTTGTGCGAGGCGCCGTATCGCGTCTACGGCGTGGCCGTGAGTGCCGGGGAGCCGGAGAAGATCGAGCGCGCGAGGCGCATCGCCAACGAGGCGGCCACGCGACTCGACCTGCCCGAGCGCCTCGAGCTGTCGGACCTCACCACCGATCAGGCGTTCATTGGCGACGGCTACGGGATCCCGACGACCGGCGGACTCGAGGCGATCGACCTGCTGGCCCGGTCAGAAGCGATCCTGCTGGATCCCTGCTACACGTCGAAGGGGATGGCGGCGCTCATCGCGCACGTGCGGGACGGCGCGCTGACGGCCGGCGAAACCGTGGTGTTCCTGCACACCGGCGGCATGCCCGCGGTGTTTACCGACGGCTTCGTTGACGCGTTCACGCGCCGTCGCGGCTGAGGAGTTCGAACCCCTACCCTTGCGGCTCATGGAGCCAGCCTTTGGGCACCTTGGCGGCATCCGCCAGCTTTTCGAAGCGCCGCTGGTCGTCTTCTGCCACCGTCAGGGCGACCTGACGCCGTTGGCGCAGCGCCTCCAGCATGGCCTGTTCACGTGGGTCGTCATGAGAGGCGCCGGCTAATGCGTCCAGCTCTTTGCGTGCCGCCGCCACTCTCAGCCGAAGGGCCGCAGCCTGATCCCTCCAGCGTTTCTCGTCCAGAGCAGCCGCCGGAGGGTCCACGACGGGAGCGGGCGCGACGGTTGCCGCGCTGGAATTTCCCGCGGCCGCAGGCACTGGTGCATTCGAGGGCGGCGATTGTTCCTGGGCGCCGGCCGGCGTCTGGTCCGGAGCTGGCGACAGGGTCGCGTTGGTGAAGACCTTGGAGGGCTTCCGGACATTCGCGCGCCGGGCTTCCTCCTGGCGAGCGACATCGACGAGTGACTGCGCGAAAACCGCGGGGGGCGCTGACGCCATGGCCACGGTGAACGCGACGATCCAGGTAGGTTTCATCAGCTCTCGATCCACCCTAACACGTTGTTGGCGTAGGTCGTTGTTGGTGGTGTCGCAGGGGGAGCGGGCGGAGTCAGGCCCGGAAAGCTGCCAGCATAGGTGACGTTTGGATTCCCTGAAATGATGCTGGATGCCGCGTGGTCGATCGCGGGTGACACGGTAGGGAGGTCCTTCGCGATGATTCGGCCGCGAATGTTCGGGTTGCCCGAGATTATTAACTGGTTGCGCACCAGGCTTTGGCCTTCGACCGTAGTCGGGGCGATGTCAATGTTGCCGCCTAGTTTCAGATCGCCGTCGGTGATGAACTGATAGAGGGCGTTGTTCTGAGGCGTGAAGGTCGGGTTGCCGAACACTTCGATCGAACCGGTGGCGATAATGGACAACGCCAGCGGGTCGTTGTTGCCTGGAAGCGGGCCGTTGGGACTACCAGAAACCTTCGCGTTCCCTTCAACGTAGTACGTGCCACTCTCGGCAGTGTTCCCCGAAATCGTCCAGACGCCGCCGGTGAAATCCCACCCCGTGCCGGTAACCGGAAGCCCGGTGGACACGAGGATCACTGCGCCACCAGCCGTCAAACGGTGAGTGGCAAGGTACTGGTAGTCGGCGGCGTTGACCGTCGGCACCGTCACCGTTGGCTGTCCGCCGCCGAACGAACCGCCCGACGTCCAGCCCGGATTCGAGGTGAACGTCCCGGACGCGAACGCATTCTGCGTGATCGTCGGACCACCGTCGATGACCAGATTTCCATTGGCCTGGACGCTACCGTTGTTTCCGTTAATGTTGGGGTTACCTGAGACTCGCAAATTTCCATCGATCACAATCGCGGCATTGACGGGTGCCGGCGGCGGCACCGGTGGAGGGGGGACCGAGGTCTCGATGCTCGACAGAATGCGCCGGATTCGGACCGTAGTGCCGCTCGGCCCCAACCCCGTGGCCTGAAGAATCAGACGATCGTTCGTGTCTATGAATCCGTTGCCGTTCTCGGCACCCATGGCGGCGAGCTGGGCCGATGAGAGCGCAGACGTGTACAACGACGGGTCGTCATCATCGAGGATCCGAATCGTGTAGGAATACTGGCCGCCGGCGCCCAACGCGTAGGTCGGCCCGCCCGTGAGCAGGAAGTCGATGCGACCGTTGTCGGCGTTGACCGCCGCGGCCGGGTTGGTTGGATCCACTGCTCCATCCTGGCCCGCCAACAGGTTCGTCGTCGTGTCGGCGATGATGGCGGCCCGGGCCCGGTTGGCGCCGGCCTCGGCGGCGGCGCGCGCCCCTGCGTAGTAAATCTCGTTGGTGGCCATCGCGATCTCGACCTGGCCGTTCAGCGTCAAGCCGGTGGCGAGCCCCGTCATCACGGCCAGGAGCAGCAGCACGATGATCAGGGCTACGCCACGTTCCGAACCGGCGGCACGCGAAAGCGCCGTCTTGGTCTGCTTCATCTGCTCCTCACTCTGATTTCCGAACTGAGAACCCTGGTCACGGGCGCACCGGTGGATGGGTCGATGGTCCGCGACCTGACGGTGATCCGTATTTCCACATAGCGAACGTTGGCCGGAACGGTCGTCACGGCACGGGCGGCATCGCGATACACGAAGCGCAGGTCCTGGACAACCGCGTCGGTGCGGATTGATGCCGGAGCCCCGAGGTTATTGTCGAAAAACAGGATCGCGTTGTTCGCCGGGTCGTGCGAAATGGTGACGTCCTCATTCGCCTGATTGCATAACCCCGGGGAACCGCCGACTTGTCCGTCGGGCGGGTTCGAGTCGGTCTGCAGGCGAATGTCATTGTGGACAAGATCGCCGTTCGGATCGAACCGTATCGCGGCATACGGGGTCGCGGCCGCCGGGCAATTGGTGCTCGTCACGCTGAAGGGATTGTTGTCGGCGCCACGGACCAGCTTGCCGATCCACTCCAGGGCGTATCTCCCCTCCTGCTCACCTGCCGACGCTTCGATCTGCCGACGGTACCCATTCTGCACCTGGGAAGTCAGCGCGACCGCACCGCCCAGCACCAGCATCGACACGACCGTGGCCACGAGAAGTTCGATCAACGTGAAGCCACGCTCTCCGGCGCCAGACCTTAGCTGTCGGTGAAGCGTCATCGTTACCACCGATGGATAATTGACACGAGTTCGTAGGTTGACGCGGTCCGGTTGTCGGTTACCTCCGGAATCACGCGAACGGTGATCTGTCGCAGATTAGGTACGGCGCCCGCCGCGCTGGCCGGACCCGCCGCCACCAACCATCGGCGCCGGTAGCCCGGCACAGAGTCGTTATAGTTGGCTACGTCGCCGGTCAACGATCCGCCAATCTGAATATTGGCTGACGAGTCGAAGTTCTGCGACCTCAACTGATCTATCAAGTCTTCCGCCAGACGGACTGCCGACGTCTCGTTGCGGCCAAGCTGCTGCAGCCGCATAGTCACGGCCAGCAATTCCGCGAGCGCCACCAGCCCGACGGTGAGGATCACCATCGACACCATCGCCTCGACCAGCGTGAACCCACGCTCGTCAGTACGTAGAGAAGGTGATCTGGCCGGTTGCCGAAAGAATGAGTGTGCGTGTGCTTGCGCCATATGAAACCGAAATGGTGTGAGGAACCGCAGCGCCGACTACCGACACGATGCCCCGGCCAGTAACCTGGATTGTGTTCGCCGGACTGGCCGTAACGCTGGCCGGCATTACCTGCACGCCGCTGTCGAACTGACGGGTCTGGCTGCAACGGTCGGCGGCATTGTCGATGGCGACGTCGCCGGTGATGACGAGCGAACGGAATTGTCCGGCGGCGGGGCAGTTGAACCGAACTTGGAAAGTCGTGTTGCGCGTGATCGCTTTGAGCCGGGCCTGCCGGATATGGGCGCCAACGGCCTCCGAGCCGGTCCACAGGCGGTTTCGCGCGGTGGACTCCATGATGACCGGCACCGAGATGGCGGCGAGCACGCCCGCCACGGCCACGGCCAGCAGCAACTCGGCGAGAGTGAAGCCGGACTCTGAACGCACACCCCGAAGATAGCAAGGACCAGTCCACCGGCGAGGCCCGACCCTAACTCGTTGGCCAGACTGGCAATCTGTCGGTTCAAGGGCACTGGAAGCGCCCCGGTTTGTCCCAAAACGGCTCACTTGATTACGGATATGTGATCTCTGCCTTCTCATCGGGGTCTTTCGGCCGCGATTATCGGCTGGTGCGGCCCCAGTATAATAATTGGCTTGGTACTCGGCGCCGGAACCCTCGCACTACTTATCTGCCTGCTCGCTACGCCGACCGCTGCTCAGGAACCGCCTGTCGCTCCGGACGTCGTGAGCCGGAACGCGCAGGGGCATGCCACGCTGCGAACCACCCGGCTGACGGTCCCACTCTCCTTTGACGGACGCCTTGACGACCCCATCTACACCTCGGTGCCCGGGGCTGCGGGTTTCGTCCAGCAGGAGCCCACCGAAGGCGCGCCGGCCAGCGACAAGACCGAGGTGTGGGTATTCTTCGACGACGAGAACATCTACGTCGGCGCCCGCTTGTGGGAGACCCATCCCGATCGGCGCGTGACCAGCGACATGCGGCGCGATGCCAGCAACCTGTACAACAACGATCACATCGGCGTCGTGTTCGACACCTTCAACGACGGGCGAAACGGCTTCGGCTTCTCGTCGAACGCGCAGGGCGGCATGTTCGACTGGCAGGTCACCAACGAACAGCCCAGCAACAACTGGAACGGCCTCTGGGAAGTGAAGACGGCCGGCTTCGACCAGGGCTGGACGGTGGAGATGGTGATCCCGTTCCGGTCGATGCGTTTCAAGGAGGGCAGCCGCGAGTGGGGCATCAATTTCCGCCGCATGGTTCGCTGGCGCAACGAGCTGACCTTCCTGTCGCAGGTGCCGGTGTCGTGGGGCCGCCGCGGCCTGTCGAAGGTCTCGTCGGTCGGCACCCTCGTCGGCCTCGAGTCGCCAACCAGGCTGCGGAACCTGGACGTCAAGCCCTACGCGCTCGGTTCGAATACGACCAACCATCGCGCCAGGCCGCCCCTGTCGAACCACGGCGCCGCCGAGTTCGGCGTCGACGCGAAGTGGGGCATCACCCAGTCCGTGGTCACCGACTTCACCTACAACACCGACTTCGCGCAGGTCGAGGATGACGAGGCGCAGGTCAACCTGACGCGGTTCAGCGTGCTGTTTCCCGAGAAGCGCGACTTCTTCCTCGAGGGCCAGGACGTGTTCAACTTCGCCGGCGCCGGGTCCAACCAGGGCGGCGGCGGCCAGGGCCCAGGCGCCATCAACATGGGCGGAGGCGGCGGCGCCAGCAACGTCACGCCGATCGTGTTTTTCAGCCGGCGGATCGGGTTGCAGAACGGCCAGGTCATTCCCATTCTCGGCGGCGCGCGCCTGCTGGGCCGCGGCAACGGCTACCAGGTGGGCGCGCTGCAGATGCGCACCGAGGACGTCGCGGCCGCCCACGCCCCGGCCAGCGACTTTTCCGTGCTGCGCGTCAATCGCGACATCCTCAAGCGCAGCCGCGTCGGCCTGATCGCCACGCGCCGGGCGCCGCGCGCGGCCGGCGACGATGAAGGGTACTCGTACGGGGTCGACAGCACGATCAACCCGCTCGAAGAACTGGCCATCAATACCTACTGGGCGGGCACCTCGGGCACGGCCGGGTCGGCCACCGACCGCAGCAGCTACCGCGCCAACGTCACGTGGAACGCGGACCTGGCCGGGTTCCAGGTCGATCACCTGTTCCTGGGCGAACACTTCAACCCGGAGATCGGCTTCCTGCGGCGCTCGGCGTTCCGGCGCAGCTATGGCCAGGCCCGCTACAGCCCGCGGCCGGCGCGCTGGAAGACGGTGCGGAAGTTCTACTACGAGGGCAGCTACGACTACTTCGAGAACCGCAACGGCCGTCCCGAATCGCGCGAGGCCCAGGCGGCCTATCGCATGGAACTGTCGAACGGCGACCAATGGGCGGGCGAGCTGTCGAAGGCGTTCGAGCATCTCGAGGCGCCGTTCCAGGTCACGCCCGGCGTGATCGTGCCGGCCGGCGACTACGACTTCCAGCAGGCCAAGCTGCTCTTCACCAGCTCGCCGCAGCGGCCGATCTCCGGCACGCTGACGCTCACCTACGGCGGCTTCTACGGCGGCACGCTGCAGGAGCTGACCTGGCGCGGCCGGATCGAGTTCGGCCCGCGCTTTTACGCCGAGCCGACCGTCTCGCTCAATCGGTTCGAGACCCGGCACGGCGACGGCGACGCCAACATCATCAGCTCGCGGCTGACCTACACGTTGACCCCGCGCATGTTCGCGTCGGCCCTCGTGCAGTACCAGTCGGCCAGCGACAGCATCAGCACCAACGCGCGATTCCGCTGGGAATACCAGCCCGGCAGCGAGCTGTTCGTCGTCTATAGCGACGGCCGAAACACGACCGGCCCCGGTTTCCCAGAGTTGGACAACCGGAGCCTGGTGGTGAAGGTCACGAAATTATTCAGGTTTTAACCCACGAGCGCCGAAGGCGCGAGCCCCACGAAGGCGGAGCCGAGCCCCACGAGCCACGCAGTGGCGAGCCCTACTCCTCGGCCATGAACGGGTACTTGTAGTCCGTCGGCGGCGCGAAGTTCTCCTTGATGGTCCGCATGCTCACCCAACGGACCAGGTTCATCTTCGAACCCGCCTTGTCGTTGGTGCCCGACGCGCGCGCGCCGCCGAAGGGCTGCTGTCCGACCACCGCGCCGGTCGGCTTGTCGTTGATGT
>CAYGMD010000098.1:0-2939 GCA_964350785.1 uncultured Acidobacterium sp. | reverse complement strand
AATCGCCAGCGTCTCGGCCCACTTGGCAGCGTCGTAGACGTAGACCGACAGCACCGGCCCGAAGATCTCCTCGCACATCAGGCGATAGGCCGGGTCGCTCGCCTCGACCAGGGTGGGTTCGATGAAGTAACCCTCGTCGCCCTGGTAGCCGCCGCCCTGGATCACCTTGGCGTTCGTCTTCGCATCATCGATGTAGCCGCTGATCTTGGTGAAGGCCTTCTTGTCGATCACCGCGCCCATGAAGTTGCGGAAGTCGCGGACATCCCCCATCTTGATGTCCTTCATCATCGCGACCATGCGGTCGCGGATGTCGGGCCAGCGCGACTTCGGCACGTACATGCGGCTGGCGGCCGAGCACTTCTGCCCCTGGTATTCGAACGCGCCGCGCACGGCCGCGACCGCGACCTCCTGCGGATCGGCCGAAGCGTGGACGACGATGAAGTCCTTGCCGCCGGTTTCGCCGACCAGGCGCGGGTAGCCGCGGTACTTGCCGAGGTTCTGCCCCACGCGCTGCCACATGCCGTTGAACACGGCGGTGCTGCCGGTGAAGTGAATGCCGGCCAGGTCCGGGTGGTCGAGCAGCACGTCGGAAATCTCCACCGCGTTGCCGGGCACGAAGTTGATGACGCCCGGCGGCAGGCCGGCGGCTTCGAGCAGCTTCATCACGTAGTAGTTGCTCAGCATCGCGGTGCCGGCCGGCTTCCACACGACGGTATTGCCCATCAGCGCGGGCGCGCCGGCCAGGTTGCCGCCGATGGCGGTGAAGTTGAACGGCGAAATGGCGTAGACAAAGCCCTCGAGCGGCCGGTACTCCATCTGGTTCCAGACCGCGTGGGTGCTGTCGGGCTGCTCGGCGAGCAAATCCTGCGCAAACGCGACGTTGAACCGCCAGAAGTCAACCAGCTCCGACGCCGCGTCGATTTCCGCCTGGTAGGCGGTCTTCGACTGGCCGAGCATGGTCGCGGCGACGATGGTGGAGCGCCACGACGTGGTCAGCAGCTCGGCGGCGCGAAGGAACACGGCCGCGCGATCCTCGAACGACCAGCTCGCCCATTCCGTCCGCGCGGCGAGCGCCGCATCCACGGCCTGGCGGACGTGCGCGGCCGTCGCCTTGTGGTAGTGGCCCAGCACGTGACCGTGCTTGTGCGGCATGACCGACGGCTCGGTGGCGCCGGTGCGGATCTCCTTGCCGCCAATCACAATGGGAATATCGACCGTTTCGCTGGCCATGGTGGCCAGGCGGGCCTTGAGCTCGGCGCGGGCCGGCGTGCCCGGCGCATAGGTCAGGTTGGGATCGTTCTCGGGGCGGGGAACCCGGCGGCGGCCGGCGATGGCATCAGACATGTGCGCGCTTCCTTTGAAATGAGGGCGAACTTCTATTCTATCGAAGGGCGTTACAATCTGCCGTGGCTCTGCGCCGGCTCAGGATCCTGCTCGTGCTCGCGACGCTTGCGGTGCGGGCAGCGCCGGTGGCCGCCCAGCCCCCCCGCGTCGACCTGCCCGCCGGCTTGTCCGCCGGAGCCCCAGGCGCGGAGGGGGAAGCGCAGCGCGCGAGGGTGGAGCCCCGGGCCTTGATTTACGGGGGCGACCACGAGTTCCCGCCCTACGAATACCTCGACGAAAGGGGCGACCCCCAGGGCTTCAACATTCAGCTCATCCGCGCCCTGGCGCGCGAAGCCGGCCTCGGCGTCGAGATTCGGCTCGGCCCCCGCGACGAGCGCATGGCCGAGTTCGAGGCGGGCAAGACCGACGTCATGTTCCTGTCCTACTCGGACGAGCGCGCGGCGCGTTACCAGCTGCTCGACCAGACCTGGACGCTGTCGCAAGTCATCATGATGCGGCCGGGCCTGCCCCACTACCCGCGCGGGCTCGACGACCTGTGGGGCGTGCGAGTCGCCGTCGACAACGGCTCGATCAACCACGGCCTGCTGTCCAACCTGCCGGAGTCGCGGCGGCCCGTGCTGCACGTGGTCGCCACCCGCGGCGATGCCATCCGCGCGTTCGAGCGCGGGGAAGTCGACGGGGTGGCCGGCAACCACCTCACCCTGCGCTTCCTCATGGGCCCGCTGGCCGACGATGCGATCGAGGTGCCGTTGCTGGCGCGCCCCTACCAGATGGCGGTGCTGAAGGGGCGCGACCTGGCGGTCGCGCCGTTGCGCGTGGCCCTCGATCGGCTCAAAGCGAGCGGCGAGTTCGACCGCATCGTCGAGCAGTACTTGAGCAATCCGGGCCGGCGGACGTGGCTGGACCGCTATGCCGCCATTCTGGGCCTGGCCGGGGGCCTGGTCGTGCTGCTGCTGGCCGGCGGCACGGCGTGGAACCGCTCGCTGCACAAGCAGGTCCGGCTGCGCACGCAGGCGGTCGAGCGAACCGAGCGCCGCTATCGCGACCTCGTCGACAACGCCAGCGACATGATTTATCGCACCGACCCCCGTGGGCGGTTCACCTTCGTCAATCCGGTCGCGACGCGCATTCTCGGCTACAGCGAAGCCGAACTCCTCACCTTGAAGTACTTCGAGTTGATGCGGCCCGACTGGGTGCCGCGGGCCATGGCGTTCTACGAGAAGTCGGCCAAGGTTCGCGAGTCGTCGTACCTGGAGTTCCCGGTGAGGCGCAAGGACGGCAGCGAGATCTGGGTCGGCCAGCACGTGCGGGTCATCCTCACCGGCGGCGAGATCGAGGGCTTCCAGGGCATGGCCCGCGACATCACCGACCGCGTCAACGCCCAGACCGAGTTGCGCGCCGAGCGCGATTTCGTCTCGGCGGTCCTCGACATGGCGCCGGTGCTGGTGACGGTGGTGGACCAGGAGGCGCGCCTGGTCCGCTTCAACCGCGCGTGCGAGGTGCTGACCGGCATGGCCGCCGAGCAGGTCATGGGCAAGCTGTTCTGGGAGCTGCCGTTCCTGCTCGAACCAGACCGGGCCGGCATGCGCGACCGC
>CAYGMD010000097.1:0-16109 GCA_964350785.1 uncultured Acidobacterium sp. | reverse complement strand
CACCGTCACCGAAATCTACGACTACCTGCGCCTGCTGTTCGCGAACATCGGCGTGCCGCATTGCCCCAACTGCGGCCGCGAAATTGCCTCGCAGTCGCTCGAGCGCATCGTCGACCTGGTGATGACGTATCCGCAGGACACGCGCATCAACGTGATGGCGCCGATCGTCCGCGGCCGCAAGGGCGAGTTCAAGAAGGAACTGCAGGCGCTGCGCGCGCGCGGCTTCACCAAGGCCCGCGTCGACGGCCAGATCCGCTCGCTCGAAGAAGACATCGCGCTCGATCGCCGCCGCAACCACGACATCGACATCGTCGTCGACCGGCTGATCGTGCGCAGCGGCATCGAGAAGCGCCTGGCCGAATCGGTCGAGGTCGCGTTGACCATGGCCGACGACGTGGTGGTGATCAATTCGCTCGATGCCGGGGATCGCCTGTTCTCGCGCAAGCTCGCGTGCGTCGTGTGCGGCATCAGCGTGCCGGAAATGTCGCCGCGCGCCTTTTCGTTCAACTCGCCGCACGGCGCCTGCCAGGCGTGCCAGGGGCTGGGCGCGACGTGGGACTTCGACCCGGCCCGGATCGTCCCCGACGACTCGCTGTCACTGGCCGCCGGCGCCATTGCCCCGTGGGGCCGCGGCGACGGCAAGCTGGTGGCCGACGCCGTCACGGCCATCTCCTCGTTCTACGGCATCGATCCGCAGGTGCCGTTCGGCAAGCTGCCCAAGAAGCACCGCGACCTCATCCTCCTGGGCCCCGGCGGCGTGCCAGGAGGGCGGGACCGGCAAGAAGTGCCAGAAGGGCGGCAGCGGCAAGGAGTGCCAGAAGGGCGGCACTTCAGTGCCGCCAAATCCGTCAAGAAGAAACTGGTCACGCCCGAACCGTTCGGGCGCGATTTCGAGGGCGTGATCCCGAACCTCCGGCGCCGCTTCGAAGAAGGCTCGTGGGCGGTGCAGGAAGAACTCGACCCGTACCGGGCGCTCCGCGAGTGTGGGGTCTGCGACGGCAACCGCCTGCGCCGCGAGAGCCAGGTTGTCACGCTGAAGGGCCGGACCATCGCCGACTACGTGAACCTGCCGATCGCCGGCGCGCTGGCGGTGTTCGAGGGACTCGAACTGCAGGAGCGCGAGGCGATCATCGCCACCCGCATCCTGAAAGAGATCCGGGAACGCCTCCGGTTCCTGAACGACGTCGGGGTGGGCTACCTGACGCTGGCGCGCTCGGCGGCGACGTTGTCGGGCGGCGAGGGCCAGCGCATCCGCCTGGCCACGCAAATCGGTTCGAGCCTCACCGGCGTCCTGTACGTGCTGGACGAGCCGTCGATCGGACTCCACCAGCGTGACAACCGGAAGCTGTTGACGACGCTCGGGCGGCTGCGCGATCTCGGCAACACCGTCGTGGTCGTCGAACACGACGAGGAAACCATCCGCACCGCCGACTACGTGGTGGACCTCGGGCCCGGCGCCGGCGACCTGGGCGGGGAAGTGATCTTCCAGGGGACGCCCGCCGACTTGATCGCCCATGGCAACGGCTCCCTCACCGGCGCCTACCTCGCCGGCCACAACGGCATCGTGACCCCGGCCGCCCGCCGCAAGGAGGCGAAGGGCGAGATCGTCATTCGCGGCGCCCGCGCCAACAACCTCAAGTCGGTGGACGTGAAGATCCCGCTCGGCCGGCTGGTGGCGGTGACCGGGGTCAGCGGCTCGGGCAAGAGCACCCTGGTCAACGACATCCTCTACAAGTCGCTGGCGCGCGAGTTCTATCGCGCCGCCGACGAGCCCGGCGCCCACGACAAGATCGAGGGCATCCACCTGATCGACAAGGTGATCGAGATCGACCAGTCGCCGATCGGGCGCACGCCGCGCTCGAACCCGGCCACCTACACCAGTCTGTTCACGTTCATCCGCGAGCTGTTCGCGATGGTGCCCGAGGCGCGCGCCCGCGGCTTCAAGCCCGGCCGCTTCTCGTTCAACGTCAAGGGCGGCCGCTGCGAGGCGTGCCAGGGCGACGGCGTGATCGCCATCGAAATGCACTTCCTGCCGAACGTCTACGTCACCTGCGAGCAGTGCAAGGGCCGCCGCTACAACCGCGAAACGCTGGAGATCAAGTACCGCGGCAAGTCGATCGCCGACGTGCTGGACCTGACGGTGGACCAGGCGCTGCCGCTGCTGGAGAATTTCCCGCCGCTGGCGATCAAGTTACGGACGCTGCAGAGCGTCGGCCTCGGCTACATCACGCTGGGGCAATCGGCGACGACGCTCAGCGGGGGCGAGGCGCAGCGGGTGAAGCTGTCGCGCGAGCTGTCGAAGCGCGGCACCGGGCGCACGCTGTACATCCTGGACGAGCCGACGACCGGCCTGCACTTCGAGGACGTCCGAAAGCTGCTCGACGTGCTGATGCGCCTGGTCGACCAGGGCAACACCATCGTGGTGATCGAGCACAATCTGGATGTAATTAAGTCGGCCGACTGGCTGATCGACCTGGGGCCCGAAGGGGGCGAGGGCGGCGGCCGAGTGGTCGCCCAGGGGACGCCGGAGCAGGTCGCGAAGGCCAAGAACTCGGCCACCGGCCAATTTCTGGCCGAAATGTTAAAGGCCTGAGGGCGGGCCGCTTGTCCGCCGAAGCCGCACTGGAGCTGGCGGCGAAGGTGGAAGTGGCAGATTTGCCACACTTCGCGCCTTTGCAGCTGTGGCTCGACAAACACAGCCGTCGGATGTGCCTTAACGTGCACATCCGTGTAAACGTTGCAGGGAATAGGTTTAGTCCGTTTGGTCCGGCCTGTTTGGAACAGGCATCGACTTTGCTTCTGTCGGGACCGGAACCGCAGACTTAATGGACGCACAACGGACGCTCAAACGGCAGATTTCGTGCGCTGGCATCGGACTTCACTCCGGCCAGAAGGTCACGCTGACCCTGAAACCCGCGGCTGCCGACACCGGCATCCGGTTCCGCCGGACGGATCTGGGGGTCGAAATCCCCGCCCTGGTTTCTGAAGTCTCCAGCGTCCAGCACGCCACGGTGCTCGGCAAGGCCGGCGCCACGGTGGAAACGGTCGAGCACCTGCTGGCCGCGCTGGTCTCGGCCGGCATCGACAACGTCATCGTCGAGCTCAACCACAAAGAAGTGCCGATCATGGACGGCAGCAGCGCGCCGTTCCTGTATCTGCTGCAGGAGGCCGGCGTCAAGACGCTCGGCCCCTCGCGCAAGTATCTCAAGATTCTCAAGCCGGTGCAGATTGCCAGCGGCGACAAGCGCATTGCCATCTACCCGTCGGATCATTTCAAGGTCAGCTACACCATCAGCTTCGACCATCCGTTGCTGCGCCACCAGGCCCGCACCGAGCGCATTACCGAAGCCTCCTTTGCCGACAACATTGCCGCCGCGCGCACCTTCGGCTTCCTGAAGGAAGTGGAGTGGCTGCGCCAGAACGGCCTGGCGCTGGGCGGTTCGCTCGAAAACGCCATCGTCATCGGCGACACCGGCGTGCTGAACGCGCTGCGCTTTGAAGACGAGTTTGTCCGTCACAAGATTCTCGATGTCGTTGGCGACCTGGCCCTCGTGGGCCGGCCGATTGTGGGCCACGTCGTCGCGCATCGCGCGGGCCATGCCCTGCACACGCAGCTGGCGGCCGAGATTCTCAGCGATCAAGAGGCGTGGTGCCTGGTCGAGGCGCCGTCCGCCGTGCCCGAAGGGGCGTTCGATCCCGTGGGCGTGCCCGGAGCGGCGCGCGCGCACTAGCTCGACGAACTCGCTCAACCTCCAACGTGAACGCATCAGGCCGCGGGGCGCCCCGCGGCCTTCTTTTGTACGCCGCGCATGTTCGACAGCTTGGGGGTGCAAGTCCCCTCCCAACCTGATGGAGGTGAAGGGTAGCGAACCGCAAGGGCGTCACTGCGAAGTGAGGTCTGGAGGAAGCGGGGAACAAACGCACGAGTCGAGGCACACGAACCGGATACGAGGCGTGAGCGTCGGGCGAGTCGGCAAGAGACGACGAAGCCCATATCCATCAAGGACGCAAAGCGTAAATCCGGCGGCTGCGTGCGGACAGCGGTCGAACTTATCGCGGGAGGTCTGCGCCGTGTCCTCGTACAGGACTGCGCGCGTCGTGAGACGCGCCGACCGCGGCGCAGAAGTCAGCCGAGGGCGTAGTAGGCGTGGCAGTCGGTCCACTCGAGCGGGACACTCACCTGAAAGGGGAGAAACCAGCAGGGCTCGCCGGACCGGTAACGCACGACCGAAGGCCCGAACGGTAAAGAGGGCTAGTAGGACACGAGTCCCATGAGCGACAGGCGCCAGAAAATCCAGCCGAGTCTGGCCTTCGACGCGACGGATACGGGTGAAACCCGTAGGCGCGCGTCCGAAGGGAGCGAATCGCGCACGACGACACGCGCATCCCAACACCCGGCATCAACCGACCGGTTGATGGAGGAGGTCTGCGAGCGAGAGAACCTGAAGCAGGCACTACACCGAGTCCGCGCGAATCAGGGGAGCGCCGGTATCGACGGGATGACCGTCGACGAATTGCCGACGTACCTGAAATCGCACTGGCCCGACATTCGCGACCAGCTGCGGGCCGGCACCTATCGGCCTCAGCCGGTGCGGCGCGTCGAGATTCCCAAACCGGACGGCGGGGTACGCGCACTGGGCATCCCGACGGCACTCGACCGCTTTATCCAGCAAGCGTTGCTGCAAATACTGCAACGCCGTTGGGACGCGACCTTCTCCGAGCACAGCTACGGCTTCCGGCCGAACCGCTCGGCCCATCAGGCCGTCGCCCGCGCGCAGCACTACATCGCGGCGGGCGACGGCTGGGTGGTCGATCTCGATCTGGAGAGATTCTTCGATCGGGTCAACCACGACATTCTGATGGGACGCGTGGCGAAACGGATCGCTGACCAGCGGGTGCGCACCCTCATTCGCGCGTACCTGAACGCGGGGGTAATGGAGAACGGGCTGGTCAGTCCGACGGACGAGGGCACACCGCAAGGTGGGCCGTTGTCACCGCTGCTGTCGAACCTGCTGCTCGACGACTTGGACCGCGAATTGGAACGCCGAGGCCACCACTTCGTGCGTTATGCGGACGACTGCAACATCTCTGTCCGCAGCGCACGAGCGGGGCAGCGTGTAATGGAAACCGTGACCACCTTCATTACGCGTCGGCTGAAGCTTCGCGTCAACCAGGAAAAGAGCGCAGTCGCACGGCCAGCGACACGGAAGTTTCTCGGGTTTAGCTTTACGGGTGGAGCCACGCCGAAGCGCCGGATTGCGCCGAAGGCCATCACCCGCTTCAAGGCACGAACCCGGATGCTGACGCGACGGACGCGCGGCGTGAGTCTGCCGCAGATGGTGAGCGAGCTGACGCCGTACCTGCGAGGGTGGCGCGGCTATTTTGCTTTCTGCGAGACGCCGACGGTCCTTCGGGACCTCGACTCGTGGCTTCATCGACGCCTCCGGTGCGTCGTCTGGAAGCAATGGAAACGCGGGCGGCGGCGTTTTGCGGCACTGCGACGACTCGGCGTGGGTCAGGACCTTGCGGCGCAAACCGCCGGGAGTCCGCACGGCCCGTGGCGCATCAGCCGCAGTCCGGCGCTCCGCTATGCGTTTCCGGGTGCCTACTTCGACTCGCTCGGACTGCCTCGTCTCGGTCGCGTGCCTGCTTCACTTTACCGAACCGCCGTGTGCGGACCCGCATGCACGGTGGTGTGAGAGGGGAGGCGGGTGACCGCCCCCCTATCTCGATTTTTGCCGGCGCTAGCGACGCCTGACGGCCATGACGGCGAGGCCAAGGCCAAGCCACCCGAGTGCCACCATCTTGGCGAACGGGCCGGACTCGGCAATGACCCAGATCGTGACCAGGCCGCCGAGCGCCGGGATCAGCCAGTGCGCCATGCGTGCCGTCGCCTGGCGCCGCGCCACGAAGAAGCCAATCACCGATGCATGAAGCAGGACGAAGGCGGCCAGCGCCCCGACGTCGACGATCGACACCAGCACTTCAAGCCCGTCGGCGCGGCGCGCCGCCCACACCGAGACCACCAGCGTCAACGTCGCGGCTGCGGTCAGCGAAACGACGGGGACCCCGCGGCCGGCGTCGACCCGGGCCAGCGCCGACGGCAGGCGGCCGTCCCTCGCCATGCCCAGCAACAGCCGGGCCGAAGCGGCTTGTGCGGTCATGGCGGCAAACGCGGGGCCGATGGCCTTGGCCGCGGCCAGCAGCGTCGCCATCCACCCGCCCAACGCGGCGCGGGTCAGGTCGTAGAACGCCGTGCCCTGGCGTTCGGGGTGCGCCAGCAAGTCGGCCGGCGGCGTCACGCTGATCACGGCCGCCAGGTACGACTGCGCCACGAACAGGACGCCCGCCATGCCGAGACAGGCGAGTATCGCGATGCCGACTTGCCGCGAGTCGCCGGCACTTTCTTCAGCAAAGGAGGCGATGGCGTCGAAGCCCAGGAACGACAGCACCGCAATCGAAACGGCGCCGATGACGGCCGACAGCTCGAACGCGCCGGCGCCCACCAAAGGCGCGCTCCAGGGCCGCGCGGGCCCGTGCTCGGCGAGGAAGACGATCGCCAGGATCAGGAACAGCACCAGGATCATGACCTCGGCGACGAGGACCACGAGGCCGGCGCGGGCCGCCACGGTGACGCCGGCCAGGTTCAGCGCCGTGGTCGCGATCAAGGCCAGCGCGGTGAAGACCCAGGCGGGGACCGAGGGCACCAGCGCATGCAGGGCGATGCCGGAGAACAGGTAGGCCACCGACGGGATGAGCAGGTAGTCGAGCATCGCCAGCCAGCCGGCCAGGAAGCCGGCGGTGGACCCCAGTCCGCGGCTGGCATAGGCGAAGACCGAGCCCGCGTGGGGGATGACGCGCGACATCTCCGCGTAGGACCACGCGGTGAAGGCCATGGCGGCGGTGGCCAGCAGGTAGACGGTGGCGACCGCGCCGCCGGTGCGCGCGTCCAGCACGCCGAACACGCCAACGGGGGCCAGCGGCCCGATGAACAGCAGGCCGTAGACGATCAGATCACGGAGCGACAGGCTGCGCCGCAGCCCGCTGGTGTCGGCCATGTCGCCTGCGTGCCGCTACTTGCCCGCGGCGGACCACTTCGAGGTGAAGCCGTTGGTACCCTTGTGGTTCCACGAGTGCGCCGCGCTGGCGTGGGTGTGGGCCACCGAGCGGAATTGCGTGTAGTCCTGAAACACCGGGCTCGGCAGGTTCAGCACCTTGACGGCCTGGCCGTTGAAGCCGCGCATCACCTCCATCTCCACGGCCGACTCGGGCCCGGAGAAGCGGACGCGCGACGCGGTGGCCTCCATCGTGATGGGCGCCTTGGTGAACGACAGCATGCCCTTGTGGAAGCCGGCGAAGGCCAGCGGCAGCATCGCTTCGACCGCCTGCATCTGGCGGTCAGAGACCTTGTCGCTGACGTAGATCTTGGACCAGTTGCGCATGTTGAAGGTGACGAGCAACTGCACGCCGGCCAGGTCGACGTCGCCGTAGCGGCCCTGCTCGATGGCAATCATGCGGTTGCCTTCGCACGGCATGCGTGACGGCTCGCCGCCGAAGTTACAGGTGCAAGACACCGTGCAGCTGCAGCTCTCGGCCACGGTGGCGGTCAGGTGCCAGGCCGGCGACTGGGCTCGCGAGGGGATGACCAGCACGGTGAGGCAGATCGCGATCAGGACGGGGAGTCTTCGCATGGCCGCTCCTCCAAAAAATGTGTCTGGCACAGACTGTCGCATCACCGGGGGGCTGTCAACGCCGCACTTCACTCAGCATGGGGCAAGGGACTATAGTCGCGCCATGCGCCGACTCCTGCTGCTCCTGCTGCTTGTTCCCGCCCTCACGGCCGGCCAGGCGCCGGCCTATGACCTGGTGTTGCGCAACGGCCGCATCGTCGACGGCACCGCCAGCCCGTGGTACAAGGCCGACCTCGCCATCAAGGGCGACACCATCGTCCGCATCGCGCCGGCTATCACCGAACCGGCCGGCCGGGTCGTCGACGTCACCGGGCTGGTGGTCGCCCCCGGGTTCATCGACATCCATACCCACGCCCGCCGCGGCATTTTCGAGGTGCCGACCGCCGACAACTATGTCCGGCAGGGCGTCACGACGCTGATCGAAGGCCCCGACGGCAGCTCGCCGCTGCCGTTGGCGCCGTTTCTCGCCAAGGTGCAGGCGACGCGCATCACGCCGAACTTCGCCATGTTCATCGGCCAGGGCTCGGTGCGCAGCGAGGTCATGGGCGAGGTCGACCGGCCGGCGACGCGGGCCGAGCTCGACAGGATGCGGGCGCTTGTCACCCAGGGGATGGAGGAGGGCGCGCTGGGCCTCAGTTCGGGGCTGTTCTACGTGCCCGGCAACTTCACCCCGACCGAAGAGGTGATCGAACTGGCCCGGGTGGCCGGCCGCATGGGCGGCATCTACATTTCGCACATGCGCGACGAGGCCAGGGGCCTGACCGACAGCGTGCGCGAGACGATCGCCATCGGCGAGAAGGGCGGCCTGCCGACCCAGATCACGCATCACAAGGTGGTCGGCAAGAAGTACTGGGGCGGGTCGGTGGCGACACTGCGCATGGTCGACGAAGCGCGGGCCCGCGGGGTGGACGCGACCATCGACCAGTATCCGTATACGGCGTCGGCGACGAGCATCGGGGCGGCGTTGCTGCCGGCGTGGGCCCTGGAAGGGGGCCGCGAGTCGACGCTCAAGCGGCTGAAGGAGCCGGCGACCCGCGCCAAGATCAAGGCCGAGAGCACGGCCATCATCCGCGACGAACGCGGCGGCGGCGACCCCAGGAACGTCGCGGTGTCGGCGTGCGAGTTCGACCCGAAGCTGGCGGGCCAGAACCTCGCGCAGATCACGCAGGGCCGCGGCCTGGCGGTGACGCTCGAGAACGCGGCCGAGACCGCCATGTGGATTGTCGAGCAGGGCGGGTGCGGCGGGATCTTCCACGCCATTGGCGAGGAGGACCTGCAGCGCATTATGGTTCACCCGGCCACCATGATCGGCTCCGACGGCGAGGTGCCCGTGTTCGGCCGCAACGTGCCGCATCCGCGCAGCTACGGCACCTTTGCCCGGGTGCTCGGCTTGTATGTGCGCGACAAGAAGCTGCTGCCGCTCGAAGTGGCCGTGCAGAAGATGTCGGCGTTTCCGGCGCAGCGGCTGGGGTTGAGCGATCGCGGCGTGCTGCGCCAGGGCTTGAAGGCCGACATCGCGGTGTTCGACGCCGCCTCCGTGCGCGACACCGCCACGTTCGAGAAGCCGCACAGCTATGCCGAGGGCTTCAGCCTGGTCATCGTCAACGGCCAGGTGGCCTTCGAGGGCGGCAAGATGACGGCGGCGCGCCCGGGACGCGTGCTCTACGGGCCGTCGACGCGGGCGCGCCAGTGAAGCGAATCGTTTCGGCAGGATGACTTGCGGCCGGATCGAATGGCCGCCATAATCCGCGTGAACGGGGTCGGTTTCCAAGTGCAGAGCGTTCAGGGCGGGGGCATCTGACCGCCAATTGGCGCCAGACACCCATATGACGTCATGCCTCAAAGCGGTTGTAGGACTAGAATCGACGAAGGAAGGAAGATATGCCGAACACCACGATGGTCGTCCATAGCGATCCTGACATCCTGGGCGGCACGCCGGTCTTCGTCGGAACACGGGTTCCGTTTCGCAACTTGATCGACTACCTCGAACGAAACCATAGCCTCGACGACTTTCTTGATTCATTTCCGACCGTCTCGCGGGAGCAGGCGGTTGCCGCATTGGAAGCGGCCCACGAAGCCGTAAGTGCCCGTGCGCATTCTGCTCGATGAACAGCGGCCACGCCAGCTTGCGCCCTACCTGATTGGGCACGACGCTCGTACGGTCCAGCAAGAATCTTGGGCGGGATTGAAGAACGGTGTATTGCTCACCAGCGCGGAGGCCGCCGGGTTCGACGTATTCCTGGCCGGCGACCAGAACCTGGAATTTCAGCAGAACATCTCGAAGCGACGCCTCGGGGTTGTTGTCTTGTGCGCCCCGAGCAACGGATGCTGTCCAACCTGGGCAAGTGGTTCGAGTTGAGGCATAACACCGAAATGGAGCCGACGCGCCCGGCTGCCTGTGTCAGGATGTCACCGCGGCGCGCGGCTCATTCCGAACGTTGTGGCGAGGAGGAAGCAGCATACCCGGTCAACGACGACGACCGCGATGAAGATACCCGTCGAGCTCGTTCCCGCGGTCAGGGCTCTGTTGGCGAAACGTCGCGCAAGTTGATGGCACCTGCCACTGCCGATACTCCAAACCATCTGACGAGGAGACAACCGTGAGATGCGCGATTCTTGCCGCGGCGCTCGTGTTGGCGCCTTGGCTGCCCGCGATCGCGGCCGCCCAGGGCGATGCCGTAATCGTGACCGGCGCCCAGGTCGCCGACGGCCGCGGCAGTCCCCTGCAACGGGTGAACGTGCGCGCCGCAGGTGGCGTGATCACGGAGGTCGGTGACATCCGTCCGCGCGACGGCGACCGCGTGATCGACGGCAGCGGCCTGGTGCTGGCCCCCGGCTTCATCGACGCCCACAACCACTCCACCGAAGGCTTCGACGCCGATCCCGATGCCGTCACCCAGGTGTCGCAGGGCATCACGACGGCGCTCGTCGGCCAGGACGGCAGCTCGCCGTTCCCCCTTCGCGATTACCTGGCGAAGCGGCGGGCCGGTCCGGCGGCGATCAATGTCGCCGTGCTCGTCGGGCATGCCACGATTCGCCGGCGCGTGATGGGCGACGACTTCAAGCGGACCGCAACGCTGGCCGAGGTGGCGCAGATGGAGGCGCTCGTCGACCAGGAGATGCGCGACGGCGCGATCGGCCTGTCGTCGGGCCTCGAGTACGAGGTCGGCAGCTATGCCTCGACCGAGGAAGTGGTGTCGCTGGCCCGCGTGGCCGCCCGCCACGGCGGTTTCTACATCTCGCACATTCGCGACGAGGCCGATAAATCGCTCGAGGCCATCCGCGAGGCGATTGCCATCGGCGAGAAGGCAAAGCTGCCGGTGCAGCTGACGCACCTCAAGCTGGGCACGGTCGACGTGTGGAACAAGGCGCCGGAAGTGGTGGCGATGGTCGAGGCGGCGCGCAAGCGGGGCGTGGACGTGACCGCCGACGTGTATCCCTACCTGGCGTGGAGTTCCAACATCAAGGTGCTGGTCCCCAACAAGCAGTGGACCGATCCCGCGAGCGTGAAGGACGCGCTCGACGACATCGGCGGCGGGCGCAACGTGCAGATCACGCGCCTGCCGATGTTTCCGCAATACGTCGGCCGGCGGCTCGACGAGATTGCCCGCGCCGAGGGCGTGAGCGAGGTCGACCTCTACATCCGCATCGTCAAGGACGAGGGTGCCGGGATGATCGGGCACACGATGATCGCCGCCGACATGCAGGCGTTCCTGAAACAGCCGTGGGCGATGGTCGCGAGCGACGGCGGCATCAACAACAGCCATCCGCGCGGCGCCGGGACTTTTCCACGCGTGCTCGGGCGCTTCGTGCGGGACGAGCAGTGGCTGACGCTGCCCGACGCGATCCGCAAGATGACTACGATGCCGGCGGCCCGGCTGGGCCTGAAGGACCGGGGCGCGATTGCCGTGGGGATGAAGGCCGACCTCGTGCTGTTCGATCCGGCCACCGTGCTCGATCAATCGACCTTCGAGAACCCGCGCCAGCTGGCGCGCGGCATCCACACGGTGTGGGTCAACGGCGTGGTGGTGTGGAGCGGCGATCGCGCGGCCGGCAATCGCCCCGGACAGGTGCTGATTTCGAAGTAAGTCCCAAGCCGGCCCCGATGGGCCGATTACGCAGAACGGCTCTGCGTAATCGGCGTCATCTGCGGCTCTAAATCTGCGTCAGAATTCGTATCTGAGTGCGAACTGCATGCAGCGTCCGGCCTGCGCGTCGCAGGTCGCGAGGGTGCCGTTGTAGCGGCCGAAGCCCGAAATGTCCGGCGTGTTGGTCAGCTGGCCGACGTCGAACTTCGCCGCGTTGGTGGCGTTGAACACGTCCCAGCGGAAGCGCAGGCGGTGATCGGCGATGCCGATCGAAAACGCCTTGCTGAGGCTCAGGTCGACGTTGAAGTAACCGTCGCCCCGGAACACGTTGCGCAGGCCGACTTCACCGGGCAACTGGCGCCGGAACATGGCGATGGCGCCCTGCGGATCGACGAACGGACTGGGACGGTTATCGACCTTGTTCTTGGTCGTTTCGGTTTCCGGCATGACCTTCGGGTCCACCAGCATGGCGTTGCCCTGCAGGTTCCAGTTCGTTGCCCAGCACGAGCGGCAGTTGGCGACGTTGAACGGGAAGCCGCTGGTCCAGCGCACGAGGCCGGCGATCGACCAGTCGCCGATGAACTGGTTGACGAGGGTGCCGACGCCGCCGCCGAAGCGCTTGCCCTGGCCGAACGGCAGTTCGGCCAGCCAGTTGGCATTGACCTGGTGGCGCACGTCGAAGTCGGAGGTGCCGTAGTTGAGCTCGGGCTCGAACGAGTTGACCAGGAACCCGGAGTTGCCGCCGTTGCTGAAGTTGCCGAAGCCGCTGCCGCGCTCGACCTGCGAGCCCATGTCCTCGGACTTCGACAGGGTGTAGTTGATGTCGAATTGCACGCCGTCGGCGAAGCGTCGCCGGAGCGTGAGGTTGAGGCCGTTGTAGTTGGATCGGCCGATCGAACTGATGGCCGCCAGCGAGTCGTACTGCTCGGCAAAATAGGCATACGGCCCGAACTTGCTGCAGGCCGGCGAGCAGGAGGTGTCCATGTCATACAGGGCGGTAATGTAGTCGGGGCCGTTCTGCATGTAGGCGCGGGTGACGGCCTGCGTGGCGGTGAGGCCGTTGCCGGCGGCCCCCGGGAAGATGTTCTGCCAGTAGGCGACGGCCGGCAGCCCGGCATAAGCGGAGGCCGGTGAGCCGCCGGTCAGGCCGGCGGCCTGCGCGGCGCGGATGATCTGCTGGGCGGCCGTGAAGTAGTCGCTGCCCGACGCCGGATCCACCAGGTTGAGCGGCATCGCCAGATCGCGGCGCACCAGCAGGTCACGGCCGAAGCGGCCGACGTAGCCGCCCTCGATCGTGTAGTTGCTGCTGATGTCGAAGCCGACAATGGCGCTGGTCATGTGCGCCGACGGCGTGACCAGCGTGTCGTCAATGCTCTGCGTGATGATGCCGGCGCGAATCGGCGGCGTTTGTGGAAACCCGCCCTTCGGCGCCGCCGGCATCGTCGACGGCATCCGGTCGATGCCGCGGAAGCGCGCGTCCGGGTTGCTCTCATAGGCGCTTCCGAACGGGCTGCTGATCTGCGTCGACATGCCGTAGGCGAATCCCTCGTCGAAGTTGGTGGCCAGGCCGACGCCGACGCGGTCGAACACCTTCGAGTAGCCGCCGCGAACGACGATGCGCGTGGTCGGCGTCCACGCCACCGCGACGCGCGGCGCGATGTTGTTCTTGTCCCAGTCGTAGAAGCCCTTCTTGCCGTTCTTCGGGCCGGCCAGATCGAAGGTGACAATCTCGCTGGCGTTCGAGGGAATGCCCTTGAGCGCGTTGGCGGCGCGGGTGTCGAACCACTTGCCCATGCTGATGGTCGGCGCCACCTGCAGGCCGCTGGTTTCGTACGGCGGCGAGTAGACGCTGTAGCGCAGGCCGGCGGTGACCGTCAGGTTCGAACGGACCTGCCAGGCATCCTGCAGGTAAAACTCGAATTCGTCCGAGGCAATCTCGCGCGCGACCGCGGTGCCGGGCGCCTGCGGCGTGCCGTCCTTGTTGTAGTTGGCGCGCTGGGTCGCCTGGGACAGCACGCCCAGGATGTTGAGCCACGCGTCGGCGTAGCCGCCCTGGAAGCCGGAGGCGACGGCCGGGAGCCTGCATCCCGGCACCGTGCAGAAGGAACTGCCCGGCATGTTGCGGCGGCCGACGCCGGCGACCCAGGATGGGTTGACCGTGGCGCTCAGGTACGACGCCTGGAAGCGCTCCTTCGGGACCCGCGTGAAGCGGATGTTGGTGCCCACTTTCATGGTGTGGAGGCCCTTGAACCACGACAGGTCGTTGACGAAATTCTGCGTCGGCGTCTGCCGCGTGTCGGTGAAGGACGAGCCGAAGCCCTCGTACGGCGAGATGAATCGGAAGGTGACGTAGTTGGCCTTGGTCAGCCCGGCGTTGTTCTCGTCGATCTTCGTGAACCCGTAACGGAAGCTGTTGGTCAGCGTTGGCGACAGCACCGCGTCGTAGCCGAGGGCACCGCCGTAGTTGTTGAACAGCCGCTGGCGCAGCGGCTCGAGGCCCTCGAACTGCGGCGCGGTGTTGATGGTGTCGTCCTGTTTGCCGAAGCGGCCGAAGAAGCTGTGGTTGTCGGCCATCTTGTAGTCGACGCGGGTGATGAGATTCAGGAACTGGTTCTCGATCGGCGCGGCAAAGCGGTAGTCCATCAGGTTGCGGCCATCGCGGCCCGGGTCGTTGGGCGACGGGTACTTGCGGAAGTACTCCAGCGCGGCGGCACTGGGGCCGATGCCGAGCGGATCGATGGCGGCGATTTCCGCCGGCGTCATGCCGTAGTAGCCGGCCTGGACCGTGTGGTTGCCGGTCGCGCCGCGCACCGTGCCACCGGGACAGAGCGCCGCCACCGCGCACTGATAGATCAGGACGCCGTCGCGCATCGAGTTCGACGGCACGTTGCGCAGCACCGGAGCCTCGCTCTGCTCCTGCAGGGCCTCGAGGTTGCCGAAGAAGAACAGCTTGTTGCGGCGAATCGGGCCGCCAAACGAGCCGCCAAAGATGTCCTTGTCCAGTTTGGGCGCCTTGCTTTCCTTGCCCGACGCCAGCTGCGACAGCTTCAGGAAGTACTCGTTGCTCGAGGTCGCCGTGCGGCGCAGCGTCCAGTAGGCCGAGCCGTCGTACTGGTTGGTGCCGCTGCGGGTGACCAGGGACACCTGCGGACCGCTGGACCGTCCCATCTCGGCGTTGTAGTTGGACGTGCTGACGCGGAACTCCTGGAGCGCTTCCTGCGTCATGCGGATCGCCGAGGTATACGCGGTGGCGAGCTGCGGGTCGTTGACGTCGATGCCGTCGAGCGTCACGCTCTGCTGGTCGGCGCGGGCGCCGCCCACCGAGCCGTAACGCGGATCAACCGTGGCCGGATTCGAAGTCGGAATGAAGACCGCGCCCGGCTGCAGGCTGAGCAGGTGCACGACATTCTGCGCTTCGACCGGCAGGCTGCGAATCTGGTCCCGCGACATGACGTTGCCGACGCTGGCGTCGGTGGTGTTCAGGTGCGTCGCCTCGGAGACCACGGTCACCGTCTCGGTGAGGCCGCCGATCTCGAGCATGACGCTCTGGCGCGTGACCGAGTCAACCTGCAACTCGAGCCGCTCGACGACGCTGGTCTTGAACCCGCTCAGTTCGACCTTCACGGAATACGAGCCCGGCTGCACGTTGCCGAACCGGAAGCCGCCGCGCTCGTCGGTCACCGTAACCTGCGAGGCGCCGGTGCCCAAGTGGGTGGCCGTGACGGTTGCTCCCGGCAGCACCTGCTTCTGGGCATCCGTGACTTCGCCGACCAGGGCGGCGGTACCGGTCTGCGCCCAGGCAGCGGCACCGAGTGCGAGATGGAATAGCGCAGCGAGAGCAACGACAGTCAGCCTTCCGCGCAACGGGGTGCGGGACAGTTTCACGACGACCTCCAGCAAAGGGGAAAACAATCGCTCATCACACGCCAATGCCCAGGATGGCATCTTCGAACCTGGGAATTGACACTCGTGCCTACGGTTGATGGGCCTAAAATGGACCGCCACGGGATGTATGTCAAGGGTTGTAATATTACTGGTCGTCGGCGCCGTACTGATGGAGGCGCGGCCACCGCTGGCCGCCAGACCACCCTTCGACTTCGCTCAGGGCAGGCCGACGTTTCGCTCGGGCGTCGACCTGGTCACCGTCGACGCCACTGTGCTGGGCCCTGACGGCGCCCCGCTGGATTCGCTGGGGCCTGACGATTTCAGGCTCGAGGTGGACGGCCGGCCCAGGCGGGTTGTCTCTGCACAGTTTGTTTCCCAGGCCAGCCGGGAAGCGGGGCCGGCCCCGCTCCGCGCCGCTCATTTCAGTTCGAACGAAGAGGGCGAT
>CAYGMD010000096.1:0-16315 GCA_964350785.1 uncultured Acidobacterium sp. | reverse complement strand
CCGAGGTCGAACACCGCGATGGTCTCGTCGGTCTTCTGGTCGAGGCCGTACGCCAGCGCCGCCGCCGTCGGCTCGTTGACGATGCGCAGCACGTTGAGGCCGGCGATCTGGCCGGCGTCCTTGGTGGCCTGGCGCTGCGAGTCGTTGAAATAGGCCGGCACGGTGATCACCGCGTCGGTGACCTTGTCGCCCAGGTAGTCTTCAGCGGCCTGCTTCAGCTTCTGCAGGATCATCGCGGAGATCTCGGGCGGCGAGTATTGCTTGCCGCGCACGGTGAGGCGGGCTTCGCCGGCGGGCGTTTGCGTCACCGAATAGGGGACGCGCTTGGTTTCTTCCGTGACCTCGCTGAACTTGCGGCCCATGAAGCGCTTGACCGAGAACACGGTGTTCTCGGGGTTGGTCACGGCCTGCCGCTTGGCAACCTGACCCACGAGCCGGTCACCATCCTTGCCAAAGCCGACCACGGACGGAGTCGTGCGAGCGCCCTCTTGGTTGACGATGACGGTGGGCTGCCCGTTTTCGATGACCGAGACCACCGAGTTGGTGGTGCCCAGGTCGATGCCGATCACTCTGCCTTTGGTTGCCATTTCTTCAGTCCTCCCTCGGACCTTCTCAGTATCGCCAAAACATGAGTGTCTGTCAATAATTAAATCTTAGCATATTACGCTCATATCTATAAGGTGTCGGGAAACCCGAAAGGTTTCCAGACCCGCGCTAGAATCGAGTCCATGGCCGCTTTTTCCTCCAGCTCGATGGACCTCGACCCGGCCGACCTGGCCCAGGACGTCCAGCGCCTGTTCGAGGATCTCGCCCGGCGGCGGCCGGATCGCCGGCACGTGGTCTCGGGCGAGTGCATGCCCGTGGTCGATGTCTTCGAGACCGACCGAACGGTTGAAATCGTCCTCGACCTCCCCGGCGTGGCCGCCGAGGCCCTCCGCGTGCTGGTCAAGTCCGGCGTCGTGTTGATCGTCGGGGAGAAGGAACGCCCCGTCCCCTCGACGAACGCCCCGGCCAGCTTTCACCTGGTCGAACGCGACTTTGGCCGGTTTGCCCGCGCCGTGCGCGTGGCCGGCGCGGTGGATGTGAGCCAGGCCCGGGCCCGGCTGGCCCAGGGCGAACTGCGGGTCGTGCTGCCGCGCCGGGAAGATCGCCGCGGCCAGGGCACCCTGATTCCCATCGAGACCGGCACCGCCCCGGCTTCGGAATGAAGCTGCTCTTCATCGGCGACATCGTGGGCCGCCCCGGGCGCGACCTGCTGCGCAAGCACCTCAAGGCGCTGGCGGCGGCGCAGGCCGTGGACCTCGTGATTGCCAACGGCGAAAACGCCGCGGGCGGCGCGGGCATCACCCGCGACAACGCCAAGGAAATCTTCGGCGCGGGCGTCGACGTCATCACCTCCGGCAACCACGTCTGGGACAAGCGCGAGGCGCTCGAGTTCATCGTCGGCGAGCCACGGCTGATTCGGCCCGCCAACTATCCGGACGGCACACCGGGCCTGGGTTCGTTCGTCGCGCCAAGCCGCGGCGGCATCAAGGTGGGCGTCGTCAACATCATGGGCCGGGTCTTCCTGCATGCGATTGACGAGCCGTTCCGCGCCGCCGATCGCGAGATCGCGCGCGTGAAGGCCGCGGGCGCGCAGGTCGTCTTCGTCGACATGCACGCGGAGACGACCTCCGAGAAAGTCGCCCTCAGCTGGTATCTCGACGGCCAGGTCGCGGCGGTGGTCGGCACGCACACGCACGTGCAGACGGCGGACGAGCGCATCCTGCCCGGCGGCACCGCGTGCCTGACCGATGTCGGCATGACCGGCCCGCATGACGGCGTGATTGGCATGGACAAGACCGCGGTGATCGCGCGCTTCGTCACCGGCTTGCCGGGGCGCTTCGAGCCGGCGACCGGCGACCTGCGGCTGCACGGCGTCACCGTCACCGTCGATCCGGGCACCGGGCGAGCCACCGCGATCGAACGCGTCGCGCTCACCGAAGCGCAGCTTCAGGCGATCACCGATCAGGCGTCAGCGGCCCACGCGTCATGAGCAAGCTGCCGTTTGATGACGACGAGCAGGTGCAGCAAGTGCAGCCGGTACAGCAAGTGCAACCAGTGCAGCACCCCAAGCACCCGTCGCACCCGCCGCACCCGTCGCACCCGCCGCACCCGCCGCACCCGCCGCAACGCCAGGTGCTCACGGTCAGCGAACTCTCAGCCACCATTCGCGACACGCTGGAATCGAAGTTCCAGAACGTGTGGGTCGAGGGCGAGATCTCGAACGCGCGGCTGTGGAACACCGGCCACCTCTACTTCACGCTGAAAGACAGCGCGTCGCAGATCAAGGCCGTGATCTTCCGCGGCTCGCTGCGCTACCTGAAGTTCAAGCCCGAAGACGGCCTTCGGGTCGTGGCCCGCGGCAAGATCAGCGTCTACGACGTCAAGGGCGAGTATCAGCTGATCTGCGAGCACCTGGAGCCGCAGGGCTTCGGCCCCCTGCAGGTCGCGTTCGAGCAGCTCAAGAAGAAGCTCGCGGCCGAAGGCCTGTTCGAGGCCGCGCGCAAGCGGCCGCTGCCGGCCCTGCCGCGCCGCATCGGCCTGGTCACGTCGATCGACGGCGCCGCGTTGCGCGACATGGTGCGCGTGCTGCGCCGGCGCTATCCCAACGCCCACTTGATCATCGCGCCGACGCGCGTCCAGGGCGAGGGGGCGGCCGGCGACATCGCGCGGGCCCTCAAGCTGGTGGCCCGGGTCCCGCACGTGGACGTGATCATCGTCGGCCGCGGTGGCGGGTCGCTCGAAGACCTGTGGGCCTTCAACGAAGAGGTGGTCGCCCGCGCGATCGCGGCGTCGCCGGTGCCGGTGATCGCGGGCGTCGGCCACGAGACCGACACCACCATTGCCGATTTCGTCGCCGACCTGCGCGCGGCCACGCCGTCGGCGGCGGCGGAGCTGGTCGTCGGGCGCAAGGACCAGTTCTTCGCGCACATCGACCGCACCTGCGAACGGCTCGACGCGGCCATGGGCAATCGGCTGCGGCGAATGGAATCGCGGCTGCACCTGCTCGAAGCGCGTCCCGGCTACTCGGGCTTCCCGGGGCGGCTCGCCTTCCGCGGCCGGCACGTCTCGGAACTGGCCTCGGCGCTGCGGCACGGCGTCGGCCAGGCGCTGGCGCGGCGGTCGCGCCGGCACGAGCTGCTGCGCCGCTCGCTCGACCAATTCGACCCGCGCCACCGGCTGGGCGCCGTCCGCACGCGGCTTGTCTCGCGCGACGCCCAGTTGGCCGCCGCCGCGCGCCGCCGCGTCACCCAGTCGCAAGGCCGCCTGGGAGGCCTCGCCGCGCGGCTCGAAGGTCTCAGCCCGCTGGCGGTGCTCGGGCGCGGCTACGCCGTGACCTGGGATGCCGCCCGAACGCGTATTATTCGAGACGCGGCGACGCTCAGCGCCGGCGACGCGATCAGCGTGACGCTGGAACGCGGCTCCCTCGACGCCACGATTACCAGGACCCATGGACCCAACGATTAAAGACTTTGAAGCCGCCATCGCGGAACTCGAGACCATCGTCAAGAAGCTCGAAGAGGGCGACCTGGCGCTCGAGAAGTCGCTCGAACTCTACGAGCGCGGCGTGCAGCTCTCGCGCTTCTGCCACTCGCGCCTCGAGGAGGCCGAGAAGCGGATCGAGATCGTCAACGAGCGTGGCGAGCTCAAGCCGGCGCCGGCGTCGCTGCGCCTCCCCGACGGCGACGACGAGCCGTGACCTTCGCTGACTACGTGGACGCCCGCCGGCGCGAGGTCGAGGCCGCCCTCGAGCGGCACCTGCCGCAGCCGCCGGTCGTGCCGGCCGTCGTCGCCGACGCCATGCGCTACAGCCTGATGGCGGGCGGCAAGCGCCTGCGCCCCCTGCTGGTGCTGGCCGGCGCCGAGGGCGTGGCCCAGGCGGCCGGCAGTTCCGAGGCCGCGGCGCGCGACGCCGCCATGCCCGCGGCCTGCGCGCTCGAGATGATCCACACCTACTCGCTGATCCACGACGACCTGCCGTCGATGGATGACGATGACTGGCGGCGCGGGCGGCCGACGTCGCACGTGGTCCACGGCGAGGGCCTGGCGATCCTGGCCGGCGACGGCCTGCAGGCCGAGGCTTTCGGCCTGCTGGCGCGCGAGCCCGAGGGATACCACCCGGTCCTGATGACCCGCAAGCTGCGCGTGATCGCGCTGGTGGCCGCGGCGGCCGGGCCGGCCGGCATGGTGGGCGGCCAGGCGATTGACCTCACGGCGGTCTCGCCGCGTCCCGGCACCGACACGGTGGCGCTCGATGCCGCGGGCCTGCAGGGCATGCACATGCGCAAAACCGGCGCGCTGATTCGCGCGTCGGTGGTGGCGGGCGCGGTCATGGCCGGCGCCGACGAACGGCTGATCGCCGCGGTCGATCACTACGGCCAGGAGATCGGGCTCGCCTTCCAGATCGTGGATGACATCCTCGATGTCGAGGGCGCCGCCGCCACGCTGGGCAAGACGGCCGGCAAGGACGAAGCGGCCGGCAAGCCGACCTACCCGGCGTTTTTCGGCCTGGAGCAGGCGCGCGCGCTCGCCGCCGGCTGCCACACCCGCGCGCGCGAGGCGCTCGACCGCGCCGGCCTGCTCGAGTCGCGGCTCAACGACATCGCCGGCTGGATCATCAACCGCAAGAGCTAGAGGGCGGGCGGGAATCATGCACTGGTCGATCGCGCACGACACACTTACCGGTAAGGAGTACATCGCCGTCGATCAGCGCGGCGAGGACATCCTGCGCGCCCCCCTGACCCTGGCGCAGGGCGCGGTCTACCCCGAGCTCGCGCGCATTCGCGACTGCTCGCACGCCGTCGCCTGCGCGGTGGGCCAAGGTCATGCCGCGCCGGCGGTGCTCGACCAACTGGAGGACACCGTGCGGCGCGCGATGTGGGTGCCCGCCTACCGCCCCGTTCGCTACGAACCGGCCAAATCCTGATCCGACTCGGAGCGTTGGGTGAGCGCGGCGACATCGGCGAGGTCCTTCGGCCTCCCGACCGCACGCTTATTGGCCAGCAGGTCCTCCAGCCCAATGAACCTCACCGGCACTTCACCGTAGTTCCCGGTAACAGCGCCCGGTTCCGCATGCCGAAACTCGACGCCGGTCAACTGCAGTAGAACGTCCACTTGGAGAGGCGGCTCACCAAAGCGAAATGTGGCGCCCGTCCTGGCCCATACTTCCGGGTCAACCGTCTGCGCGAGATCGGCGAGGCCAAACTCCTCGAGGGCGTCGATCACCCGGAACAGGTTGGCGCGGGTCGCAAGAACGAAGGTGTCAAAGTCCGCGCTGTAGCGGGGGGCGCCATGAAAGGCGACAGCTTCGCTGCCAACCACAAGGTAGCGCACCTCGAATCGATTAAGACACTCGCAAAACCGAACGAAGACTTCGGCTGGCGGGCGCGGCGTGTCTGTCATCGGCTACTGACCGGGTGGCACGAAGCGCCATTCCCACCGACGCGGTGGCACGACTTCGCCATGCACCCTGAGGCGATAGTCGCCGGCCTGGGCGAGCCTCTCAACGGTGGGGCGTGAACGCCAATACGCGGCTTCGCGTTGATCGTGGAGACGCCAGTGCTCGCCGGCCGGCTCGAAGGCCCATGGTGTTCCGGTTCGGTGATCGACCCCAGCCCACTCACCGGTCTTTGTCGGAGCTTCACTCATGCTCGCCCCATTCTAACGCTGCGGGGTCGAGATGCAGGTAGATCAAACCGGCTGAGCGTGCCTGGTAAGCGCGCTCCAGCGACTCGAACGCCTTTTCGGTGTCGCCCATCGCAGCGAATCCCATCGCCAGGTACTCGGCCCTGACGTATTGGTGGCGTGAGTCACCGTCCAGGCGCGCCAGAATGGCAGGGGCCTCGTCGTAGCGACCAAGGGCGGCCAGCGCGCGCACGATCATGCCGCCCTCGCTCAACACCTTTCCGATGCCGAAGTCCGCGACCATCGCGGCGCCCTCGTGAAGCCGGATGTTCTCAGGTTTGATGTCGCGGTGTGCGACCAGACTGCGATGGGCGTAAATCCAGCGCCGAGGCGTCGCCGGTGAGTTTCAGCACCTCCTCGAGACCGAGCTGCCGCTCCCGGTCGAGGCGCTCCCGCAAGGACCGCCCTTCCATGTTCGGCATCACATGGAAGAGCAGGCCACCGGCCTCGCCCGAGTCGTAGAGGGGCAAGATGTGGGGATAGCGCCCGCCAAGGTCGCGTTCGACCCATTCTTGGAGGATGCTCACGTATGGTTTGCCACGACCAGCCCGGTTGGAGGCAAGCGGCACAGCATAGCACGCTGTCGCGCCCGCGGTGGCGAACTCAGGTGCCCCAATTGGGCTTGCCATTGTAAAGCCCGGTCAGAGACAGCACACTAATCCGGTAGCTGTGTCCACTCCGAAGAAATCCCGGCTCGATACGCTGCTCGTCGCCAGGGGCCTGGTCGAGACCCGCGAGAAGGCGCGGGCCCTGATCATGGCCGGGCAGGTGGACGTGCACGGCCACGGCGCCGGCAAGGCCGGCACCCTGGTGCCCGTCGACGCCGACGTGCGCGTGATCGGGCCCGACCATCCGTGGGTCAGCCGCGGCGGCCTCAAGCTGGCGCGCGCGCTCGACGTCTTTGGCATCGACGCGGCCGGCCACGTGGCGTTCGACATCGGCGCCTCGACCGGGGGCTTCACCGACGTGTGGCTCGCGCGCGGCGCCACGCGCGTGATCGCGCTCGACGTCGGCCACAGCCAGCTGCACTGGAAGATCCGCAGCGATCCGCGGGTCACGGTGATCGAGCACGTGAACGCGCGCCATCTCAAGCCGGGCGACCTGCCCGACGTGGGCGCGCCGATCACGCGCGTCAGCGTCGATGTCTCGTTCATCTCGCTGCGCCATATCTTCCCCATCCTGCGGGGCCTGGTCGCGCCCGGCGCCGAGATCGTGGCGCTCGTCAAGCCGCAGTTCGAGGCCGGCCGGCGGGACGTGGGCAAGGGCGGACTGGTCAAGGATCCCGAGGTCCACGGGCGGGTGGTCGCCGAGGTGACCGGCGCCGCGGCTGAAGTAGGATTGAAACGCGTAGGGTTGATCGAGTCGCCGATCACCGGTGCGCACGGCAACGTGGAATTCCTGATGCACCTCCGATGCGCATAGGCATAGCGGTCAAACCCGGGCTCGCCGAGGCGCGCGAGACGCTGATCGGCGTCGAGCAGTGGCTGCAGGCGCATGCCGTCGACGCGGTCTGGACCGAGGAGGCGGCGGCCCTGCTGCCCGCCGGCGCGCGCACCGTGGTCACGCGCGCGACGCTGCCGGCCGACCTGAGCCTGGTGCTGGTACTCGGCGGCGACGGCACGCTGCTCGCGCTGGCCAAGGCCACCGCCGAAGCCGGCCTCGACATCCCGCTGCTGGCCGTGAACTTTGGTTCGCTGGGCTTCCTCACCGAGATCACGCGGCCCGAGATCTACGCCTCGCTCGAGGCCGTGCTGAACGGCCGCGCCACCCACGACGAGCGCATGATGTTGCGCGCGGTGGCGACGCGCCAGACCACGACCTCCACCCACCTGGCGCTGAACGACATCGTCTTCACGCGCACGGCGCTGTCGCGCATGATCGACCTCGCGGTGTGGGTCGGCGATCAGTTCGTGACCTCGGTGAAGGCCGACGGCCTGATCGTGGCCAGCCCCACCGGGTCGACGGCCTACAACCTGGCGGCCGGCGGTCCCATCATCCACCCGGCGATGAATGCGCTGGTGCTGACGCCGATCGCGCCCCACACGCTGACCAACCGCCCGATCGTGATTCCCGCGGAGCGCGAGGTGCGCGTGAAATCCACGGGCACCAACGCCGGCAACGTCTACGTGACCATCGACGGCCAGACCGGCTTCGAGCTGGAAGAAGGCGACGAGATCGCCGTGACGCGCGCGGCGCGCCCCTTGCGCCTGGTCCGCGCCTCGGCGCGCAGCTACTTCGAGGTGCTGCGCCAGAAACTGAAGTGGAACGAGAGGTAGGAAACAGGAGTTCAGAAGGTCAGGAGAAAACCACCCTGCTGGCCTTCTTGCCCCCTGTTATTTGTTGCGACGCTGGTCCCGGAAGTACTGAACCTGCCAGGTAAAGACGTTGCGGTTGTGTTCGTCCAGCGTTGAGGCGAACACGTGGGTCCCGTCGTTGCGGCTGACGAAATACAGGTAGTCGACCGCCGCCGGGGCCGATTGCCGCGGCCGGCGTAGCGGTAGGTGTTGTAGGGCGAATCGAACTGCAAGTCGGACTTCGACAGGTTGCCGTCGTACCGTCCCGCCTTCTGCAGCGCGTAGATCACCGTCGGATCCGCCTGCATGCCCATCTTGATGCTCATGCGGTTGCGATACACCGCCGCCACCAGCGGCCGTTCGTCGCCGCTCGCGGTTTCCTTTTCCACCAGCGACGCCAGCGTCGCGACCTGGCGGGCCGTCAACCCGGCGGCGGCGGCCGCGGCGCGCAGCTCCGCGTCGAACGCGGTCTTGAAGCCGGCCACCATTTGCTCGACCAGGTCCGAGGCCGGCGTGTTGCGCGGCAGCGCGTAGGTCTCGGGAAACAGGTAGCCCTCGAGGTCGCGCGCCGCCGGGTCGAGATCGTGAATCAACGCGGCGTGCTGCGCGGCCGTGCTGAAGTCGGCGGCACGGCCGAAGCCGCGCTCCTCGAACACCTGCGCCATCTCGGCAATGGTCAGGCCTTCGCGAAACGTCAGCAGCCGCTTGTAGACATCGCCGCGCGCGATCTTGTCGACCACGTCAAGGGCCGTCATGGGCGCGTCGAAGCGATACTCCCCCGCCTTGAGGTCTCGCGCCCGCCCGCTGATCAGCACGGCGGCGCGAAAGGTCCAGGCGTCCCGCACCACGCCGGCCCCAACCAGCCGCGCGCCGATGCCGACCGGGCCGGCCCCCGAGGGAATGTCGACGAAAGTTTCAGCGTCGGTCGTGCCGCGGTAGGGCTGCCGGACGCGCGAGTACGCCCACCACGCGCCGCCAGCCGCGAGCACCGCCACCAACACGAGCAGCAGGGCAATTCGTCCAATCCATCGCATCATGTTCAAAAACGATCGGCAACGGCGCGCGGGCGCGCGTCCAGGTAGTCCTGCAGGATGATCGCGGCGGCGGCGGCGTCCAGCTTCGCCTTGCGCTTGCGCCAGTCCTTCTCGTCCACCGCCAGGCGCGACTCGGCCTCGACGCTCGACAGGCGTTCGTCCTGGAGCACGACCGGCACCGGCACCTTGGACTCGAGCGCGCGCGCGAAGGTCTCCACGACCGGGGTCTGCTTGTTGGCCGAGCCATCCAGCCGGCGCGGCCACCCGACCACCACGGCTTCGAGCCCGTCCTCGGCCTCGATCAAGGCGGTGATCTCGGCGACCATCATGCGCATGGTCTCGGCGTCGG
Source organism: uncultured Acidobacterium sp. (assembly GCA_964350785.1). Classification (GTDB taxonomy): domain Bacteria; phylum Acidobacteriota; class Vicinamibacteria; order Vicinamibacterales; family UBA2999; genus 12-FULL-67-14b. The sequence continues at coordinate 6,911 of CAYGMD010000096.1, read as the reverse complement.
ACGGCGGCCGCTGCAGCAATCGCCAGGGCGAGGCCAGCGTCGCGGTGGCGTCGCTCAGCGCCAGGCCAATGCGACGCGCGCCATAGTCGATGCCCAGGACCCGCACCCCGCCAGTATAATTCGCAATGCAAATGCGGCTTGGGGCTTGGGGCTTGGGGCTTGGGATTGCACTGCTCAGCGCGGTCGTCGTCAGCGCGGCGCAAGCGCCGGGCGATGACGTCAAGGCGCGGGCCGCGGAGCGGATTCGCGTGCTGCAGGCCGAGGCCGATCGCCTGGCCGCGCAGGCACGCACCGTGTTCGGCGACCTGCGGCGGCTCGAGCTGCAGCGCGAGATCGCACAGCAGGAGGTCGCCCGCGCCGAGGCCGACCTGGCGCGCGTCACCGCCGCCCAGCAGCAAGCCGCCGCGCGGCTGGCCGCGCTCGAGGCCACGCGCATCGCCCAGACGCCCGGCGTCAACGAACGGCTCGTGGAAATCTCCAAGCGCGGGCGCGGCGGTTACCTCCAGCTGTTGCTCGCCTCGGACGACGTGCGCGCCTTCGGGCGGCTGAGCCGTGGCGTCGCCGCGGTGGCCGAGCTCGATCGTATGCGCCTCGAAACCCACCGCCGCACCCTGGCGGCGGAGCGCGAGGCGCTGGCGGCCGTCAACAAGGAGCGGGCCACGGTGGAAGCGTCGCAGACGGTGGCGCGCCGCACCCGCGCCGCGCTCGACGCCGCCGTCGCCGCGCGTAACCGCCTGATCGACAGCCTCGATCAGCAGCGCGACCTGGCGGCGCAGTATGTCAGCGAGCTGCAGGCGGCGCAGCTGCAGATCGAGCGGACGCTGGCGACCGGCGGCGGGGCCGCGGCGACCGTGGCGCTGCCGCTTCGCCCGTTCCGCGGCGACCTGGCCTGGCCGGTCGACGGGCCGGTCGTCTCGCAGTTTGGCCGCTCGGCCACCGGCCGTTTCGGCACCGCCATCGTCCGAAATGGTATCGAGGTGGCCGCGCCCGAAGGCACGGGCGCCCGCGCGGTCCACGAGGGCCGGGTGGCCTATGCCGCGCCGTTTACCGGATTTGGCGTGCTGGTGATCGTCGATCATGGCGGCTCGGCCTTCACCCTGTACGGGCACCTGGCGGAAGCCACCGTGGCCGAGGGCGCCGCGGTAAAGGCGGGCGAGGTGGTCGGCAGAGTCGGGCTGGCGCCGGCGGGAGCGGCTGCGTTGTACTTCGAGGTGCGCATCGACGGCCGCCCGGTCGATCCCCTACAATGGCTGGCGAGGCCAAAGCGTTAGTATTGAAGCCTCGCCAGCCTCGCCGCGCGGAGCGCGGCAAGACGACGCTGTCAGATGGCTTGACGCAGTCAAGCCATCCAGGAGAAATCGATGAAGATTCGCGGCCGGGTTCTCGTGCTGGCGGTGTCGGTGCCGGTGATCGCATTTGCCGTCGTCGGCGGCTTCCTGGGCAACAGCGCCCTGGCGCGCGAAGACAGCTACCAGTATCTCCGCACGTTTGAAGACGTCGTGTCGCTGATCGCCAATAACTACGTCGAGGAAGTGAACATCGACAAGGTGATGCACGGCGCCATGCACGGCCTGGCCGATGGCCTGGATCCCGACAGCGCGTACCTCGCCCCCACGCAGGTGAAGATGCTCGACAAGGCCGACCCGGGCGGCACGGCGCAGACCGGTCTCGAAGTCACGCGGCAGTACTACCTGCGCGTGATTGCCTCGCGCGACGGTTCCCCGGCGGCCCGCGCCGGCCTGATGGCGGGCGACTACATCCGCGCCATCGACGGCCAGTCCACCCGCGACGCCTCGGTGTTCGAAGGCATGCGCCTGCTGCGCGGCAAGGCCGGCACGAAAGTGCGCCTCACCGTGTTGCGCGGCAACGCCGCTGAACCGCACGACGTCGAGCTGGCCCGCGAAGAATTGCCGGCCGTCCCCGTGAAGTCGCGGACGGCCGCGCCGGGCGTCGGCTACCTGCGCGTGGCGGAGTTCGGCAAGGCCACACCCGACCAGTTGAAGGCGGAGATTGCCGGGCTCACCAGGGCCGGGGCGAAGAGCGTCGTGATCGACCTGCGCGGCACCGCCTTCGGCGACACCGATGCCGGCCTCGCCGCCGCCCGGTTGTTCGTCAAGACCGGCGTGCTCACCTACCGCCAGGATCGCGGCAAGGAAAAAGAAGCAGTCTCGACCGCGGCCGGCGACGGCAGCCTCGCCCTGCCCACCGCCGTGCTGACCGACAACGGCACCTCGGGTGCGGCCGAAGTGTTTGCCGCCGCCCTCTCGGGCAACAAGCGCACCACCATCGTCGGCGAACGCACGTTCGGCCGCGCCGCGCGCCAGAAGCTGGTGCGCCTCCCCGACGGCAGCGCCCTGATGCTGACGCACTTGATCTACCTGACGCCCGCCAGCGTCGCCATCCACGAGAAGGGGCTCGTCCCCGACGTGGCGGTCGAGCAGCCCGACGTCGAATTTGGCCAGGCCCCGCCGGCCAAGGACGCGACGCTCGACAAGGCCATCGAATCGTTGACCGTCAAGGCCGCGGCCTGATGAACAAACAGGACCTGATCGCACGCATCGTCAAGGACACCGGCGCCAGCAAGGCGCAGGCGTCGCGCATCGTGACGGTGTTGCTCTCGACGGTGACCAAGGCGCTCAAGAAAGGCGAGGCGGTCACCTTTGTCGGCTTCGGCACCTTCAAAACCGCCGTCCGCAAGGCCCGCAAAGGCCGAAATCCCCTCACGGGAGGCGCCATTCGCATCCCGAAACGCAAGGCGGTTCGCTTCTCCGCCGGTAAGGCGCTGAAAAAAGCCGTCAACTAAGCTATACTTTTCGTTCGGCTTTGGGCCGAAATTCGCACGAGATAGGCGCGTAGCTCAGCTGGTTAGAGCGCCTCCCTGACACGGAGGAGGTCGATAGTTCGAATCTATTCGCGCCTACCAGCCTTCGCTTTGATAACAGGCGAAGGCTGCCCCGCCGAAGCGCACAGCGCGTAGGCGGGCCGCACGATGTCGGTCCCAAGCTTCGGCTGGGCAAGCCCACACGAAGGCTCACAGTTCGTCCCATGAACCAGGTCACAGTCACACTCCCGGACGGGTCGACGAAACAAGTCGAGTCCGGCGCGCCAGTCAAGGCGGTCGCCGAGGCGATCTCGCCACGCCTGGCCGACGCCGCCCTCGCGGCGTTTGTCGGCGACAAGATGGTGGACCTCACGTATCCGCTCACGGCGGACGCCCCGGTCCGGATTGTGACCAGCAAGAGCCCCGAGGCGCTGGAGCTCTATCGCCACTCGACGGCGCACCTGCTCGCCGCGGCCGTCACGCAGCTCTTCCCCAAGGTCCAGTGCGGCATTGGCCCGCCCATCGACGACGGCTTCTTCTACGACTTCGTCGTCGAGCGCCCCTTCGTGCACGAAGACCTCGAGGCGATCGAAGCCAAGATGAAGGAACTGGCGGCGCAGGACCTGGTCTACGAGCGCCAGATCTGGCCGCGGCAGGAAGCCATCGACTTCTTCACCAGGCGCGGCGAGCCGCTCAAGGTGCAGCTGATCGACGAGAAGACGGCCGGCCAGCCGACGGTGTCGGTCTACACGATCAAGGACAAGGACACGTTCCTCGACTTCTGCGTCGGGCCGCACGTGCCGTCGACCGGCAAGCTCAAGGCCTTCAAGCTGACGACGACGAGCAACGCCTACTGGAAGGGCGATGCGCAGAACCAGCCGATGCAGCGCGTCTACGGCACGGCCTTCTTCACGCAAAAGGAGCTCGACGAGCACCTGACGCGGCTCGAGGAAGCCAAGAAACGCGACCACCGCAAGGTGGGCAAGGAACTGGGCCTGTTCACGTTCCACCCGTGGGCGCCGGGCGCCGGCTTCTGGCTGGGCAAGGGCACGACGCTGTACAACACGCTCGCCGACTACATGCGCGGCCGCCTGTTCCCCGCCGGCTACGACGAGGTCAAGACGCCCATCGTCTACAACAAGCAGCTGTGGGAGCTGTCGGGGCACTGGTCGCACTACCGCGAGAACATGTTCCTGGTGAAGTCGGCCGACGGCGACGAGATGGGCCTGAAGGCCATGAACTGCCCGGGCCACTACCTGCTGTACTCGAGCGAGAAGCACAGCTACAAGGAACTGCCCATTCGCTTCCACGAGCAGACGCCGTTGCACCGCAACGAAGCGTCGGGCGTGCTCGGCGGGCTCACGCGCGTGCGCCAGTTCTCGCAAGACGACGCGCATTGCTTCGTGATGGAGTCGCAGATCGCCAGCGAGGTCGAGGCGCTGCTGAAGTTGATCCAGGGGATCTACGGCGACTTCGGCCTGGGCTACACGGCGAAGCTGTCGACGCGGCCCGAGAAGTACATCGGCGAAATCGCCTTGTGGGATCGCGCCGAAGGCGCGCTCAAGGAAGCCCTCGAGAGGGCCGGCCAGGCGTACACGGTCAACGCCGGCGACGGCGCCTTCTACGGCCCGAAGATCGACTTCGACATCACGGATGCGATTGGCCGCAAGTGGCAGTGCGGCACGATCCAACTGGATTACGTCGCGCCCGAACGGTTCGACCTGAAGTACACGGGCGCCGACAACGCCGAGCACCGGCCGGTGGTGATCCACCGCGCCATTTTCGGCAGTTTCGAGCGCTTCATCGCCATCCTGATCGAGCACTTTGCCGGGGCCTTCCCGCTGTGGCTGGCGCCCCTGCAGGTGGTGGTCCTGCCGATCGCCGACCGTCACAACGACTTCGCCAACGAGGTCGTCGCCCTGTTACAGGGTGCCGGGCTCAAGGTCCGGTGCGACGATCGGGTCGAAAAGCTCAACTACAAGATTCGCGAGGCCCAACTCCAGAAAGTGCCATATATGCTGGTGATTGGTGACCGCGAGGCGGCCGAACGGGCCGTTTCGGTGCGCAGCAAGGTCAAAGGAGACCTGGGCGCCCGTCCCGTTGAACAATTCCTGACCGACGCGCTTGCCGAGGTCCGGTCTAAAGCGCTATCCTAGTAATCTTTGTCGCTGGAGGAACCTTATCGCCTTCGATAGATCTCGCCCGACCCGTCGTGACGACCGTCTCCGCATCAACGAGCGGATTCGCGTCCGGGAAATCCGCGTAATAGACGACGCGGGGCAGCAGCTTGGCATCATGCCGCCGCCCCAGGCCCTGATTCTTGCCCGGCAGAAAGGCCTCGACCTGGTGGAGATCTCCCCCACGGCCGTGCCGCCCGTCTGCCGGATCATGGACTACGGCAAGTATCAGTACCAGGAGCAGAAGCGCGCCCGCGAGGCGAAGCGGCACCAGAAGGTGATCGAGGTCAAGGAAATCAAGTTCCGTCCCAAGGTGGACGAGCATGATTACCAGTTCAAGAAGCACCACATCGAGCGCTTCATCGACGACGGCGACAAGGTGAAGGCGACGATTTTCTTCCGTGGGCGCGAAATGGCGCACCCGGAGATCGGCCACCGGATCCTGATGCGTCTCATCAAGGACCTGGAAGACGTGGCGATCGCGGAGACCATGCCGCGGCAGGAGGGGAACCAGATGCATACCATCCTGACCGGCAAGAAGGGCGCTCCGAAGCCCGCGGCGAAGAAGCCGGAAGTGGCCGAACCGGCCGCAAAAGAGTAACGGGCATTGCCAGCAGGGCAGCACTTTAGTGCTGCCGAGAGCAGAAGAGATCATGGCTAAGAAGCAGAAGTTGAAGACCCACCGCGGCGCGGCAAAGCGGTTCAAGAAGACGGGCACGGGCAAGGTTGTGCGCAGTGCGGCGTTCAAGCGCCACATCCTGACCAGCAAGACGACCAAGTCGAAGCGCCACGCGCGTGGCAGCAAGGTCGTGACGCCGGGCGACGCCCGGAAGATCAACCTGATGCTTCCGTATAAGTAGAAACCGCCGTCAGGCGGATCGACAGCAGTTCGGGCGCGTCGCGGCAGCGGTTTTGGGGCATTTTCGCTGCGACGTTTCAAGCGCCCGCCAGGGCATTTAGCCACTGGCTCAAGTCCGGTCAACCACCGGCCCCCAATCCTGCAGCAGGACAGTCATGCCTCGCGTCAAACGCGGTACCGTACGTCGTCAGAAGCGCAAGAAGCTCTCCAAGCTCACCAAGGGCTACTTCCAGAACAAGAGCAAGCTCTACAAGTTCATGAAGGAGGCGTCCGAAAAAGCGGGCGTCTACGCGTACGTCGGTCGCAAGCGCAAGAAGCGGGATTACCGCGGCTTGTGGATCATCCGCATCAACGCGGCAGCGCGTGAAAACGGTCTCTCCTACAGCGTGTTCATGCGCGGCCTGAAGGCCGCCGGCATTGAGCTCGACCGCAAGAGCCTGGCGGAACTTGCCGCGAAGGAACCCGCGGCGTTCACCAAGCTGGTCGAACAAGCCAAGGCCGTAACGCCGGCGGCGTAGTAGCCGGTAGCCAGTAACCAGTAGCCAGAAATTCCGGGCCTGGATACTGGCTTCTGGATTCTGGCTACTCCCATGAGCACCATCGACACCTCCATCGGTCCAGATCGGGCGCGGGAACTGTTCCGCGCCGAGCTGGGCGCTGTGCGTACGGACGCCGAGCTGCAGGCCCTGCGGACGCGCTGGGTCGGCCGCAAGGGCAGCTGGGTCGCCGCCTTCATGGAGGCGCTCGCCACGGCCACGCCGGAACAGAAGAAGACCTTCGGCCGCGGCGCCAACGAGCTCAAGAAAGAAGTCGAAGCCGCCATCACCGAGCGCGAAGCCGCGCTCGCCGCCACGCGGCGTCCCGCCCATGCGGTGGACATCACGCTGCCCGGCCGGCGGCCCGCCCTCGGCCATCGCCATCCGCTCAGCCTGATCCGCGACGAAGTCGGCGCCATCTTCACGCGCCTGGGCTACCAGGTGCTCGAAGGCCCCGAGGTCGAGGACGACTACCACAACTTCGAAGCGCTCAACATGCCGGAGGAACACCCGGCGCG
>CAYGMD010000095.1:0-16740 GCA_964350785.1 uncultured Acidobacterium sp. | reverse complement strand
CGGTGCGCGCTCGAGGGTGATCCCGCCGATGGCCACGACGGGCAACGCGCGCTCGGCCGCCGCCGCGGCCACGCGATCAACCGTGTCGAGACCCACCGCCTCATATCCGGTGGCCTTGGTCCCTGTGTCGAACACCGGGCCGATGGCGACATACGAAATTGGTGCGGCGAGCGCCGCGGTCCACTGTTCGTGGGTGTGCGTGGACAGGCCGAGCCACGTCTCCGGCCCGACAATGCGGCGCGCGTCAGCGGGGCTGAGGTCGTCCTGCCCCACGTGGAGCCCAGGCGCGCGAGCCAGCAGGGCGATATCGGCGCGATCATTGACGACGATGACGGCGCCAGCCGCCTCGGCCGCGGCGACCGCCGCCAGGGCCAGGTCGAGAAAGGCCCCGCTGGGCCACGGCTTGGCCCGCAGTTGGAGCAGGCGTACGCCGGCGGCCAGGAATGCCCGCACCACGTCGAAGGGGGGCCACCCCGCCGCGGCGCAGACTTCCACGTCGACGATGGCGTACAGCCGCGGGAGCGGATCAGGCCGATTCGGCGAGCCGGGTGGCCTTGGGCTTGGCGGCAAAGCGTTCCATGAAGTGCGTACTGAGCCGTCCGGCGACAAAATCCGGATCGCTGAGGATCTTGAGGTGCAGCGGGATGGTCGTGCGAATGCCCTCGACCACCGACATCTCGAGCGTCCGCCTCATGCGGGCAATGGCCTCCTGGCGATCGCGGCCGTGTACGATGACCTTGGCGACCATGGAGTCGTAATACGGCGAGATCAGGCACTCGGAATGCGCGGCGGTGTCGACGCGCACGCCCGGACCGCCGGGCACGCTGAAGGCGTGGATCATGCCGGGCGACGGCACGAACGTCTCCGGGTCTTCAGCGTTGATGCGGCATTCCATGGCGTGGCCGGTGAAGGTCACCTCGCTCTGCTTGAAGCCCAGGCGGGCGCCGGCGGCAATGCGAATCTGCTCCTTGACGATGTCGATGCCCGTCACCATTTCGGTGACCGGGTGTTCGACCTGCACGCGGGTGTTCACCTCCATGAAGAAGAAGTTGCCCTTCTCGTCCATGAGGAACTCGAACGTGCCGGCATTGGTGTACTGCACCGCGCGGGCGGCGTCGACCACCACCGCGCCCATCTTGCGGCGGACCTTCTCGGAGACGGCGATCGACGGCGATTCCTCGAGCAGCTTCTGGTGACGGCGCTGGATGGAGCACTCGCGCTCGCCCAGGTGCACCACGTTGCCGTGGTGATCGCCCAGGATCTGGAACTCGATGTGGCGCGGCGAATCGAGGTACTTCTCGATGTAGACGTCGCCCACGCCGAAGGCGGATTCCGCCTCCCGCTGCGCGGTCTTGAAGGCGTGCGGCAGTTCCCCGGGGTTCTTGACGATGCGCATGCCGCGCCCGCCGCCGCCGGCGACCGCCTTGATGATGACCGGGTAACCAATGGTCTGCGCGATCTTGATCGCGCGCTCTTCGCTTTCGACCGGGCCGTCGCTGCCCGGCAGCATCGGCACGCCCGCCTTCTTCATGGCGCGGCGGGCCTTCGACTTGTCGCCGAGCAGGCGAATCACGCTCGGGTCCGGGCCAATGAAGCGGATGTGGCAGGCCTCGCACACTTCCGCGAGATACGCGCTTTCCGACAGGAAGCCGTAGCCGGGGTGCAGGGCATCGGCGCCGGTGATCTCGGCGGCGCTGATGATGGCGGGCACGTTCAGGTAGCTGTCGCTGCTCTTGGCCGGGCCGATGCAGATGTCCTCATCCGCAAACCGCACGTGCAGCGAGTTCTCGTCGGCCTCGGAATAGACGGCGACGGTCTTGATGCCCAACTCGCGGCACGCGAAAATCACGCGCAGCGCGATTTCTCCACGATTGGCGACAAGGATTTTTTTGAACATAACTTAGGAAGTGGGACGAATCGCGAACAGGCGCTCGCCGTACTGCACGGCCTGGCCGTTCTCCACGTAGACGCTGGTGATCTCGCCGTCGTACTCGGAGTCGATCTCGTTCATCAGCTTCATGGCTTCGATGATGCACAGGACCTGGCCCTTGCGCACCACGTCGCCCACCGAGGCGAAGGCCTTCGCCCCCGGTTCGGCGGCGCGGTAGAAAGTGCCGACGATCGGCGACTTCACGATGGCCAGCTCGTCGCCGTCATCGGCCACCGGCGCCGCCGCGGAGGCCGCCGCCGCGGCCGGCGCGGCGACGGGCGCCATGACCGGTGCCGCCATCGCCGCCTGCGGCACGGTCACCACGTGGTGGCTCGTGCCGCTCTTGATGCGAATCTTGACGCCGTCGTGTTCCAGTTCGAACTCGCTCAGCTCGTTCGCCTTGATGAATTCGATGAGCTGCTTGATCTCGTCCAGTGTCATGTAAGGTCGCTCACATCAGCCGCGGCACGTCCGTCAGCCACTCGGGGCCGCCGCTCGTCACCACGACATCATCCTCAATACGCACGCCGCCCCAGCCGGCCAGGTAGGCCCCGGGTTCCAGAGTGAAAACCATGCCCGCTTCAAGCGGTTCCTCCGGGAGCCCCGGCCGATACCGGCTGACTCGCGGCCGTTCGTGCACCTCGAGACCCAACCCGTGCCCGGTGCCATGGCTGAACGCCTCGCCCAGCCCGGCCCGCTCAAGCACCTGCCTCGCGGCCTCATCCACCTCGGTGGCGGCGCGGCCGACGTGCGACGCCTCGAACGCCGCCTGCTGTGCCGCCACGACCGCATCCAGCAGGCGCTGTGCCCGCGGGGCTGGCCGCCCCATCACGATGGTCCGCGACAGGTCCACCGCATAACCGTCCAACATCCCGCCAAAGTCCAGCACCACCAGGTCGCCGGCTTCGAGCTGCCGGTCGCCACTCCGGTAGTGCGGAATGGCTGAGTTCGGCCCGGACGCGACGATGGTATCAAACGCCGGCTTGTCGAACCCGACCCGCCGGAGTTCCGCCTCGATCACGGCGGCGACATCCCGCTCGCGCATTCCCGCTAAGGCTTTTGGGATTATACACTTAGCGGCTTCGGAAAGTCTCTGGGCCGCATCGCGGAGGCGGGCGATTTCCCAGGAATCCTTGACGTTTCGCAGGTTTTCGACCAGTCCGTCGGTTTCCACCAGCCCCTCGGGGCTTCCCAGGGCCGCCAGTCGAGTCTCCAGGAACCGGTGCTGCCTGACCGTCATGTGGCTGGCCTCGATGCCCACGCGGCCGCCCCGGTGCCCCATCGCCGCCTCGGCGATGGATTCCTCCAAGCTGCCGCCCGAGACGATCAGGGTCAGGCTGAGGCCGTCGAGCGCCGCCACCCGTGCCTGGGCCGGCGCCAGGTACCGGCCATCGATGAACAGGCGGATTTCTTCGCCACTGACCAGCAGCGCGGCCGTGGAAGCAAAAAGCCCGGTCAGATAGGCGACGTTCGGCAACGAGGTGATGACCAGGGCGTCGAGCGACGCCGCGCGCAGCTCGTCGCGCAACCTGGCGTGGCGCGCCAGGTGGTTTTCGCCGGGGGCCAGCTGCATCAGGCGACGTCCTGGGACTGGCGATCGGCGACGATGGCCTCGAGCCAACGGTCCAGGCCGGCGAGGACCGCCGCCTGCCGCCGGGCCGCCAGGCCGACGCGGGCCGCCTCGGTTTCCGCTGCGCGTTCCGCGCGCTCGCGTGCCGCCTGCTCTTCTGCCGCGCGTTGGGAGGCTCGTTCGAGCGCCGCCCGCTCTTCGGCGCCCTGCCGCTCGGCCTGCTCGCGCGCGGCTCGGTCTTCGGCGGCGCGTTGTTCGGCCCGTTCGCGCAGATCGCGCTCGACCGCCGCAAACACGTCAGCCGCCTGTTGGTCGAGATCGACGCCGTCAAGGGGCGTGACCGCAATCACGGGCGGCAGCACGGGCAATTCCGTCGCGCGTAGCGGTGCGGTCTGGCCGATTTGCTTGAGGAGGGTGTCGAAGTCGAACAGCTCCTCGATCTTGCCGGGCGACGGCGGCGCCAGCACCGGCGCCGGCGCCACGACCTGCGACAGGCGTTCGACGGAGTCTTCGAGGTCGGGGTCGAACTGCGCCAGCTGCAGGGCGCGCTGGTAGTGCGCCAGGGCCTGCGCCATGTCGCCGCGCTGCTGGTGGATTTCGGCCAGACCGCGAATAGCCGGCAAGTTGGTGGGGGCCGCCTGCACCACGGTGGTCAACTCGACCGCCGCTTCGTCGAGCCGCCCCACTTCCAGCAGGGCGCGGCCGAGGGTCACTCGCGCCGACAGGTACCCGGGGTGATGGGCGAGGCCGGCCCGGCAAATGCCGACGGCTTCGTCCGCCGAGCCGGCGCGCCGGCACTCTTCGGCCAGCTGCGCAAAAGCAATCGACGCCGGGTCCGCTTGGACCCGGCGTCGAAGTTCGAGAATCCGTGGGCTATCGGAAGCCACCGCAGCAGTTTACTTTACGACGACTTGCTTTGACGCCGTGGCCGTCCTTCCGGCAGAGTCGGTCACTGTTAGCGTGATCACACGCGTCGCAGGGAGCAATGAGGCACTGATGTTGTAGGTCGTGCCGCTCGAAATGCCGGAGCCGGTCGATGGATTCGAGTTGGTGCCGAAATCCCATCGGTATGACACGATCGGGGAGGGTCCAGTCGTACTCGACGCGTTAACAATAACCTGTTCGTTATTTGCTGGTGACAACGGGGTAATCGTGAAGTCAGGCTTAGGCTGTGGGTTGGTCACGGTCACCGGCTTGCTGGTGGTGTTGAAGGCCCCGATGTCGTCAGTGACCTTCAGCGTAACCGTGTAGATTCCCTCGGTGGCATAGCTCTTGGAGACGGTCAGGCCCGATCCGGTTGTCCCCTTGCCAAAATCCCAATCGTACGACACCAGGGTGCGGCCTGGCGCAGCACGAGAAGCCGCCGCGTTGAAGAAGATCATCTGATCGACCACTGCCGGCGTTGGCGAGAAAGTAAACTCGACCGTAGTTGGCACCGGTGGTGCAGTCACCGTGATCTGTTTTGCGACGGTTGCCTGGGCGCCACGGGGGTCAGTCACGGTCAGAGTGACCAAGAGATTCCCGACCTGGCGGTAATCATGGGTTGTGGTTATACCGCTCCCTGATGTCCCGTCGCCGAAGTTCCAGGCGTAGCTACATTCATTGAGGCAGGCCTTGCCACCGTTGGTCGACTTCGATGCGTCAAAGGTCGCGGGCGTGAACGCCGTTGTAGACGACGGGGCGTCAAAGGCCGCGGTCAGGTTGGGATTGGTCGGGAGAATTACGCCTTGCGGCACCAGCCGGAGGCTGACCTGCCGCGCGACTTCGGCGCGAAAATCGCCGGAATCGGTGGGCGTCACCACGATGGTGACCTCCTGGGCCACCTGGCCGCCGGCGTTGGGCGAGGCATTCGGCGCCGTATAGCGAATGGTCGCCGGCGTCACCGGGGTCTTGGTACTCAGCGTGCCGAAGTCCTGGACCACGCCGCCAACCATGATCTCGGCGCGCAGGGGGATGGCCTGCGGCTGGCCGGTCGGACTCGCCGACGTGACGGTGATGTCCACAAAGTCGACGCCGTTCTGGAACAGCGTGTCCTTGTTCGCGGTCATCGTGATCGCGCGGGCCAGGGTCGACGGCCCGGCGAGACTCGGGGGTTCGACTTTCTCGGTGCAGCCGGCCAACAGGCTGAGGGCGAGGGCGCCCGCGACGGTGACAAATGTGGTTCGCATGATGTCGGTTCCCGTAATCGTTTAGAAGTCGGCGAACTTGACGTCGATGGCGCCGGACACCGACACGTCGTTGCCGGCCTGGTCCTTGCCGTAGAACGTAACCTCGGCGATCACCGAGATGAAGATGAGGCCGCCCTTGCCGACCAGCGTGCGCAGCGGCGGTTCGAGTTTCGACTGTGGGCGGACCAGGTCGAATCCCACCACGGCGGACGAACCGATCGAGATGGTCTGCGTCGCCGCCCCGTCGAACCCATAGGGCACGTCGACGCCCTCGCGGTTCTGGCCGTCGGTCCGGCGGTATCGCACGCGGTAACTGCGCAGCGTGATCGAGTTGATGGCGGTCGGCGCCGTGGTGCGGATGGCGTTTTTCATCTCGGCCCGGATCGTGGCCTGGCCGAGGTCGGTGAACGCGGTGCCGTTGGTGTCGACGTCGGACTCGAGGGAGTTGCTGAACGTACCGCCCACGCGCCCGCCCCTGACCGATTCCACGATCAGGTAGGCCGGCCCGCTGCCGGTCTGGGCCAGGTCGGCGCACGAGGTCAGCGCCACGGCGCACCCCACGGCAGCCAACAAGCTGGTGACGGAACGATAAAGACTCGGTGTGCTCATATGCCCTACTTCAGGATCTTGGGAGTAATGAAGATCAAGAGTTCGTCCTGGCTCTCACGGTTGGTGTCGTTCTTGAACAGCCAGCCGATCAACGGGATGCGGTGCAGGCCCGGCGTGCGGTCCTGGGTCTCGGCTTCCAGGCTGTTGTAGATGCCGCCGATGACCGTCGTGTCGCCGTCGGCCACCAGCACCGTGGTCTGCGCCGCCTGCTTGTCGATCGACGGCGTCGGCTGCGCGGCCGACGTCTGCGAGTAGTTCGGCGCCGACTTGTCGACGACAATGCGCATGATCACGGTGTTCGCGGCGGTGATCTGCGGCGTCACGCGCAGCACCAGGGCGGCGGGAATGAACGTCACCGTCACGGTATTGTTCGAGACGGTCTGCACCGGAATCTGCGAACCCTGCGTGATCTCCGCTTCGATGTTGTTCTGCGTCGACACGCGCGGGCTCGAGACAATGCGCACCTTGCCCGAGCTCTCGAGCGCGCGGAGCTGGACATCGAGATTCAGCGCGCCGTTGATCGAGCCGAGCGCCAGGCTGATGCCGCTTGGCGCCGCCGGGTTGACCTTGCCGGTGCCGGCGGCGGCGCCGGCGGTGTTCGGGAACACCAGGCCGGTGCTCGTGCCGACCGACGGGTCGATGCGGCCGTTCATGCCCCACTGGATGCCGAGTTCCTTGGCGAAGTTGCGGTTGAGCGTGATGATGCGCGCCTCGATCTCGACCTGGGGTTGCGGGCGATCGAGGGTGACGATCAGTTCGCTCGCCGCCTGCAGGCGATCGGCCAGGTCGCGGATGATCAGGGTGTTGGTGCGCACGTCGATCTGGACGTCGCCGCGCGGCGACAGCGAGCTCTTGGTAATGATCGGCACGAGCTCCTGGGCCTTGGCGTAGCTCAGCGGCCGCGTGATGATCCGCAACTCGCCGGCCAGGGCGTTGGCGTCGGCCAGCTTCTTGCGGTCTTCGCTCTCCTGGGCGAGCACGCTCACCGGCACGATGCGGACGATGGTGCCGTCGACGCTGTAGCCGAGCTTGTTGGCGCGCAGGATGATGTCGAGCGCCTGGTCCCACGGCACGTCGCGCAACGCCACGTCGACCGTGCCCTGGATCGACGGGTCGATCACGATGTTGAGGCCGCTGATGTCGGCGAACGTCCGCAGCACGGCGCGCAGGTCGGCGCTCTGGAAATCAAGCGTGATCGGGTCGCCGGTGAACGTGCGCTGCCCCTGGGCATTGGGCGCCGACTGCAACGTGCTGAGCCCAGACGGCGTGGCGCTCTGCGCGGGCGCCGGCGCGGCGGCGAGTGCCCCCAGGGCCGGCTGGCTCTGCGACGTCGCCGGTTGAATGACGTTGGCGACTTCCCGCGTGATGATCGCCGCGGGCGGCCCGCCTACGCGGCCGGAGGCCGCTTCGGCGGGGTCTCGCCGAAGCTCGCTGACCACTTCGCGAGCGGAGGCGGACGCCGGCACTGGCGTCACGAGCGCAGCTGTCGCCTCGACGGCGCGATTGAAGAGGACGCGGATCTCCTCGCCGACCGTCTCAATCGTGTACGGAATCTTGCGCGCCAGGTCGATCACGACGCGCGTGACCAGCGGCTCGCGGCTGTTGGTCGCCACGCGCACGCGCTCGATCCCGGCGGCGTTGACGGCCGTCACGGCCGGCGTCCGGCCGGCGGCGACGCCCTCGAAGTCCAGGAACACGCGGGCCGGCAGGTCGCGGGCGTCCTGCACGGCCGACGCCACCAGCGGGCCGTTGCCGGCCACGGTGATCGCGTAACCGTCGGGCGTCTCGGTGGCCTTGACGGAACGCAGCTCGGTCGCCGCGGCCCGGGTCGCCCCGGCGCGCGGCGCGGCCGGCGGCGTCGCCGCCGCGGTCTTGACGGTGGTCGCACCGGTTGCACCCGTCGCCCGCTCCACCTCGACGAGGATGGTATTGCGCGAGCTGCGCACGCGATGCTTGGCGGCCCGTTCGAGGCGCACCCGAATGCGCGCCACCGGCGCGCCGTCAGGCGCGCTGGCCCCTTCGATCGCGACGCCGGCCACCGGCGCCAGCATCGCCGCAGGCGGCTTGCCATCCAGGGCGGCGGCGTTCACGTTCCTCAAGTCGACGAGGACCGTGAGCGGATCCGGCTGGCTGGTGAGGTACGCCACTGGTTCGCTGGCCTCGATCAGCACGGTGCTGACGGCGCCATCGAGCCGCGACGAGATGGAACGTAGGGCTGGGGTGTCGGCGACGGCGCCAGGCGGCACCGTTCCGCTGGCCGTCAACGTGACGGCCAGGGCTGCGACCAATGGCGCAGCCAATACCAGTCGAGGAATGCGACCGTGCATCACTTGACCTCTTCTCCACCGCGCAGGAACTTGCGCACTTCGCGCTGCTTCTCGAGCGACAGCGGATCGTTGACTTCCTGAAGAATGACTACTGCTTGTGCCGTGATCGTACGAATGACGCCGTCGAACAACTTGTCGCCGGCGCGAACCGTGAAGACCTTGCCGTCGGGGCCCGCGACCATCGCCAGGTATGCGCCCCGGGTTTGCAGGATGCCCCTGACCACGATCGCGTTGGTCTCGAGGCCGGGCACCCCCTCGGGGCGCTTCGCCGACGCGTTGGCGCCGCGCAGGGTGTCGGAGCCGCGGTTGACCAGGTCGACGAAAGGATCGCGACGGCCCTCGGAGCTGTACTGGAAATTCGGCGGCGGCGACGGCAAGGCCGGGGCCGGCGCGGCGGCGGGGGCGGCCGGGGGCGGCGCCGCGGGCTGCTGCGCGTGCAGCGAGTGGACCGCGAGGCCCGCGGCCAGGACGCCGGTGAGCACGGAGTGGATGCGGATCACGATTTCGCCGGCGCTTTCTTCGCGGGCGGCGTGGCGGCCTGGTCGACCAGCACGAACGTGGTCGCGATGCAGGTAATCGTCATCGTCGAGTTCGGCGACGCCGACTCGCGCTGGGCGAGGGTCAGCCCGCCGATGTTGATGATGCGCGGGAACTTGCTCACCCGGTCGAGGAACAGGCCGAGGTTGTGATAGTTGCCTTCGAGCTGGAGGTTGATCGGCCACTCGGCGTGCATCTCCTTGACGTTGATCGCCTGCGGGCGGAAGCCGCGGATCACCAGGTTGGACTGCACGGCCAGCGTCTGCACGCGCCGCAGCAGGTCGCCGGCATCGCGTTCGTCGGGCAGGATCGGCTTGAGGCTTTCGAGTCGGGCCTCGAGGTCGGTCACCTGGGCGCGGAACTCCGGCAGCTGGCGCGCGGTCGCCTGGCCCTTGCTGATGCGGCCGCGAATGGCGCTGAGCTCGGTCGCCTGCGTCGCGATCACCGCCTGGCGCGGCATCTCGTAGAAGTAAAAGAAGGCGCCGGCCCCGGCCAGCGAGAGCGCCACGAACAGCCCGAGCTGGCCTTGCCACGGCAGCTTGCCGAGCGAGAAGCTAGCCACGCGTGCCTCCCTTCTTCCCGGCCGCCGCGGCCGGCGGCGAGTCGATGCCCGCCATCTGGAATGACCCGCGGATGGTGAACTGGATCAGGTCCGGCGTCGTCTTGCCGTCGCCGCCGACGACGGCGCTGTCGACGATCTCCACCGGCCGCTTGAAGTAGCGCGACGCCTCGAGGTTGCCGACGAAGTCGGACAACGCGGTCAGGGTGAGGCAGCGCCCCTGGATGGTCAGGGTGGAGCCTTCCTGCCGGATACTGGTCAGCCACGTCATGTCGGGCAGGGCGCGGCTGACCTGGTCGATCATGTGGACCGGGGCGTTCTGGCCCTTGCGCAGCTCGTCGATCAGCGCGACGCGCCGCTCGAGCTGCTGCTTGCGCGCTTCGAAGGCCTGCACCTGCCTCAGGATCTCGGCGAGGCGCTGCTCTTCGCGCTTGGCGGCCTCGACGTCGCGCACCACCTGCGCTTCCTGCTGGCCGATGGCCCAGTAGCGCCAGCCGACACCGACCAGCGTCAGCACCAGCAGCAGGCTGCCGATGACCGTGATCTTCTGCCCGGCCTGGAAGCCCTTGCTGACCGCCTTGACGGTGCGGCGTTCCGACAGGAGGTTAATCCGAATCATCGGTCACTCACCTTGCGCAGCGCGAGGCCCAGGGCGACCGCCGCCACCGGCGCGAGGTCGTCGGCGCTCTCGATGCCGAGTTTCTTGGGGTCGCAGGCCACCTGGCGGAAGGGATCGAAGCGCTCGACCTCGGTGTCGAAGCGCTCGCGCAGCGCTTCGGCAAAGCCCTCGACGCGCGAGGCGCCGCCGCACAGCATAATCCGGTCGATGCGCTCGCTGGCTGCCGTCGCCTTGAAGAAGTCGAAGGTCTTCTCCACCTCGAGCAGCACGTTGTCGGTCATCGCCCGCAGCACGGCGCGCGCGTCCTCGAACGTGGCGCCGTCGACGTCCTGCCCCTTCTTCAGCATCTCGGCCGCTTCGTAGGGCAGGTTGAGTTCCTTCTGCACGGCTTCGGTAAAGGCGTTGCCCCCCATCGAGACGTCGCGGGTGAACACCGATTGCGAGCCGGTCAGGATGTTGATGTTGATGGCGCTGGCGCCGGCGTTGAGGATGGCGACCACCGCGGTGGGCTCGAACCCGTAGTTGGCCTCGTAGGCGTTCTGCAGCGCGAACACGTCGACGTCGACGATGACCGGCCTCTTGCCGGCCTGGGCGATGACGTTGGTGTAGTCGGCGATCTTGTCCTTCTTCGCCGCCACGAGCAGCACTTCCATGCTGCCCTGGCTGTCCTGGCCGGTGCCCGGGTCGAGGATCTCGTAGTCGAGATTGACGTCCTGGATGTCGAACGGGATGTACTGTTCGGCTTCCCAATAGATCGATTCCGACAACTCGGATTCGGTCATCGCCGGCAGGGTGATTTTCTTGACGATCACCGAGTTGCCCGACAGCGACGCCACAATGTCCTTGGCCTTGAACCGCTTGTTGGCAAAGAGGCGCCGCACGGCATCGGCGACCGCGCCGCCATCGATGATGGCGCCGTCGACAATACTGTCGGGGGGCACCGATTCGACCCCGATGGCCGACACGCGGTAGCCCTTACCCGACGCCTTGAGCTCGATCGCCTTGACGGAACTCGACCCGATGTCGAGGCCTACCAGGCTTTTTGGGCGACGAAACAGCACGTTACGTTGTCTCCAGACCCGGCCAAGGGGCAAACTGAATACCATCTGGCTCGAGCGTTGCCGATCCAACAAAATCGGCCCTAGAACGCCGGAAATGGCTATCCAAGGCGGCATTAGGGGATCAAGCCAACATACAAATCCGAAAGCGGCTAACGCTTTTTGTATGCAATCCGAAGTGGCTGAATGCTTCCTTGCCACCCGGGCTTATCGGAAGCTGATTAGGGTGCCTACAGTGCCTAGGGGGCCTAAGGTGCCTAAGGTGCTGGTGACCGTGCAAAAGCGTGCGATCCTTGATGCCCCTTCTTTTGAGCACCTGAGGCCCCTTAGGCCCCTCAAGCACTCCTGGCACCTTGTCTTTGGTCCGAAATACTTGTATTATCTTGGTTTGCCGTCCTCCCCGTGGAGGCGGACGTGTTCGCTCGTGACCAGGAAACAGGAATGCAGACTTACGTACCCGCTGTGAAGACCATGCCCATCAAGTGGCATGTGATTGATGCCAATGGCAAGGTCCTTGGCCGCATTGCCACCGACGCCGCGAAGCTGCTGCAGGGCAAGCATAAAGCCATTTACACGCCGTACCTCGACACCGGCGATCACGTCGTGATCGTCAACGTCGACAAGGTCAAGCTGACCGGCCGCAAGGAGGACCAGAAGGTCTACCAGCGCCACAGCGGCTACCCCGGCGGCCTGCGCACCGATCGCGCCAAGGTTGTTCGCGCGGAGAACCCGATGCGCATGGTGGAAGAAGCCGTGCGCGGCATGTTGCCGAAATCCAAGCTCGGCGACGCCATGTATCGCAAGTTGAACGTCTATGCCGGTGACAAGCACCCGCACGCCGCACAGAAACCCACCGCTTTCGAGGTCAAGTAACTTGGCAGCT
Organism: uncultured Acidobacterium sp.; assembly: GCA_964350785.1. Classification (GTDB taxonomy): domain Bacteria; phylum Acidobacteriota; class Vicinamibacteria; order Vicinamibacterales; family UBA2999; genus 12-FULL-67-14b. The sequence goes on along the minus strand of CAYGMD010000095.1, from coordinate 4,480 downwards.
ACTGAATACTACGCAACCGGGCGCCGCAAGGAATCCACCGCCCGCGTGTTCCTCCGTCCCGGCACCGGCGCGATCAAGGTCAACAAGCGCGAATTCGCCGAGTTCTTCCCGCGCGAGACGCTGCGCATCCTGGTGAAGTCCCCGCTCATCCTCACGGAAACCGCCGAGCAGTTCGACATCCTGGCGACCGTGTCGGGCGGCGGTATGACCGGACAGGCCGGCGCCATTCGCCTCGGCATCTCCCGCGCGCTATGCGAGTTCAATCTCGAACTGCGCGCGAAGCTCAAGAAGGACGGATTGCTCACGCGCGATGCGCGCGCGAAGGAACGCAAGAAATACGGAATGGCTGGCGCCCGCAAGCGGTTCCAGTTCAGCAAGCGCTAATGGCTGCCATGGATGGAGGCAATTTGACCCCGCTCGCGATGAAGGACCTGCTCGAGGCAGGCGTGCACTTCGGACACCAGACCAAGCGTTGGAATCCCAAGATGAAACCGTTCATCTTCGGGGAACGCAGCGGCATCTACATTCTCGACCTCGGCAAGACCGTCAAGCACTACCGCGAGGCCGAGGACTTTGTGCGCCAGCTGGCGGCCGAAGGCAAGTCGATCCTGTTCGTGGGCACCAAGCGCCAGGCGCAGGACGTGGTCGCGGAAGAAGCGACGCGCTGCGGCATGTATTACGTCAACGAGCGCTGGCTCGGCGGCCTGCTGACCAACTTCACCACGATTCAGCGCAGCCTCAACCGCTTGCGCGACCTCGAGGCGATGTCGACCGACGGCCGTTACGAGACGATGCCCAAGAAGGAAATCGCCAAGGCGGAGAAAGAGAAGCGCAAGCTGCTCAAGAACCTCGAAGGCATTCGCCACATGGGCCGGCTCCCCGACGCCCTGTTCGTCGTCGACACGCGCAAGGAACAGATTGCCGTGGACGAGGCGCGCAAGCTGAAGATTCCGGTGATCGGAATCGTCGACACCAACTGCGATCCGGACCAGATCGACTACGTGATCCCCGGCAACGACGACGCCCTGCGCTCGGTCAAGCTGTTTGTCTCGCGCGTCGCCGACGCCGTGATCGACGGCCGCGGCCAGCGCGAGTCGGCGATGGCCGAGCAGGTGGCGAGCGAGGCCGAAGCGGCCGCCGCGCACGAAGCCAGCCGCACGGTCCGCCCGGCGGACATTCGCAAGCCCCAGCGTCCCGCTGAGACGCCCGCCCCCACGGCCTAACCGCCACTTCGACAAACCTGAAGGTTTGTCGCCACTTCCCGCGCCGGCTGCGATAACACGGGCCGGCGCGCTTTACGTACAGCGATCTTTCGTTTTGAGGAGTCAGTGAAATGGCAGCGACAGCAGCACAGGTCAAGGAACTGCGCGAGAAGACCGGCGCCGGGATGATGGATTGCAAGGCGGCGCTCGACGAATCGGCCGGCGACGTGGCGAAGGCCGTCGACATCCTCCGCAAGAAGGGCCTGGCGCAGGCCGCCAAGCGGGCCGGCCGCGTGGCCAAGGACGGCATGATTGGGCACTACATCCACCTGGGCGGCAAGGTAGGCGTGCTCGTGGAAGTGAACTGCGAGACCGACTTCGTCGCCCGCACGCCCGACTTCCAGTCGCTGGCCAAGGAGATCGCCATGCACATCGCCGCGGCCAGCCCGCTGGTGGTGAAGCGCGAGGACCTGCCCGCCGACACGCTCGAGAAGGAGCGCGAGATTTACCGCGCCCAGTTCGCGGGTTCGGGCAAGCCGGCCAACGTCATCGACAAGATCGTCGAGGGCAAGTTGGACAGCTACTACTCGCAGGTGTGCCTGATGGACCAGCCGTCGGTGCGCGACCCCAACGTGACCATCAAGCAGATGGTGGCGGCCGCCACGGCCAAGACCGGCGAAAACGTTACGGTGACCCGCTTCGTGAGATTCAAACTGGGCGAACTGGCCCAGGAATAAGGTGCCTAGGGGGCCTAAGGTGCCTAAGGGGCCCAGGGTGCTTTCTGCACCTCAGGCACTTTAGGCACCGTAGGCACATTAGGCACCTTGTATAATCCTTTCGTGCCCTCCGACCCGTCCTCTCCTCCTCCCCACTACAAACGGATTCTCTTGAAGCTCTCGGGCGAAGCCCTGATGGGCGACCAGAACTACGGGATTGACCCGGCCGTGGCCACCCGCATCGCGCAGGACATCGCCGAAATCCAGGCCCTGGGCGTCCAGACCGCCGTCGTGATCGGCGGCGGGAACATCTTCCGCGGCCTGGCCGCGAGCGCCCGCGGCATGGACCGCTCGACCGGCGACTACATGGGGATGCTGGCCACCGTGATCAACGCGCTGGCGCTGCAGGATGCGCTCGAGCACAACGGCGTCGCGACGCGGGTGCTGACCGCGATCGAGATGCGGGCGGTGGCCGAACCGTTCATTCGCCGCCGCGCCGTGCGCCACCTGGAAAAGGGCCGCGTCGTGGTGTTCGCGGCCGGCACCGGCAATCCCTACTTCACCACCGACACGGCGGCGGCCCTGCGCGCCATGGAGATGAAGGCCGAAGTGATCCTGAAGGGGACGAAGGTCGACGGCATCTACACCGCCGATCCGAACAAGGATCCGCACGCGACCCGCTACGACACGATCTCCTACCTGCAGGTGCTGCAGGCGCGCCTCCAGGTCATGGACGCGACCGCGATCTCCCTCTGCATGGACAACAAGCTGCCGATCCTGGTCTTCAACCTCAAGACCCCGGGCAACATCCGCCGGGTCGTGATGGGTGAAACCATCGGCACTCTCGTCACCGCATAGCCAACAAGGTACCGACATCATGGATGTAAGCGACCTCAAGGGTCTGTTCGCCGAAGTGAAGAAGCGCATGGATGCGCACGTCGAGTTCGCCCGCAAGGAACTGGCGGGCGTGAGAACCGGCCGCGCCTCGACCGGCATGCTCGAGGGCGTGCAAGTCGAGGCCTACGGCTCGAAACTGCCGCTCAACCAGGTGGCGACGCTCTCAATCCCCGAGCCGGCGTTGATCGTGTGCCAGCCGTTCGACCCGTCGATCATGGCGGCGCTCGAACGCGCCATCCGGCTGTCGGACCTGGGGCTCAACCCCGCCTCCGACGGCAAGGTGCTGCGCATCCCGATTCCGTCGCTCACCGAAGAGCGCCGCAAGGAACTGTCGCGCCACGTGCACAAGATGGCCGAAGAGGGCCGCAACCACGTGCGCGTCGTGCGCCGCGACGCCAACGACAAGCTCAAGAAGATGCTGAAGGATCACGAGATCTCGGAGGACGACGAGAAGCGGGCACTCGACGAGGTGCAGAAGCTGACCGACCTGCACGTCAAGGCGATCGACGAACTCCAGCAGAAGAAAGACCAGGAACTGCTTGGCAAGTAGTTACTTCACACACCTGGAGTGCAGCAGCGGGTGCGGCGCGGGCCCCTTCGATCCGCGCGAAACCCACTTCCTCTGTCCGTCCTGCAAGCTGCCGATGCTGGCCCGCTATGACTTGACGGCGGCCAGGTCGTGGAAGAAAGAGTCGCTGGCCGACCGGGTCCCCAGCATGTGGCGGTATCGCGAACTGATGCCGCTGCTGGCCGGCGACGACCCGGTCACCCTCGGCGAGGGCTTGACGCCCCTGCTCCACGCCCGGCGCCTCGGAGCCGCGCTCGGCCTCGAGCGGCTCCTGATCAAGGACGAATCGCTCAATCCGACGAATTCCTTCAAGGCCCGCGGCCTGTCGGCCGCCATCTCCCGCGCCAAGGCCCTGGGGGCCGACACGGTGTTCCTCCCCACGGCCGGCAACGCCGGCAACGCGGCGGCCGCCTACGCCGCCGCCGCCGGAATGAAGTGCGAGGTCTTCATTCCCAAGGACGCGAAGCAGCCGTTCATCGACGAATGCCGCCTCTACGGCGCCAACGTGACGCTGGTCGACGGCCTCATCACCGACGCCGGCCGGGTGGCGACCGAAACCGCCAAAGGGCGGGGGTGGTACGAGGTCTCGACGTTCCGCGAGGCGGGCCGCGCCGAAGGCAAGAAGACCATGGCCTATGAACTGGCCGAGCAGCTCAATTGGACACTGCCCGACTGGATCATCTATCCCACCGGCGGCGGCACCGGCATCGTCGGCATGTGGAAGGCGTTCGCCGAGATGGAAGCCATCGGCTGGCTGGCCGCCGGGCGGCGCCCGAAGATGGTGTCGGTGCAGACCGAAGGCTGCGCGCCGATCATTCGCGCCTTCGACAGCGGCGCCGAAACCGCCGGCACCTGGGACAACGCGCATACCGTGGCCGATGGCTTGCGGGTGCCCCGCGCGATTGCCGACTTCCTGATCCTGCGGACGCTTCGCGACAGCGGCGGCGCCGCCGTCGCGGTGTCCGATGCGCAGATGGTGCAGGACATGATGGTGCTCGGCAGCAGCGAAGGCGTGTCGGCGGCCCCCGAAGGGGGCGCGGCGCTGAGCGCGATTCGCATCCTGATCGCGAGTGGCCGCATCAAGGCGCACGAGACCG
>CAYGMD010000094.1:0-16848 GCA_964350785.1 uncultured Acidobacterium sp. | reverse complement strand
GTGCCGCGCGTCTCGGGGGTCTCGGTCTCGGGCACGAACATCTTGGCCATCATCAACGTGCCGGGCGCGGTCATGATCACGGCCGTCAGCAGGTGCTTGGCGTCGATGCCGAAGGCGATGTACGCGGCCATGATGCCGCCGGAGATATGGGCCATGCCCGACGTCATCACCGTCATCAGCTCCGACTGCGTCATGCGCGCCAGGAACGGGCGAATCGTCAGCGGCGCCTCGGTCTGGCCCATGAAGATGCTGGCGGCGACGTTCAGCGACTCGGCGCCGCTGGCCCCCATCACCTTGTTCATCACCACGGCGAACAGCCGGACGATGATCTGCATCAGGCCGATGAAGTAGAGGATGGCGAACAGCGCGGCGATGAAGATGATGGTCGGCAGGATCTGGAAGGCGAACACGACGCCGTAGCGCGCGCCCTCCTCCCCGAGGGCGCCGGTCATCACGCGGCTCCACACCGAGGCGTCGCCGAGGGCGCCGAACACGAAGCCCGAGCCGACGATCGAGAAATCGAGCAGCTGGCGCATCCGGTCGCCCAGCACCTCGAACACCCGCTGGCCGATGGTGGTCTTGAGGACGATCAGCGCAAACAGCACCTGCAGCCCCAACCCCCAGCCAACCACGCGCAGGCTGATGGCCTGGCGGTTGGTCGACAGGGCGTAGGCGAGGCCGAGAATGCCGAAAAGGCCGATCAGTGGTTGCAGCGTGCTCAGCAAATGTCCCTCTCGATCGTTTCGTTACGCGCCGGCGGCGAACATCGTCTCGCCGCTGTCGTGCACCCAGCCCAGCACGAGCGGCTGCTCGGCCGGGGGCTGGTCGCCAATCACGATCGCTTGCGTCGCCAGCGCCAGGGCGGCGGCCAGCCGCGACGCGTCGTTAAAGCGCAGTTCCATCACCGGCTCGCCGGCGGCGACCGCGTCGAGCGGCTTCTTCAGCAGGATGATGCCGGCCGACAGGTCAACGCGGTCATCCTTCTTGTCGCGGCCCGCGCCGAGCGCCACCGCCGCGCGGCCGACGAGCAGGGCGTCGAGCGCCGTCACGAAGCCGCGGCGCGGCGCCGTCACCACGTGCGTCAACGCGGCCGACGGCAGGCGGCCCGGATCGTCGGCGACGGCGGGATCGCCGCCCTGGCGCTCGACCATCGCGCGGAACCGCGCCAGCGCCGCGCCCGACGACAGCGTCTGCCGGACCAGGACGGCGGCGTCCTCGTCCGTGGCGGCCTTCTTCGCCAGGCGCACCATGCGGCTGCCCAGGCGGATCACCAGCTCGGTCAGGTCGGCGGGCCCCTGCCCGCGCAGCACCTGGACGCACTCGGCAATCTCGACGGCATTGCCGACGGCGTGGCCGAGCGGCACGTCCATCTGGGTGATGAAGCACTCGGTGCGGACGCCGGCCGCGGTGCCAATCGACACCATCGATCGGGCCAGGGCCAGCGCGTCCGAGGGCCGCTTCATGAAGGCGCCGCGCCCGCACTTGACGTCGAGCACCAGCGCCTCGCTGCCTTCGGCCAGCTTCTTGCTCATGATGGACGAGGCAATCAGCGGCAGGCTTTCGATGGTGCCGGTCACGTCCCGCAAGGCATACAGAGCCTTGTCGGCGGGGGCGATGTTCGCGGTCTGGCTGATCAGGCAGCAACCGAGATCGGCCAGCTGCGCCTTGTACTCGTCGATCGACAGCGCCACGCGGAAGCCGGGAATGCTCTCCAGCTTGTCGAGGGTGCCGCCGGTGTGCCCCAGGCCGCGCCCCGACATCTTCGGCACGGTCACGCCGCACGCGGCCGCCAGCGGCGCCAGCACGATCGACACCTTGTCGCCGACCCCGCCGGTGCTGTGCTTGCCGACCTTGATGCCGGGAATGTGCTTGAGATCGACGCGGTCGCCCGAGCGGGCCATGGCGTCGGTCAGCCAGGCGGTTTCGACGCCGTTCATGCCCTTCAGGACAATGGCCATCAGCAGGGCCGACGCCTGGTAGTCGGGCCACGATCCGTCGGTCACCCCGGTCACGAAGGCGGCAATGGCCTCGCGCGACAGGGCGTCGCCGTCCCGCTTCGCGCGAATGATGTCGACGGCTCGCATGGGCGGTCGGCAGTATATCTTAGACAAACCAATGGCCCAGCGAGCGGCTTCACCGGCCGACGTCACCCGGAGGGCAGTCACCCTGGCGCGCGCGATCACGCTCGCCCTGCGCAGCTGGGGGTTTTATCCGCCCGACCACCCGGCCGTCGTCGCCGCGGTGGAGCGGCTGACCGTGGCCGCGGCCGAGGCCACCACGGGGGGCATGATGCAGCTCGCGGTGACGCCCCACCAGCTGCTGCTCGACGGCGCCCCGCTCGAGTCCTCGGAGCTGGCCGTGGTGGAATGCGCCGAGTTGCTGCACGACCACGACATCCTGCAGCTCACCTTCGTGACCGCGCCGCCGGAGGCGGTGCTCCGGTCGCTGCTGAACGTGCTGTCGCTCGATCGCACCACCCGCCGCTCCCGCGGGGGCCCGGCGGCCATCTGGGCGGCCGAAGACCAGAACGCCGTCCTCCTCGAGCAGATTGACTACCAGGAGATTCTCGAACGCGAGCTGGATGAGGGGCCGGCCCGCCGCGACTCCACCTGGAAGGCGATCGTCCGGTCGATCATCCTGGGCCGGTCGACGTTCACGGCCGACGAGCAGCAGCGCCTGCTCGACATCTCCCGCGACGTCGGCGCGATTGGCGAGCTGGCCAAGGACAGCCGCGAGCCCTTCACCACCCCCGACGGCTCGCCGCTCGTCACCACCCAGGCGGCGACCGTGCTGGCGGTGTACCGCCACATCGCCAAGACCGTGGCCGCCCTCGAGCCCGAACGCGTGCAGGAAGTGATCGACTCGCTGGCCCTCGCCGCCTCGAACCTCGACCCCGCGACGGCGCTCGAGCTGATGCTGCAGGAAGAAAGCGCCGGCGAGGGCGTGCAGATTGTCGGGGCGCTGAAGCAGGCGTTCGACGACCAGCAGGTGGCCATGCTGCTGGCGCGCGCGCTGTCGGCGCCGGGCCACCCGACCAACCGGCTCGCCAAGGTACTCGACACGCTGGCCCCCGACGCCGACCGCAAGCGCCGCGTGCTGACCCTCGCCAAGCGCCTGATCTCGGAACGCGACTTCGGCAGCAAGCGGCCGATCGACGACATCCGCCAGTCGCTCGACGAACTGCTCCTGAAGTACGACGAATCGACCTACGTGTCGACCGATTACCGGCAGTCCATGGATTCAGCCGCCGCGCGCGCCGCCGACCTGGCGGCGCGCGGCCTGCCGCCGGAGATCACCGACTGGCTCGCCACGCTGGGCCACGAAAGCGTGCGCCGGCTCTCGGGACAGTTGCTGATCGATCTGCTGCGCAACGAATCGCAAGCCGGGCGCCTGGCGGAGACGGCGCGCGACATGGCGGCCTTTGTCGAGGAGCTCCTGCTGGCCGGGGCCTATGCCGATGCGGTGCCGGTGGTCGCCGAGCTGACGGCCGCGATCACGCGCACGCCGGCGCTCGCCCCCGAGGCCTGCCGGCGCGCCCTCGACGGCCTTGGCGCCTCGGCCGCGGTGGCCGAATCGGCGGCGGGACTCGCCGACCTGTCGGCCGACGAGTTCAGCAGCCTCGAAGCGGTGGTCCTCGCCATCGGCGCCCCGGCGGTGCCGGCCCTGATTGGCGCGTACCAGAAGGAGGGCGGCGGGGCCGCCACCGAGCGGGCCTCGGCTTTGCTGGCGAAGCTCGGGCCGCCGGCGATTCCGAGTCTGGCGGCCGCCGTCGACGACCAGCGCTGGTTCGTGCAGCGCGAGCTGGCGCGGCTGCTCGGACAGATTGGCACGCCGGCCGCCGTGCCGCCGCTGCAGGCCCTGCTGCGGCGCACCGACGTGCGGGTCATGCAGGAAGCGGTGTCGTCGCTGCCGCGCATCGACGACCCGGCCGCCGGCCGGGCGCTGCACATGGTGCTGAAGGCCACCGCGGGCGCGGCGCGCGCCGCGGTGATTGCCGCCCTCGTCGATCTCAGGGATCCCCGCGTCGTCCCCATGCTCGGGCGGGTGCTCGACGACAGCGATCCGTTTGGCGGGGACCTGTCGATGGTGCTCGACACGCTCGACGCCCTGGCCGCGTTCCGCGACGATCGCGCGCTGCCGCAGATCGCCAAGACCGCGCGCCGCCGGCAGTGGCTGGCGTGGGGCAAGACCCGGCGGTTGCGCGAGGGCGCGCTGCGCACGCTGGCGCGCATCGGCACGCCCAAGGCCCGCCACACCCTCGATGACCTCGCCCGCACCGGCGACTTCTTCCTGCGGCGCATGGCGGCCGCCGCGCCACGGTCGCCGGCATGATTACGCCGCAGGAAGAAGTCGTCCGGCGGCTGGGCGCCGCGGTGCGCTCGGCGGAGCTCTACGCCCCCACGCATCCGCTGGTGGCGCGCTCGGCCACGGCACTGCACGCCATCCTCAAGCCCGCGCTGGCCGACGCGCCGACCGTGATCGTCGCCTTCCTGGAAGACGACGTCGTCGTCAACGACTTCAGGCTGCCGCGCGGCTCGGGCTCGCTGGCCGGCCTGTTGCGCGACATGCGCGAACGCAAGATCGAGAAGATCACGTTCGCGCGCGACGTCGAGGACACCGACATTCGCGCCCTGATGGACGAACTCGCCGACCGCGTGTCGCGCACGGCGGTCAGCGATCGCCTGACCTCGCGCGGCATTCGCCGCATCCAGGTGTCGAAGGTCGTGGTCGAGGAGACAGCCGACGAGGAGTTGGGCCTGGCGGCGGCGAAGCAGATGTACACGAAGGCGGTGTCGACCGCCGAGACGATCTGGACGGCGGCCAAGGCCGGGGAGCAGCCCGACCCGGCCGACGCGCGCGGCATCATCGACAGCCTGTCGAAGCTGGTCTACCAGGACCGCACGTCGCTGCTCGCCCTCACCGCCCTCAAGCGCCACGACAACTACACGTTCACCCACATGGTGAACGTCGCGGCGCTGTCGATGGCCATGGCCCGCTCGCTCGATCTCGAGGGCCCGATGCTGCGCGAGTTCGGCTTCGCGGCGCTGATGCACGACATCGGCAAGGTCCACACGCCGCTCGAGATCCTGAACAAGCCCGACAAGCTGACCAACGAGGAATTCACCATCATGAAGCTCCACGTGGTGAACGGCGCGCACATCCTGCGGCGCACGCCCGAGACGCCGGCGCTGGCGCCGGTGGTCGCCTTCGAGCATCACCTGAAGCAGGATCTCAGCGGCTACCCCGAGAACATCGGCGCGCGGACCCTGAACCTGTGCACCATGGTGGTCAGCATCGTCGACGTGTTCGACGCGCTGCGCAGCAACCGCGCCTATCGCGCCGGGCTGGCGACCGATCGCATCAAGCACATCATGGGCCAGCAGGATGGCACCGCGTTTCACCCGTCGCTGCTCCGGCGCTTCGTCAACCTGATGGGGCTGTTCCCGATTGGCACGGTGGTGCGGCTCAGCACCGAGGAGGTCGGGGTGGTCACGCAGACCCATCCCGACGACCCGTTCCGGCCGCAGGTCAAGCTGGTGCTCGACCGGACGGGGGCGCCCTACGAGACGCCGCTGTTGACCAACACCTGGGACCGCGACGGGCGGGGCGGGTTTACCCGGGCGGTGGTCGAGGCCATCGATGGCGCCCAGGTAGGCATCGACCCCCTGACCTACTTATAATTGGCGGCTACCTCAACCATGGCGTCCCCGACCACCCCGCCGCCGGAACCGCTGTCGCCCGACACTGCCGGGCGCCTGTCGGAGTTCGCCAAGGCCTGCAAGGCGGCGACGCGCGTGGTCTCGATGTACCCGCCCAGCCACCCGACCATCCAGGCGGCGCTGTCGCGCATCACCGAGGCGGGCAAGCAGGCCGTGTACAACGGCCCGCTGCCGATCACCGTGCTGCCCGACGCGTTGCTGGTGGGCGGCCGCGGCTTTGCCAAGCCGGACCCGGCCGCCGCGGAACTGGCGTCGCTGCTTCACCTGCAGCTCATTGGCGAGATCACGCTGCTCAGCACGCTGGAACCCGACGAGTGGCATGCGTTCCTGATGCTGCTGGCCAAGTCGCCCGAGGACGCGCGCGCCGAGGGCGGGGTCGCCACGGCGTGGGCGGCCAACGGCAACAAGTCGATCACGCTCAAGGAGATCGACTACGCCGAGGTGTTACGCGAGCGCGCCGGCAGCGGCGAGTCGGCGTCGTGGGACCGCATCCTGGCCACGCTCAGCGACGAGCAGGAAGACTCCGGCGATCTCGAACCGGGCATGGCCGGCATGCTCGAAGTGGCCAAGGACTCGCAGCGGCTGGCCCAGTTCGCCGAACGGCTGCAGGCGCACGGCCGCGCGAGCGGCGACGACTCGGTCCAGCAGCGCAAGTCGCTGCTGGAGCTGATGCACGGGCTGGCCAACTACGCCGCCGAACGGCAACCCGACCAGCTCGACGCCGTGCTCAACCGCATGGCCGGCGCGGCGGCGCAGATGTCGCCGGACATGCTGCTGACCCTGATCACCGATCCGCCCCCGCTGCAGCCGGCCGGCACGGCCGCACCGCGCATGGACCTGGGCGGCGAGCTGCAGGCGCGCCTCACCGACGAGATGCTGACTCAGTTCCTGGTCGAGAACGTGGTCAAGGACCGCGGCGCGAGCAACCGCCTGGCCGCGGCGTTCCAGACGTTGGTGCCCGACCCCGAGCGCCAGCAAAGCATCCTGGCCGCCGCGACCGAACAAGCCGCGGCGAGGTTCGGCGAGGATCCCCAGTTCGAGAGCGTGTGGAACAGCTCGACGCAGATGCTGACCACGTATTCGGACTCGCAGTTCGTGTCGGAGGACTACGCCCGCGAGTTGACCTCGGCGCGCACCATGGCGCTCGACGTCGACAAGATCGGCGACGACCCGCCGGTCCGCATCCGCGCCTGGGTCTCGACGGTGAGCGACGAGGAGGTCCGGGCCCTCGACCAGCACCTGTTGCTGGACCTGCTGACCATCGAGGCGCGCACCGATGCCTGGGCCGGCGTGCTCGACCTCGCGGTCGGCAGCATCGAACAGCTGGTGCTCGTCGGCGATCTGGCGCTCGCCGCCCAGCTGGTCGACGCCGTCGTCGCCGCCTCGACGAAGACCGGCTCGCCCAACGCGGCGTATGCCGCGGCCGGCGTCACGCGCCTGGTCGACGGCGCCCTGATCCGGCACCTGGTGTTGTTCCTGCGCCAGGCCACCGAGAGCGAGGTGAACCTGGCCGCGCAGATCTGCCGGACCATTGGCCCGGCGCTGGTCGAACCGCTCGCCGACGCGCTGGCCGCCGAGGACAACGCCCGCACGGTGCGCCGGCTGCGCGACATCCTGATCGGCTTCGGCACCGCCGCCCGCCAGTACGCCGACGAGTTGCGCACGTCGCCCAACCCCGCCGTGCGCCGCGCCGCGGTCGACCTGCTGCGCGCCCTCGGCGGCGAAGCCGCGCTGCCCGACCTGCGCGGCCTGCTCGATGACGGCGAGCCGCAGGTCCAGCGAGAGGCGCTGCGCGCCATCGTGCAGATTGGCACCGACGAGGCGTATGGCGCGCTCGAACAGGCGCTGAAGAACGGCAAGCCGCACACCCGCGAAGCCATCCTGCAGGCGCTCGGGTCGCTGCGCGACGAGCGCGCCGCCCCGCTGTTCGTGCACCTGCTCACGCACACCGGCTACTCCGGCGCGCTCGAGGCCGACTACATTTCGAACATCGAATCACTCGGCCGCGTGGCGAACGACGAACGCTCGGTGTCGACGCTGAAGGACATCCTGCACCGCGGCGAGTGGTACGCCCCGGGCCGGACCACGCGCATTCGCGCGGCGGCGGCGCGCGCGCTGCGCGCGATCAACCTGCCGAGCGCCGAGCGCGCGTTGAGCGAGGCGGCCGACGGCGGCTCCGGCGGCGTCAAGCGCGCCGCCAAGACGGCGCTGGCCGAGCCGGCGCCCATGCGCGCCCCGGCGCGGAGGCCCCAGTCGTGACGGACCCGGTCACCCGCCTGCGGATGGCAGACGAGTTCATGCGCCGGCTGGGCGCGGCGCTGCGCGGCGCCCAGCTGTACGCGCCGTCACATCCGCTGGTGCAGCGGGCGTTCGACGGCCTCAACGAATCGATCACCCAGTTGCTGACCGATCAGCCGTCGATTGCCATCGGCATCATCGGCCAGGAAGTGATTGTCGGCGACACCCCGCTGCCGCGCGCCGCCGAGTCGATGGGCGAGATGATCCGGCGCCTGAAGTCGCTGGGGATCGAGCGCATCGTGTTCGATCGCGGCGTCACGCCCGAAGAGTTGCAGACGCTGGCGCAGACCATTGCCCACCCCGAACGGCGGCCGGGCGCGGCCGGGCCGGGCGTCGAGGCCAACGATCCGCTGGCGGTGCTCGGCGCGTTGCCGCACATTCGCGTCGGCCGCATCCAGGCCGAGCAGAAGGTCGAGAAGTCGGCCGCCGACGTCGCGACCATCCGGCGGCTCTATGCCGACGCCTCGAACGTCGCCGGCCAGGTCTGGGAGATGGCGAAGACCGAGGGCACGCCCGACCCGAAGGCGGCGCGCGCCCTGATCGATTCACTGGCGCAGGCGGTGTCCGCCAACCGCACCGCGCTGATCGCCCTGACCGCGCTCAAGAACTACGACAACTACACCTTCACGCACATGGTGAACGTGTCGATCCTGACCATGTCGCAGGCCCGCGCGCTCGGCATGGAGGGCTCGACCCTGCGCGGGCTCGGCCTCGCCGCGCTCATGCACGACATCGGCAAGGTGCGCACGCCCACCGAGATCCTGAACAAGCCCGAGAAGCTGACCGACGCCGAGTTCACGATCATGCGGATGCACGTCGTGGACGGCGCCGAGATCCTGCGGCGCACGCCCGAGATGCCGGCCATTGCCCCGGTGATTGCCTTCGAGCACCACCTGCGGCTCGATGGCACCGGCTATCCGTTCGGGGTCGCGCGCGCCGGCCTCAACCTGGGCACCATGCTGTGCAGCATCGCCGACGTCTACGACGCCATGCGCTCGCAGCGGGCCTACCAGCAGGCGTTCCCGTCGGACCGCATTCTCGAGGTGATGAAGCGCAACGACGGCCAGCAGTTCGATCAGCACCTGGTGCGGCGCTTCACGCAGTTGCTGGGCATCTATCCCCCCGGCAACCTGGTGCGCCTCGATACCGGCGCGCTCGCGGTGGTGCTGGCCGTGCACGCGCCCGACCCCTACAGGCCGCGCGTCCGCGTCATCCAGCTGCCGTCGCGCCAGACCCTGGACGTGCCATATGACGTCAACCTGTGGGAAGCCCCCGCCGACGGACCGGGCCCGCAGAGCGTCCTCGCGCCACTCGATCCGGCCGAGTACGGGATCGATCCGCTGAACTACTTGTAGCTGGGGGCGCGGACCTTCGGTCCGCGTGGGGGTCGGCCCCTCGCGCCTCCTGGGCTCGCGCCTTTCGGTGCTCGTCGGCGTTCCCCACGAGGCCGCGTGAGCGGCCAAGCCCTATGAAGGACGAAGTCCGAGCCCGACGAGCGGCGAAGCCGCGAGCCCCACGACAGTAACGGACTAACATGTCTTCATGACCGTGTGGAAAACGGCTGGGCTGGCCGCGGTGCTGGGCGCCGGGCTGCTCGGTGCCACCGGCGCCGGCCAGGAGCCGCAGGCGCCCAAGTTCACGCGTCAGCTGATGCAGGAAGCATCGCTGCCGCCCATCGATCGCGGACTGCGCGATCAGGATCCGCCGCGCGCGGCCCGCGGCCGCGACGAGGCCGACCGGTTGCGCGCCGAGGCGGACGACGCGGGCCTCCCGTACGTGCCCGGCTCGCTGATCGTCAAGTTCAAGGCCGACGCCACCGCCGCCGGGATCACCGCGGCCACCCGGCAGGTGGCCGGCGACTGGGTCGACCGCTCCGGCTGGGCCAACTTCGACCTCATCGGCATTCCCGACACGGCGGACCCGGAAGCCGCCGCCGCCGCGCTGCGCGCGCGGCCCGACGTCGAGTACGCGCAGCCGCGCTATCGCAACTACGCGATGAGCAAGCCGAACGACCCGCTGTACGCCAACCAGTGGAACTTCCCCGCCCTCGACATGGAGCGGGCCTGGGACATCCAGCCCGGCGCCACCAGCAACATCATCGTCGCCGTCCTCGACAGCGGCGTCGCCTTCCATTCCGGCACCTTTCGCTACAACTCGCGTTTCCCGTTCCGGATGATGCCGCGCGGCCCCCTCTACCCCGCGCTGGGCATGGTCGACGTGCCGTTCGCGGCGGCACCGGAACTGGGGGCCAGCGGGTCGACGCGCTTCGTGGCGCCGCGCGACTTCATCTGGGACGACAACTTCCCCGTCGATCTCGATTCGCACGGAACGCACGTCACCGGCACGATCGGACAGCTCACGAACAACGGCCTCGGCGGCGCCGGGATGGCCTACAACGTGCGCGTCATGCCGGTGAAGATCATCCAGGCCCTGTGGGACGAGATCTTCTCGAGCCCGAACGAGGGCACCGACGACGTGGTGGCGCGCGGCATTCGCTACGCCGCCGACAACGGCGCCAAGGTGATCAACCTGAGCATCGGCCGCTCCGAGGGCGGCCCCGCGCCGGTGGTCACCGAGGCCATGCGCTACGCGGTGGGCAAGGGCGTGTTCATCGCGGTGGCGTCGGGCAACACCCGCGACAGCGGCAACCAGCCGAACCGGCTGGCGCAGCCGGCCCCCGACATCGCCGGCATGGTGGCCGTGGGCGCCGTCGGCCGCTCGCTCGACTCGGCCTACTACTCGACGACGGGATCGTTCGTGGAGCTGTCGGCGCCGGGTGGCGACCAGCGCGCCGGCGGCACCAGCGCCGGCATCCTGCAGCAAACGCTCGACCTCGACCTGCTCGAGACCTACGACCGGCCGGTGTCGCAGTTCGGGCCGCCGCGCGCCGATTCGTTTTCCTACTACTACTTCCAGGGCACCTCGATGGCGACGCCGCATGTCTCGGGATTTGCCGCGCTGCTGATGCAGCAGGGCGTGACCAGCCCGGCGGCGATTGAAGCCGCCATGAAACAGTTCGCCACCGACAAGGGCGCCGCGGGCCGCGACGACCTGTACGGCTACGGCCTCATCAACCCACGCGCCACGCTGCGCGGCCTCGGCCTCGCGCGATAAGGGCCGCAGATGACACAGATGACGCAGTTGGTACGCGTGAGTGTTCTCACGGTGGCCGCGATCGTGGCCCTGGCCCTGCCGGCCACGGCGCAGACGCGCACCACGCCGCGGCCCGCGCCCTCGCGCGGCATCGAGATTGGCGGCTACGCCATGGCCGGGCAGTTCACGTTCACGGCGAGCGACAGCTTCGGCGCCATCCTGGGCGCCCACTCCGGCACCATTCTCGGCGGCGGCGCGACGGTGGGCCTGCCATGGGGCGGGTTGTTCGTGGACGTGGGCGCCTGGCAGTACGCCGATGAGGGCGAGCGCGTGCTGATCATCGACGGCCAGGTCATTCCGCTTGGCATCCCGGTTGACCTGTCCCTCGTGCCGCTGGAGATTAGCGCCGGCTGGAAGTTCCGCTTCCGCCGCCTGCCCAGGCTGATTCCGTACGCCGCCGCCGGCTACACCTCCATGGGCTACAAGGAGACCTCCTCCTTTTCGGGGACGGGCGAGGACGTGGACGA
Source organism: uncultured Acidobacterium sp. (assembly GCA_964350785.1). Classification (GTDB taxonomy): domain Bacteria; phylum Acidobacteriota; class Vicinamibacteria; order Vicinamibacterales; family UBA2999; genus 12-FULL-67-14b. The sequence goes on along the minus strand of CAYGMD010000094.1, from coordinate 5,210 downwards.
CCGCTTCGGCGGCTACCATCTGCGCGGCGGTGCCGAGTTCAAACTCACGAGCTGGCTGGGCGTGGCCGGCGAGGTAGTCTGGACCACGGTTCCGGACGCCCTCGGCGATGGCGGCGTCTCGAAGGCGTTTCACGAAGACAACCTGGGAGGGACCAGCTTCCGGGCTCGCATCACGGTAGGCCGGTGACCGCGTTCGAACGCAAGGTCCTGCTGATCGTCTCCCGCATTCCGCCGGGGCGGGTCACCACCTACGGCGACGTGGCCCGCCTGGCCGGCAAGCCCCGCGCCGCCCGCGCCGTGGGCAACATCATGCGCACGGCCGACCGTCCCGGCCTGCCCTACCACCGCGTCGTCGCCGCCGGCGGACGGCTCGGCGGTTACTCCAGCCCGTCTCTCAAACGGTCCCTGCTATCGGCCGAGGGCCTGACCGTCACCCCGGGACGGGTGGTAGGCTTCTCGCGGGTTCACTGGACGGGCCGCAAATAAAGAAACACCGAACCTTAGGGCGGGTTGAGACGTCTTTGTTGGCGTGCGCCCTGTCCCTGGCACCGATCCCCGTCAACCCCGCCCGTAATGTCCCCGTCTAACCTTACAAGTGATGTGAAAAGCGCCGATCTGGAGCTGGTCGAGCGCATTCGGAACGGGGATGGGGCCGCCTTCGAGGCCCTGTACCGCCAGCACGCCACTCGGCTCTACAATCTGGCGAGCCGGATGACCGGCGCCAAGGGAGAGGCCGACGATCTGCTGCAGGACATCTTCCTGCTGGCATATCGGAAGATTGCAGGTTTCCGCGGCGAGTCGTCGCTTGGCACCTGGCTCTACCGGCTGGCCATGAACCACTGCCTGGACGTGCTGCGCAGCCGGCAGTCGCGCATGGGCCAGCAGACCGATTCGCTGGACGAGCCGGACGCCGCGCCGGTTGCCGCGCCGGTGCCGGTCTTGAACGCGGTCAGCCGCATTGACCTGGAGCGGGCCATCGCGGCGCTGCCCCCGGCCTGCCGGGCGGCCTTCCTGCTTCACGACGTGGAGGGGTTCGGGCACCACGAGGTGGGGACCATGCTCGGCGTGTCCGAGGGCACGTCGAAGTCGCAGGTGCACAAGGCGCGGATGCGCATCAGGGCGTACCTGGCGAAGACAGTTGAAAGTTGAAGAGTTGAAAGTTGGCAGTTTCAGTTTCAGTTTCAAGTTTCAAGTTTCAAGTTTCAAGTTTCAAGTTTCAAGTTATGAGCTGTAAGGACCTCAACGAAGCCCTCGTCGACTTTGTCGACGGGCGTCTCGACCCCGCTGACCAGCGGAACGCCGAGCGGCACCTCGAGGCCTGTGACCAGTGCAGCGCGCTCGTCACCGACTTGCGCACCATCCGCGCCGCCGCCTTCATGCTGGACCGTCACGAGCCGGCGCCCGAGGCGTGGACGCGCCTGCAGGCGGCCGTCGCCGCGGAACCGGCGCCCATGGGGCGCCTGCTCTCCATGCCGGGCGGGCTTGACCGCCGTCGCCCCGGCGACGGCGGTCATTGGCCGGTGTGGCTCGGCGCCGCCGCGGCGCTGATCCTCGCCACCGTGCTCGGCCTGCTGCCGCTGCTGTCGCGCGATCGGGCCGCGCCGGCGGCGGACGCCGCCGGCGGCCCGGCGATCAGCGTCGAGTCGGTGGCCGCGGAGTTCGAAGCCGCCGAGAAGCACTACCAGAAGGCCATCGACGACCTGCAGACGATCGCCAACCAGGACAACGGCGAACTCGATCCGCAGGTGGCGTCGGTGCTGCAAAAGAACCTGACCGTGATCGACCAGGCGATCAGCGAAAGCCGCGCCGCGCTCAAGTCGCAGCCCGCCAGCACCAACGCCCAGGACGGCCTGTTCGACGCCCTCCGCACCAAGGTGGCGCTGTTGCAGACGACGGTCGAATTGATCAACGAAATGCGCAAGGGCAATCAAGCCGAGGCGGGGCGCAAGATTCAGACCCTGTCGCAGTAACGAATGTTATGCCGAACCGATTCGTCACCCCCCTGATCGTCGTCCTCGCCCTCGTCGCGAGCGCCCCGCCGGCCCGCGCCGCCGTCACGCTGCGCAGCCTGCTGCTCGACGACGGCGGTCCGCGTCCCGGCTGGTTCGAGCGGTATCAGGACTCGCGGCAAGGCCCCGAGACGGTCGACAAGACCTCGCAGACCTTCAAGGTGGGCGCCGCGGCCGCGCTCGACCTCACCGGCATTGCCGGCGACGTGCGCGTCACCGGCGGCGGCGGCAACGAGATTCGCGTCGAAGCCACCAAGCGCGTCCGCCATCGCAGCGCCGGGGAGGCCAGGCGCCTGTTGACCGAACTGCGCGTCGAAATGAACAACTTCAACGGGCGCGTCGAGGTGCGCACGGTGCATCCGCGCCGCACGTCCGGCGAGCGCAACATCTCGGCCCGGGTCGACTACGTGGTGGCCGTCCCGGCCGGCGCCTCGGTGGCGATCCGATCGATCTCCGGCGACGTCGTCGTATCGAGTGTGCGGGGCGAAGTGCGGGCCGAAACCGTCAGCGGCGACATCAGCGTGGAGGGCAGCCCCAACCTGGCGATGGCCAAGACCGTGTCGGGCGACGTGGTCGCGCGCGACTCGGGCAGCACCGCCACGCTGGTGCTGGGCACCGTCAGCGGCACCGTCATCGCCTCGGGCCTCAAGGCACGCGCGCTCGAGGCCGGGTCGGTCAGCGGCGATGTCCGGCTGTCGGGCATGCAGCTCGAACGGGTCGCAGCCAAGTCGGTGTCGGGCAGCATCGAGTTCGACGGCCCGCTCGTCAAGGCCGGCCGCTACGAATTCACCTCCCACTCCGGCAACGTCCGCATCGTCATTGCCGGCAATACCGGCTTCGAGCTGGACGCCGACACCTTCAGCGGCAGCGTGCGGTCGGACGTGCCGGTGACCCTGCGAACCATGGGGTACGACGACCGCGACCGCCGCCGGGGCGCCAGCAACCGGGCGATCCGGGGGTCCTACGGGGACGCCAGCGCCATTCTCTCGATCCGCAGCCACAGCGGGTCGGTCGTCATTGCCAAGAAGTAGTGCGTGGAGTCCGCCTTTAGGCGGACTTTTACCACTCCGATCCGGCTGAAGCCGGACGCCACAGCCGTAAGTCGGGATGGCAAGGTTCTGGCATAATGAAGGCCGAAGGCGATCCACCGGATCGCCGCCAGGAGGAGAACGCATGAAGGTCAGGATTCTTGTCGCAGTGCTTGCGGCCGTGTTGACGGCGGGCGTCGTGTCCGCACAAACCACCCCGCAAGGCCAGGTGCCCGCCGGCGAGGCGAACCTTGGGTCGATCCGCCTGCCCCGGAGCGTGATGGCCGACGGCAAGGCGCTGAAGGCCGGAACCTATCAGGTCCGCCTGACTGCGGAGGCGGCCATGCCCGCCGTCGCCGGGCAGACCATGGAACGCTGGGTCGAGTTCGTGCAGAGTGGCAAGGTCGTCGGCCGCGAGGTCGTCAGCATTGTCCCCGCCGCCGAAACCAAGGACCTGCAGCCCGGACCCGACGCGCCGGCGTCGACGCGGTCGGGGTCGAAGGTGGAGATGCTGAAGGGTAACGAGTACCTGCGCGTGTGGATCAACCGCGGGGGCGTCGGCTACCTGATTCACATGCCGCCCGCCTAAGCGGCTTGGGACCTGGGCCTTGGGACTTGGGGAATTCCACAAGCCCCAAGACCCAAGCCCCAAGACTGCAGGGCTTTATCCACCGATCGACATGACGTCGAACTGCTCGTGGTGCAGGTGGACGTCGGGTTTGACGATGATGTCGCGGCGCAGCAGGTCCTTGAGGTCGCGCAGCACGCCCTTCTCTTCCTCCTGCAGCGCGCGGGCGATGTCGGGATTGACCCGCAGCAGCACGCCCGGCCCGTCGAGGTCGGCGCCGACCTTCTTCACTTCCGACAGGATCTCGTAGCACACCGTCGCGCTCGACTTGATGGTGCCGGCGCCCGAGCAGTACGGGCACGGCTCGGTCAGCACGCGCTCGAGGCTCTGCTTGACGCGCTTGCGGGTGACGATCACCAGGCCGAAGTCCGAGACCTGCAGCGCCTTGGACGGCGCGCGGTCCTTGCGCAGCTCCTGCTCCACCGCCCCGAACACCTTCTGGCGGTTCTTCTTCTCCTCCATGTCGATGAAGTCGCAGACGATGATGCCGCCGAGGTCGCGCAGCCGGATCTGGCGGACGATTTCCTTGGCCGCCTCGAGGTTGGTCTTGATGATCGTGTCTTCGAGCCGGCCGGCGGTCTTCTTGCCGACGTAGCGGCCGGTGTTGACGTCGATCGCGACCAGCGCCTCGGTCTGGTTGATGACGATCGAGCCGCCCGACTTGAGCCACACCTTGCTGCGCAGCGCCTTGTCGAGTTCGGCCTGCACCCCATATTCCTCGAAGATCGGGAAGTCCTTGTCGTAGAGCTTCACCCGCGGCGCCAGGCCCGGCATGATGCGGCCGATGAACTCGAGCGCGCGCTGGTATTCGCCCGGGTGGTCGATGCGGATGGCCGAGTAGTCGTCGGTCAGCAGGTCGCGCAGCAGCTTGGCGACCAGGCTGGGCTCCTGGTAGACGGTCACCGGCGAGCGCTTCTGCTCGCCGCGCTGCCGCATGTCGACCCAGATCTTGTAGAAGTAGTTGAGGTCGGCGAGGATGTCGTCCTTCGAGCGGTTCGAGGCCGCGGTGCGGATGATGACGCCGCCGCTGAAGTGATGCTGGTCGCGGAACTCCTTGACGATGCCGCGCAGGCGGGCGCGCTCTTCGCGGCTGTCGATCTTGCGCGAGATGCCGATGTGGTCGACGGTCGGCATGAACACCAGGAAGCGGCCGGGCAGCGTCACGTGGCAGGTCAGGCGGGCGCCCTTGGTGCCGAGCGGCTCCTTGGCGACCTGGACGATCACGTCCTGGCCTTCCTTCAACAGCTCCTCGATCTTGGGCTCGGGCGCGCGCTCCTTGCCTTCCTCGCGATCGCCGCGGCCGCGGCCCCGGCCGCGCCGCTCGGGCGCCGCCGTGCCCTCGGTGCCGCCCTCGGCCCCCGCCGCCTCGGCACCGTTGGCACCGTTGGCACCTTTGGCCCCTTCGTCCTCGTCGTCGTCCTTGTCGTACTCGTCGAGGTTGGCGATCACGTCCGAGACGTACAGGAAGCCGTCGCGCTCGAGGCCGATGTCGACGAACGACGACTGCATGCCCGGCAGGACCTTCGAGACGCGCCCCTTGTAGAC
>CAYGMD010000093.1:0-17233 GCA_964350785.1 uncultured Acidobacterium sp. | reverse complement strand
AGAACCCGTGCGAGGTTAGCGCTGAATGGATTTCAGCTGGAAGAATTCTTCCAGCGCGAGCGGCCCAATCTCGCGGCCAATGCCCGACTTCTTGTAGCCGCCAAACGGCGCCAGCACGTTGAAGCGCCCGCCGTTGATGTCGACCTGCCCGGTGCGCAGCTGTTTCGCCACGCCGAGCGCCCGCTCGGGCGTTCCGGCCCATACGCCGCCGGCCAGACCATACGGCGAGTCGTTGGCAATGGCCACGGCATCCGCCTCGGTGTCGTACGGAATGATCACGAGCACGGGCCCGAAAATCTCTTCCTGGGCGATCGCCATCTTGTTGTCGACGTTGGCGAAGATCGTCGGTTCCACGTAGAAGCCCTTCGCGGGCTCGGCCGGGCGGCCGCCGCCGGCCACCAGCGTGGCGCCTTCCTTCTTGCCCTGCTCGATGAATTCCAGCACGCTGTCGCGCTGTCCGGCAGAGGCCAGCGGACCCAGACGCGTGTTCTTGTCGAACGGATCACCCAGCGTCAGCTTCGCCAGCTGCGCCTTCGCCAGCTCGACGGCTTCGTCATGGCGCGCGCGCGGCACCAGCATGCGCGTCCATGCCGAGCAGGTCTGCCCCGAGTTCTGCATGCAGTTGTTCACGCCCGCTGCAATCGCCTTGTCAAACGGCGCATCGTCCAGGACGACGAAGGCGGACTTGCCGCCGAGTTCCAGGCACACCTTCTTGATGCCGTCGCCGGCCACCGCGGCAATGCGGCGCCCGGCCTGCAGCGAGCCGGTGAAGCTCACCATGTCGACATCGGGATGCGCGACGATGGCTTCGCCGACGACGCGGCCCGAGCCCGAGACGAGGTTGAGGACACCGGCGGGCAGGCCGATCTCGTGCGCGGCCTCGGCGAGCATGAAGGCGCTGACCGGCGCCATCGCCGCGGGCTTCAGCACCACGGTGCAGCCGGCGGCGAGCGCCGGCGCAATCTTGCAGACGATCTGGTGCAGCGGGTAATTCCACGGCGTGATGCAGCCGACGACACCGATCGGTTCCTTGATGATGAGGGAGTTGCCGAGCTCTTCTTCGAGCTTGGCCTCGCGGATGAACTTGGCGTTCATCCCGAGCATCATGATCGGGAACTCGACCTGCACCTTGGTGGCGTAGCCGAGCGAAGTGCCGACCTCGTGCGCAATGGCTTCCGCCAGTTGCGGCACGCGCGTCTTCATGGCTGCGGCCAGCTTCTCGAGCCACTGGGCGCGCTCCTCGACCGGCACGCGGCTCCACGCCTCGAACCCGCGCCGCGCGGCCGTGACGGCCTGGTCAACGTCCTGCGCGGTGCCGCGGGGAACGCGCGCGATTTCCGCTTCAGTGGCCGATGAGATGACGGCAACGGTGTCGGTACTGCCGGGGGTTTGCCAGGCGCCGTTGTAATAGTGCTTGTCGTAGGAACTCATGAATCTTTCAATTCTACGCTACGCTTGGTGGAGGCAACCTGTTCTTTGGGGTCGCCTGTGTCATAGGAGCATTCATGAATATTTCCGGAAAGACCTTCATCGTCACCGGCGGCGCCTCCGGGCTCGGCCGGGCCTCGGTCGAGGCGATTCTTGCCGCCGGCGGCCACGCGGTGCTGCTCGATGTGAACGCCGAGACCGGCCAGGCGGCTGAGCAGGCGCTTGGCGCCAAGGCGCGTTTCGCGCAGGCCGACGTGACCAGCGAGGAACAGGTCAAGGCCGCCGTCGATCTCGCGGTCTCCGCCTTCGGCGGCCTCCACGGCGTCGTGAATGCGGCCGGCATTGGCCCGGCGGCCAAGGTGCTGGGCCGCAACGGCCCGCACCCGCTCGACCTGTTCGAGAAGACGCTGCGCGTCAACGCGGTGGGCACGTTCAACGTGATCCGCCTCGCCGCCGCGGTCATGTCCCAGAACACTCCGGCCGAGAACGGCGAGCGCGGCGTGATCATCAACACGGCGTCGATCGCCGGCTATGACGGCCAGATCGGCCAGCCCGCCTACGCGGCCTCGAAGGGCGCCATCATCAGCATGACGCTGCCGATTGCCCGCGAGTTCGCGCAGCTGGGCATTCGCGTCGTCACCATCGCCCCAGGCATCTTCGATACGCCGTTGCTGGCGTCTTTGCCGGAGGCCGCGCGCCTTTCGCTGGGCCAGCAGGTGCCGTTCCCGTCGCGGCTGGGCCGCCCGGCCGAGTACGGCGCGCTCGTGCGGCACATCGTCGAAAACGAGATGCTGAACGGCGAGGTGATTCGCCTGGATGGCGCGCTGCGGATGGCGCCGAAGTAGGCGGGCTTCGAGCTTCGGTCAAGCTTGGCGCATGACGAGCCCGAGCGCCACACTTCTCCGGACGTGATCGAGATCGAAGACGGGGCGGGCGGGTTCGCACCGCCCCGTCGAAGGCGTCGTCTACTGTTTAATGTAGACGTAGATCGTCAGCACCGTTGCCGGTCCCGAGCCCCCTGGCACCGATTGCCGGAAACTGCCGACCGGGGCGAAGCCCGGAGGCGGGGTTGCTCCTTGGACCAGATACAGGATCGCGCCGGTCGGCCATCCCGGTCCGGCGGGACCAATCGGACCTTGCGGACCCACCGCGCCCGGCGCGCCAGGCTCACCCTGTGGCCCGACCGGGCCAATCGGACCCTGCGGACCAATCGGACCCGGCACGCCTTGCGGACCCACCGCGCCCGGCGCCCCAGGCTCACCCTGTGGCCCGACAGGGCCAATCGGACCCTGCGGACCAATCGGACCCGGCACGCCTTGCGGACCCACCGCGCCCGTCGCCCCAGGCTCACCTTGTGGCCCGACAGGGCCAATCGGACCTTGCGGACCAATCAGACCCTGCGGACCAATCGGACCCGGCGGCCCCGGTGGACCGGCGGCGCCCGTCGCCCCAGGCTCACCCGGCGGCCCCGGCGGCCCTGCGGGGCCCATCGGACCTTGTGGACCAATCGGTCCACTGAGGATGGGCAACTGGACGGAGACGACAACGGAATCCGTGGCGGTCTGCGCGAACGCGTCGACCGCCGTCACCGTGAAAGAGTGAATGCCGACACCGAGCGTTGTGCTGATGGTTTGATCAACGGCGCTGAACCCGTTGGGGCCGGTCCACGAAAAACTGGCTGGCGCACTGCTCGTCGCCGTGACAGACACGTTCGCCGATCCGTAGACGTTGGCCGTGACTGTTTGATCCGTACCCGCGTCGACGGTGAGCGGCGCAAAGGACGGAGTGTACAGCTCGGCTGTCGCGAGGTACGTGCTGCCGCTGTACCCACCAACGTCGAGCACGCGGTTCGTCGCAAGGAGCACGGCGCCGTGACCACTGCGCGGCTGAGTCATCGGGCTGGTGGTGCTCCATGTCTGCGTTGCCGGGTCGAAGAGCTCGCCAAATAGCAGGTAGGCGCTGCCGTTGGCGCCGCCGCTGATGAGCACCCGGTCGTCCGGCAGACGCGTCGCGACATGCATCCAGCGGGGCGTGCTCAGACTCCCCGTGGTGCTCCACAGGCCGGTGACGGGGTCGTAGACGATCGCTGAGGTTGTCACCGAGCCGGCCACGCTGCCGCCCACGACAAGTACCCTGCCGTCGGCCAGCAGCGTGGTTGCATGCACATCTCGGGGCGCCGGCATGCTGCTGGCGGCGGACCATGTGCCGGTCGCGGGGTTGTAGAGCTCGGCGCTGGCCGTGGGGCTGCAGCAGCCGCCGCCCAGCGTCGCCTGCCCCCCGGCGACAAGTACCAAGCCGTTCGGCAGCAGGGTCGCGTTATGGCCACTCATCCGGACGTACGCCATGTCGCCGGTGGGTGACCAAGTGTTCGTCGCGGGATTGTAAAGTTCGGCGCTTCTCCAGAACCCCGGATAGCAGCAGCCAGGTATGACCTCGTACCCGCCCGCGACCAGCACCTTGCCGTTTGCGAGCAACACTGCCGAATGCTGCACCCGCCTTGTGCTCATGCTGGCTGCCGGGCTCCAGGTTCCCGATGCCGGGTCGTAGAGCTCGGCGCTCGCCTCGGTTCCGCCGTTGCGCGCACCACCCGAGACTAGTACCTTGCCGTTTGGCAGGAGCAAGGCCACGTGGCTCGATCTCGCGGTCGACATGTTGGGGGCCGCAGACCACGTTCCGGTGACCGGATCGTAAATTTCGGCGGAGGCAAGAAAGCCGGTGGCATTCTGCCCTCCCGCTACAAGCACTCTGCCATCCGGAAGCCGCGTGGCGGTGGCACTGACCCTACCGGTGGCCATGCTCCCCGTAGCAGCCCATGTTCCTGGTCCAGTCGCGTGGGCGGACACTGCCCACAGCATCAGAGCAGCGCACGCCGCGGCCACTCTCCAGCTTCTCGTCACAGGACACCTCCCGTTGAATGTTGAATGTCTTGCCGTTGACTAGTTGCTCAGAGGGTCAGATTTATGACTTGCGCCGAACGCCGCAATTGGCAAAACATGACGGGAAACGACATTCTGTAAGTTGGTGTCACTGTTAGCCCGGATTGCCCCTTCAGAATCATGGCTGGCATGCCTCGGCTCGACTCGTGGAAGGAGATCGCCCACTATCTCGGGCGTGACGTCCGAACCGTAATCCGGTGGGAGGAGCGGGGCCTGCCTGTTCACCGAATTCCTGGCGGGAAGATCTCCCGCGTGTTCGCCTTTCCCGACGAACTTGATGAATGGCTGAGAACAGGGCCCGCGAACGGCTATGCCGCACCCCTGTCCCAGGACCCCACTGCTCCCGCTCCGCCAGCGACCGCGAACCGGGCAGGCCACGTCGGCGGGTTGGTAGTGGCGCTGGCAGGCGTGGCGGCCTTGGTGCTGATCGCCGCAAGGACGCGCATCGGTCCAGACCCGGTCCCGCGACGCCTGGAGGTATCGGGAGGCCAACTTCTCGCGTACGACGCGGGTTCATCGCGCCCCTTGTGGGCCAAACGGCTGGATGAAGGCCACATGTCAACATCGTGGGGGCGCTGGCATGCGATTCAGGACTTGGATGATGACGGCCGGGACGAGATCTTGACCGCAGTTCAAGTCCACCAGCGAAACTCGACCGAACATGCCGGCGTGCTGTCGCGCCTCGCTGCCGATGGGCGGGAGGATTGGTCGCTTCGGATCACGGATCGCCTGCGGTTCGGGAAGAATGAGTACGGTCCGCCCTGGCCCACAGACGACTTCGTGGTGTATCGCGCAGACGGTGAAACCCGAATCGCCTGGTTGGTTCACCAGTTCACATGGTGGCCCGGGCTGCTGGTTTCGGTGAACGCGAAGGGCGAACGGCGGGGCATCTTCGTCAACAGCGGGTGGCTTCGCGCGGTGCAGCCCTCCGTGGATGGCCGGTACCTGTTCGTCAGTGGAATCTCGAACAGCCGCCGAGCCTACATTCTCGCAGTACTCGACGCACGGCGTCCAACTGGCCGATCACCCGAACCGTCGGGCGCCGAGACCGAGTGCGTCAGTTGCCCGGCAGGCGAGCCTCTGCACTACATCGTTCTGCCTCGCACGGAGGTCGGTCAAACGCAACCATTTCCGGCGAATGGGCCGTCGATTCAGACTTTCGAGGACGGTTCCGTTCAGGTGCAGACTCACGAAAGCGACGCCGGCCCGATCGCGACAGTCGTGTTCACCTTCACGCCGAATGCCACTCTTCAAGGCATGCAATTCAACGACGCTTACCTGGAGCGGCATCGGCACCTCGAGGCAATCGGCGGGCTCACTCACACGGACCTGGATTGCCCCGAGCGGCGCGGTCTAGTGGCCCAGCACTGGACGCCTGTCAGCGGATGGCGGCAGGCGCGGGTGGCCGCACAATAGCGCGCGACTCGGCGGCCCTCGCGTGGAGTCGCTGCCGCGGGCGAGCGTTGCCGAAGATGGAACGCGTCCTGGCCGGGTTCAAGTTCACCGATCCAAAGATCAAAGCCCGCGGCCGAGCGCTTCGTAGAGGACGATCGCGGCCGCACCAACGCGCGCAGCCTGGGTCACATGGTGGGCCTCGAGGTGCACGACGTGGGCGGCCTGCAGGCAGACACCCTCGAACCGGGCCGCATCTTCACCATCGAGCCGGCGATGCAAATCGAGGACGAGCGGCTGGGCATCCGGCTGGAAGGCATGATTCTCATCACCGAGAAGGGATACGAGAACATGTCGGCCTTCGTGCCGGTCGACGTCGATGAGATCGAAAAGCTGATGCGCGAGCCGGGCCTCAGCGACGCGGCCATGCGCCTGCCCCACTAGCAGGACGGGCGGCGGTCACGCCGGTGACACCTGCCGCATGAGCTTCGACTGCACGTCCGCCGGCAACGGCGCCGACCGTCGCGCCGTCGTATCGAAGCACACTTCCACGGTCTTCTGCGTGGCGCAGTGCATCATGGAGTCGCTTTCGTAAAGGCGCATCTCGTAGCCGAAGCTCTTGCTGCCGACCTTGGTGAACGCGCCCGTGACCAGGATCAACTGGCCGGCCCTCAGCTCGTGGTGGAAGTCGATGGTCAGCGTCGCGACGACGCTGCCCAGCCCGCGCGCGTGCAGGTCGGCCAGCGACACGCCGGCCTTCGCCAGCATGTGCCAGCCGGCGTCGTCGAAGCAGGCGGCGTAGTGGCGCACGTTCATGTGGCCATACCCGTCGCACTGCGCCGGCATCACGATGCTGCGATTGAGTTCGTGCCAGGTCATGTGCGCCGCATTATAGGCGCGCGGCCCTGGCGCGCCACATGGCATAGGGCCACGGCAGCGTGCTGTCAGGCATCGGGGCGCGGTCTCAGTCGCCGAAGGTGATCCCCTGCGCCAGCGGCAGGGCCGTGGACCAGTTCACCGTGTTGGTCTGCCGGCGCATGTACGCCTTCCACGCATCCGAACCCGACTCGCGGCCGCCGCCGGTTTCCTTCTCGCCGCCGAAGGCCCCGCCAATCTCCGCGCCCGAGGTGCCGATGTTCACGTTGGCGATGCCGCAGTCCGAGCCGCGCGCCGACACGAACTCCTCGGCGCGGCGCATGCTCTCGGTGAAGACGGCGCTCGACAGCCCTTGCGGCACGCCGTTGTGCATGGCCAGCGCGTCTTCGAACCGCTCGTACTCGAGGAGGTACAGGATCGGCGCGAACGTCTCCTGCTGGACGATCGTGGATTGCGCGGGCATGCGGATAATCGCCGGCTCGACGAACTGCGGACCGAGATCGGGGCGCCGGCCGCCGCCGCACAACACCGTGCCGCCTTCCGCCCTGGCCTGGACGATCGCCGCCTCCATGTCGGCCACGGCCTTGGCGGTGACGAGCGGTCCCATCAATGTTCCGGCCGCCAGCGGATCGCCAATGCGAACCTGCGTGTAGGCCTTCAACAACCGCTCGGTCAGCGCCGGCAGGATCGCCTTATGGGCGATGATCCGCCGGGTGGAAGTGCAGCGCTGCCCGGCCGTGCCCACCGCGCCGAACAGGATCGCGCGCACCGCCATCTCCAGGTTGGCATCCTCGGCGACGATGATGGCGTTGTTGCCGCCCAGTTCGAGAATGGCGCGGCCAAACCGGCCGGCCACCGTGCTGGCGACGTGCTTGCCAATGGCGGTGGAGCCGGTGAATGACACGAGCGGCAACCGCGCGTCGTTCAGCATGGCCTCACCCACCGTGCGGCCCGATCCCGCCGCCAGCGTGAAGATGCCGGTGAGGCCGTGGTCGGCCATCACGCGGTTGGCGATGTGTTGCACCGCCACGGCGGTCAGCGGCGCCGGCTCGGCCGGCTTCCAGATCACCGGGTCGCCGCATACCGCCGCGATTGCCGCATTCCAGGACCACACCGCCACGGGAAAGTTGAACGCGGAGATCACGCCGATCGGGCCCAGCGGATGCCACTGCTCCATCATGCGGTGGCCGGGCCGCTCCGAGGCGATGGTCAGGCCATAGAGCTGGCGTGACAGGCCGGTGGCAAACTCGCAGATGTCGATCATCTCCTGCACTTCGCCATGGCCTTCCGCACGGATCTTGCCCATCTCGAGCGAGACGAGGTCGCCCAGCGGCTCCTTCAGCTCGCGCAGGGCCTCGCCCAGGTCGCGCACCACCGCGCCCCGCTTCGGCGCCGGCACCTCACGCCAGGCCCCAAACGCCGTCGTCGCGGCCGCCGCGACGCGGTCGTAGGCGCCGGTGCTGCACAGCATCACGGCGGCAATGGCCTCGCCGGTCGTGGGATTGAACGAGGTCAGCTTGCGACCGTCGGGCTCGGCGATCCAGCCGTCAGGACCGGTGCAGGCGCCGGGGTTGAGGGGTTCGATCTGGAGCTTCTGGAGGAGAGCGCGCATTTCTCAACGATATCACCGCGCTCTGCGCCCCTCGCGGGGGCTCAGCCCAGCAACGCGCGAGCCGCTGCCGTGAGCTGCGCGGTGGGTCCCGCCAAGCCGCCGCCCTGCGCCAGGTCCGGCTTGCCGCCGCCCTTGCCGCCGAACTGCGCGACCAGCGCCTTCAGCATCGCGCCGGCATCGACTGGGGCGGCCGTGCCGCGCGCGATCACCACCAGCGCCGGCATGACCGTACTGAAGAGCACGACCACCGCGTCGAGCCTGCCGGCGGCCGCCGCGACGGCAATCGCCTTGAGGCCCTGCGCGTCCCAGCCCTCGAGCGCCTCGACGATCACGGCCCGATCGCCGGCCTTCGCCAACAGCGCGTGGGCTTCGTGCGTGGCCAGCTTCTCCTGGAAGCCCCGCAGCGTCCGCTGCTGCGCCTTGCTGTCGGCCTGCATCCGCTCGACCGCCGCCGCCATTTCTTCGGGCGCCACCGACAGGAACTGCTGCGTCGCCGCCAGCGAATCTCGCCAGAGCCGGAAGCGGTTGAGCGCGCGGCCGCCGCACAGGAACTCCACGCGCGAGCCACCCCGGAATTTTTCCCGGCCGCCCACGGCGATCACGCCGATGCCGCCGGTGCGCGCGACATGGGTGCCGCCGCAGGCGGAGAGATCAAAGTCCTCGACCTCGATCAGCCGCAACGGACCGGTGCGAATCGACTCCTTGCGCAGCGGCATCGCCGCGGCCTCTTCGGCGCTGGCGAAGCGAATGGTCACCGGGCGGTCTGCCCACACCACGCGATTGGCCTCGTCCTCGGCCCTGGCCACTTCGCTCGCACTGACCTCGCGCGCCAGGTCGATCGTCGCCGACGCCGTCCCCATGTGAAAGCTCTCGGTGCGAACCCCGAACAGGCGAGCGAACGCCGCCGACAAGACGTGCTGGCCCGTGTGCTGCTGCATGTGATCGAACCGGCGCGCCCAGTCGATGGCGCCCCGCACGACCTCGCCGGCTTTCGGCGTCCCCGAGACCAGATGCACGATGGTGCCGTCTTCGCGATCGATCACGTCGCTGACGGCGGCGCCGCCCAGCGTGCCGGTATCGAACGGCTGGCCGCCCGACGTCGGATAGAACGCGGTCTGATCGAGCGTCACGAACGTGCGCCCGTCAACCGTCTCGACCGCCACGATGGTGGCGTCGAACTCGGTGCGATAGGGGTCGGTGTAGTAAATGCGGTTGGTCATAGGCACGGCCCGGCTGAAGCCCGACGCTACGCCGCTGATGGCTCTTCTGTCGGAACCACGGGCAACTCGAAATAGAAGACCGCGCCGCCGGCAGCGGCGCGCCGGTAACCGATGCGGCCGCCGTGCGAGCGGATGATGTCGTAGCTGACCGACAACCCCAGGCCCGTGCCTTCGCCGACCGGCTTGGTGGTGTAGAACGGCTGGAACAGCTTGGCCTCGTCTTCCGGCGGCACGCCGGGGCCGGAATCCTCGACCTCGATCCAGGCCCAGCCGTCGCCATCGCCGGTGCGGATCACGATCTGCCGCCTGCCGGTGCCGCCGAGCATGATGGCCTGCTCGGCATTGATCGCGAAGTTGAGCAAGACCTGCTGGAGCTCGGTGAAGATGGCCATCACCGGCGCCACCGACCGCTCATCGGCTTCGACGCGGATGTTGAGCTCGTCGAGCTTGCGGTACCGCAATTCCATCACCGAGGCGACGATGTCGCGCAGCTTGACCGGCGTCGGCTCGGACATCTGCCGGCCGAAGCGCGACAGGTTGCGGATGATGGCGCTGGCCCGCGTGCTTTCCTTCTGGATCAGCGTGAGGTCGGCGCGCGCCGACTCGGGCATGTCCTTGTGCATCTGCAGCAGCTCGGAGAAGCCGAGAATGGCCTGCAGCGGGTTGTTCAGCTCGTGGGCGACGCCCGACACCAGCACGCCGATGGCGGCAAGACGCTCCTGGCGGATCACCTGCTGCTGCAGCGACTGCACCTCTTCGCGCATCCGCCGCTCGTCATCCACCTGCGCGGCGATCGAGGCGCGCGCGCCCTGCAGGTTGGTGATCATGCCGCTCACCGTCTGTTGCAGGTGCTCCATCTCGGCGGTCGGCATCAGGTGCGGCTCGAGCGGCGACAGGTCGCCGCGGCTCACGCGCCTGGCGGTCTCGTCGAGGTGATCGAAGGCCTTGAGCCAGCGCCGGCCAAAGACCAGGGCGACGCCGAAGATGACCACCGTGGAGGCGATCGCGATGGCGAGGTTGCGCCGGTAGACCGGCGCGGTCCGCGCCCGCGCCACGGCGGTGGGAATGCCGACGCTCGCCAGCCACGGCCCGCGCTCGATGACGGCATTGCCGAACACGCGCTCGATCCCATCGACGCCGGTGCGCACCACGGTCGGCGGTACGTCCTCCGGCTCGCGGGCCGCGCCGCGCGCTTCGGTCGGGCGGCCCACATACAACGCCGAGTCGAGACTGCGCGCCACGACCACGCTGTGATGGTCGGTCAGGGTCACCACGGACCCCTCCGGCAGCGGGATCGACCGCAGGATCTGCTCGATCGCCTCGAGGTGGACCGACAGGCCGAGCACGCCGGCAATACGGCCGTCGAGCGCGGTAATGGGATAGCCCAGCACGATGGCGTGGACGGAATCACCCGGTCCCCCCAGCATGGGACTGACCTGGGTCCGGCCCACCGTGGCCACCGACTTGAGCCATGCCGGATCGACCAGCCCCTCGACCTTCGGATCCGGCGGCTTCGCCCAGGCCTGCACCAGGCCCCCGGTGTCGGCCATCAGCGCGTTGGTGAGCAGCCGGTCGCCCCCGCCGACGAGCGGCAGCAGCACCTCCGTGGTGGCCTGCGGATCGGGCGAACGCATGCTGGGATGGCGCGAGGCGGTCAGCGCCACCGAATCGGCCGCCTCGAGGTTCCGGCTCACATACACCGCCACCGTCGCCGCCATCGTCGAGGTCTCGGTGGCCAGCTGGCGCAGGTGTTCGCCGTAGGTGAGGTACCCGCTGTAGCCAATGGCGGCGTACACCACGAGGGTGAGGATCAGGAGGACGGAATAGATCTGGCGGCGGAGCGGCTGGGCCACGATGGTTACGGGCGCATGGTATCAGCCCGCGGCGCCGGTGAGCGGGTCGGCTGCACGCGCTTCGGCGAAGCCCGCGGCGCGGAGCCGGCAACTGTCGCAATGGCCGCAGGGACCGCCCGATGGCAGGGGGTCGTAGCAGCTGTGGGTCAGGCCGTAGTCGAGGCCGAGCGAGAGGCCCAGGCGGATGATGTCGGCCTTCGACAGGCTGATGAGCGGCGTGTGAATGGTGAGGGGCCGGCCCTCGACGCCGGCCCGCGTGGCCAGCCGCGCCAGCCGCTCGAACGCGTGAATGAATTCGGGACGGCAGTCGGGATAGCCGGAATAGTCGAGCGCGTTGACGCCAATCACGATGTCGGCGGCGCCCAGGACCTCGGCCCAGCCCAGGGCCATGGCCAGGAAGATGGTGTTGCGCGCGGGAACGTAGGTATTGGGAATGACCTGCGGATCGATCGGGTGATCCTTCGGCACGGCGATCGCCGTCGAGGTCAGCGACGAGCCGCCGATCGGCGACAGGTCGAGCGCCAGTTCGAGATGGCGCTCGACGCCGAGCGCGGCGGCGACCGCGCGCGACGCTTCGAGTTCGCGGACGTGGCGCTGGCCGTAATTGATGCTGAGGGCGTTCAGGGAAAACCCGTCGCGCTTCGCCACGGCGGCGGCGGTGTAGGAATCGAGCCCGCCGCTGAGCAGGACGACCGCTGGCGAGCCTTTTGACTCCCGGTTTCCGGCTCCCGGCTCCCGGCCGGGGCTGTCAGACGCCACGCGTCTCCGGGCTCCAGATGTACTTGTGCATCTGCAACTGGACGCGGACCTCGAGCCGGTCGGCAATCACCCACTCGGCCAGCTGCTTCGCCGCCAGCTCGCCGTGCACCGGTGAGAACAGGACGGCGGCAACGCGGCCGGTGAGCTGCTCGCGCTGCACGATCTCGCGCGCGTACTCGTAGTCGGCACGGTCGGCGATCACGAACTTCACCTCGTCTGCCGGCTTGAGCAACGCCAGGTTCGACCAGTCGTTCTTCCCGGCC
This sequence comes from uncultured Acidobacterium sp., assembly GCA_964350785.1. Classification (GTDB taxonomy): domain Bacteria; phylum Acidobacteriota; class Vicinamibacteria; order Vicinamibacterales; family UBA2999; genus 12-FULL-67-14b. The sequence goes on along the minus strand of CAYGMD010000093.1, from coordinate 4,894 downwards.
TCCCCCGACCCCGGGCACTTCACGTCCATGATGCGGACGACGCCGTCGGGGACCTGGGCGATGCTGCGATGGCCGCCGGTTTCGACCAGCACCGTCTTGCCGGCATCGAGCAGGCGCTGCATCAGCGGATACACGTCGGCCTGCAGCAGCGGCTCGCCGCCCGTCACTTCCACCACCGGGCAGCCGCGGGCCACGACGTCGGCGACCACCTCGTCCACGCTCATCTTGCGGCCCTCGTGAAAGGCGTAGGGGGTGTCGCACCAGCGGCAGCGCAGGTCGCACGCGGTCAGGCGCACGAACACGCACGGCCGCCCGGCGTGGGTGGACTCGCCCTGGATGGAGTGGAATATCTCGTTGATCGTCAGCATCCCGAACCTACTATTTTAGCTCCATGACAGTCCGTGTGGGGACCTCAGGGTGGAACTACCCCTCGGGGCGGGGGGCGTGGAACGGGATCTTCTATCCCCTGCCAGAAGATCGCCAGCGGGGCTTCGACGAGCTGGCGTTCTACGCCGAACGCTTCAACGTGGTCGAGGTAAACAGCACGTTCTACGGGCAGCCCCGGCCGAACGTGACGCTGGGGTGGGCGCGGCGGACGCCGGCCGCCTTCGAGTTCGCCGTGAAGCTGTACCAGAAATTCACGCACGCGGGCATGACCACCGACGCAACGCTGGTGTCAGGGGCCGACGTCGATGCCTTCAAGGGCGGCATCGATCCGCTCGCGGCGGCCGGCAAGCTCGGCCCGATCCTGGCGCAATTTCCCTCGAGCTTCCATCGCACGCCCGAGGCCGCCGCATACCTCGAGTGGCTGCTGCGCACCTTCGCCAGCTACACCCTGGCGGTGGAACTGCGCCACGTGTCATGGAGCGACGCCGCGGCGGACACGCGCGCGTTGCTGGCCGGCGGCCACGCCGCGTGGGTGCAGATCGACGAACCCAAGTTCCAGTCGTCCATTCGCCAGGACCTGTCGCTGGAGGCAACCCCTGCGTCGGGGTTGCCTGGCGGTGATCTGCTGTACCTCCGCCTGCACGGCCGCAACGCCGCGCAGTGGTGGGACCACGAGCACGCCGAGGATCGCTACAACTATTACTACTCGGTGAAGGAGCTCGAGCCGATCGTCCGCCAGGTCAGCCACGCGCAGCAGGCGGCGAAGAAGGCGTACCTGCTGTTGAACAACCACTTCTCGGCGCAGGCCGTGGCCAACGCCACCACGCTCAAGAAGATGCTGGACGAGCCCGTCACGGCGCCGATGCCGGCCGAGCTCGTCGAGCGGTTTCCCGATCTCGCCGGAATCCCTACTTTGCCTCGCGCACGGTTACTCTGACAATGCGATCGGCCTGGGCGATCTTCAACACCACGTCCATGCCGGAAATGATCTTGCCGAACACCGTGTAGTCGGGATCGAGGCGATGCGCGTCGGCCAGCGTCACGTAGAACTGGCTGTCGGCCTTGGCCGCATCGCCCGAGTGCGCCATGGCCACGGCGCCCCGCACGTGCGTGCGGGTCTTGGAGATCTCGGCCACGCCGATGGGCGTGCCGCTGTTGCCCCTGCCCCAGGCTTCCATCTTGGTCATGTCGCGCGTCTGCGGATCGCCCATCTGGATCACGAATCCCGGCACGACCCGATGCACGCGCTGGCCGTTGTAGAAGCGCTTGTTGATCAGGCCCAGGATGTGCGCCACGGTCTTGGGCGCCTCGTTCGGGTAGGTCTCGAACTCGAAGGTGCCCTTCTCGGTTTCGACGACGACCACCGGTCCGGCGCCTGGCGAGGTCTGGCCCGGCTTGGCCGCGGCGGCCGGGGTCTTGGCGGGCGCCGGCTTGGCCGGGGCCGTCTGCGCCGATGCCGCCACGGCACCGGCCAGCACGCTGGCGACAACGAACGTCAGGATCCGAACGGACATTGAAGTGCCTCTCCTTGTGGGGACAAACCTTCAGGTTTGTCCATCGTGTTTAGCTTTGGCCACGCGCCCGACACCGACGCGCCGGCAGTCAGAGATGATGGCGCACTCGCCACACCGAGGATACACCGGCCGGCAGACGTTCTGCCCCCAGGTGACCAGGTAGAGGTTGATCACGGGCCACCAGCGCTGCTCGATCACGCGGTAGAGCGCCCGCTCGGTCTCTTCAGGCTCGCGCGTCCGGACCCACCCCAGCCGATTCGAAATCCGGTGCACGTGGATGTCGACGCAGATGTTGGCCTGGCTCTGGAAGGCGAGGATCATCACCAGATTGGCGGTCTTGCGGCCGACGCCGGGCAGCGTCACCAGCTCCTCGAGCGTGGCCGGCACGCGGCCGCCGAATTTCTCGACCAGCGTCCGGCTGGCCGCTCTCACGAACTCGGCCTTGTTGCGATAGAAGCCCACCGGGTAGATCAGCTTCTCGATCTGTTTCACCGAGAGGGCGGCCACGGCGTCCACCGTGGGGGCCTTCCTGAACAGCCGGGTGGAGGCCGCCAGCGTCGTCTCGTCCTTGGTGCGCGCCGACAGCAGGGTCGAGATCAGGACCTGGAACGCGTCTTTCTTCTGGCCCTCGGAGATCTTCTCGATGGCGGGCAGTTCCATGCCCTCGATCTTCCGACCGATGGTCCGCATGACGCGCTCGACGCGTACGGCGGCCGGCGTCACGGCACCGGCGTGAGGGGCGGTTGGCCGGCGACCACGGCCAGCGCGTTCGACGCCGCGAGGTCGGCCATGGCCGTGCGCGTTTCGGTCGTCGCGCTGGCAAGGTGCGGAATCAACAGCACGTTCTCGAGCGTCAGCAGGCCGGGATGAATCTCCGGCTCCTTCTCGTACACGTCGAGGGCGGCGCCCGCGATCAGCCGTTCCTTGAGGGCCCAGGCGAGCGCGCCCTCATCCACCACGGGACCGCGCGACGTGTTAATCAGGTAGGCCGACCGCTTCATCTTGGTCAGCGCCTTCTGATCGATCAGGTGCCTGGTTTCCGGCGTCATCGGGCAGTGCAGCGACACCACGTCGGAGGTCGCCAGCAGGCGATCGAGCGGCATGTGGGTGGCGCCGGGCAGATCGGCCGGCGTGCGCGTGGCATAGGCCACCGACATGCCGAACGCCGGCGCCTTCCCGGCCACCGCCCGGCCAATCCGGCCCAGGCCGACCAGGCCCAGCTGCTTGCCGCGCAGCTCCATGCCCAGCAGGTAGTCGAGCGCCCAGCCGCCCCACGTCCCGGCCCGGACCACGCGCTCGCCCTCGCCGAGCCGCCGCGTCACCGCGAGGATCAGCGCCCACGTGAAGTCGGCACAGGCGTTGGTCAGCACGTCGGGCGTGTTGGTGACCGCCACCCCGCGCGCGCGGCAGGCCGGCACGTCGATGTTGTTGTAGCCCACCGCCACGTTGGCGACGATCTTCAGCTGCGGCCCGGCGGCGTCGAGCACGGCCGCGTCGATGGTGTCGGTGAGCAGGCACACCAGCGCGTGCTTGCCGGCCACACGCCGCATCAGCTCGTCGCGCGAAATCGCCGTGTTGCCGGTGTAGAGATCGACGTCGCACGATTCTTCGAGGCGGGAAATCACCGAGGACGGCAGTCTTCGGGTAACAAGGACGGTGGGTTTCAATCTAGTGCCCGTGACATTGACAGTAGCCGCAGTGATTGCACTTCACCGCCGATTCGATGATGCACATGGTGTCGTCCTCGGCGCGCGGCAGCACGTAGCGGCCAAAGCTGATCGACAGTGGCGGCGGCTGCGGCGGCGCCGGCTCGGTCCGGCTGACCACCTCCGCCGAGGCGACGGTGGTCAAGAAGCCGGACTCCACATGGGCCGGGACGCCCATATGTTTCCCGATGGCAACGCGGATGAGCGAACGAATTTCGTCGTCTGTCACGGCTTTTGACTCGGTGTCATCGGCGTCATCGGCGGCGTCACTCGACAAACTCCAGCTGATCGACGATACCAACAATCGCGGCGTCCACGGGAGCGAGCTTCTTGCCCAGCGCCTCGCCGGCGGCGCGGCCCTCGAGCACCACGATCACGCGCTCGCTCACGCCGGCGCCCACCGAATCGATGGCCAGCAGCGTCGCGCCGGTCGCCACGCCCTGCGGCGTCTCCGGCTGCACCAGCAGCAGCTTGGCGCCCTCGAACTGCGCGCGCTTCTGCGTCGCCACCACCGTTCCCACGACGCGGGCCAAAATCATTTCTTATCCGTCGACCAGTGATCCACGATGCCGACGATACCGGCATCGGCCGGCATTTCGGTGGGATGAAAGGGAAAGCTCGCCTCCTTGCCGCGAACGAAGAACACGGTCTCGCCAACACCGGCGCCGACCGAGTCGACCGCCACCAGCGGACGCCCGACGGGCTTGCCGTCGGCCGAGATCGGTTGCAGGAGGAGGAGCGGGGTGCTGTCGAAGCCGGGGTCCTTGCGCGTGGCGACGACGTCCCCGATCACGCGGGCAAGCTGCATGGCGTCTACTCGGCGACGTCAACCGCGTCGACGATGCCGACTACCGCGGCATCCACCGGCACGTCTTTCATGCCCGCCGCCAGGCGCGCCGAGCTGCCGCTGACAATCAGCACGGTTTCACCGACGCCCGCGTCAACGGTGTCGATGGCCACGAGGTAGTTCCCTTCGGCCTTGCCCTTGGGATCCACGGCGCGGGCCAGCAGCAGCTTGCTGCTGACCAGGCGCGGGTCCTTCCGGGTCGCGACCACCGTTCCGACAATACGCGCAAGCAGCATGGCGCCTAGACCGTTCTCGGCGTCGTCTGCGTCATCTGCGTCATCTGCGGCCTAGCCCTTGGCGTTGGCTTTGCCGATCGGCAGGACGTCTTCGAGGTTGGCGTGCGGGCGCGGGATCACGTGCACCGACACCAGTTCGCCGACCCGGCGCGCGGCGGCGGCGCCCGCGTCGGTGGCGGCCTTGACGGCCGCGACGTCGCCGCG
>CAYGMD010000092.1:14107-17402 GCA_964350785.1 uncultured Acidobacterium sp. | reverse complement strand
ACGACGCATCCGTTCAGCGTGGTCAGCAACCCCGAGTTCCTGAAGCAGGGCGCGGCGGTCGATGACTTCATGAAGCCGGACCGCGTGGTGATTGGCGCCGAGGATCCGCGGGCGGCGGACCTCATGGTCAAGCTGCACAAGCCGTTCACGCGCACCGGCGCGCCGATCATGGTGATGGACTGCCCGAGCGCCGAGCTGTCCAAGTACGCGTCCAACGCGTTCCTGGCCACCAAGATTTCGTTCATGAACGAGATTGCCAACGTCTGCGACCTGTTCGGCGCCGATGTCGACCTCGTGCGGCAGGCGGTGGGATCTGATCGCCGGATTGGGACGTCGTTCCTGTTCCCGGGCGTGGGGTACGGCGGCAGCTGCTTCCCGAAAGACGTCAAGGCGGTCACGAAGTTCTCGGCCGACAAGAAGTACGACTTCAAGATCCTGAAGGCGGTGGACGCGGTCAACGAGAGCCAGAAGCGCGTGCTGGTGAAGAAGATCGAGGCGCACTTCGGCGCCGGCCTCAAGGGCAAGACCATTGCCGTGTGGGGCCTGGCCTTCAAGCCCAAGACCGACGACATGCGCGAGGCGCCGGCGATTCCGATCATCGAGGCGCTGCTCGCCAAGGGCGCCAAGGTGCAGGCGTACGATCCCGAGGCGATGAAGGTGGCCAAGGCGCAGTTCGGCAGCCGCATCAGCTACAGCAACCGCAACTACGACGCCCTCAAGGGGGCCGACGCGCTCGCGGTGATCACCGAGTGGCAGGAGTTCCGCGAACCCGACTTCGCGCGCATGAAGAAGCTGATGCGCACCCCGGTCGTGTTCGACGGCCGCAACATCTATCAGCCTGACCAGATGAAGGCGCTGGGCTTCACGTACTTCGCGATCGGACGGTAGCCATGTCTCGCGTGGTCGTGACCGGGGGCGCGGGGTACATCGGCAGCCATGCGGTGCGCGCCCTGGTGGATGCGGGCCACGCGGTCGCGGTGCTCGACGACCTGTCGGCCGGGCACGCCGAGTCGGTGCCCGCGGGCGTGCCGCTCGTGCGCGCCGCCATTCACGACGTCGCCGCGGTCCGCCGCCTGCTGGTGGATCACCGCGCCGACGCCGTGATGCATTTCGCCGCCTGGCTCGCCGTCGGCGAGTCGGTGCACAAGCCGCTTGACTACTACCAGAACAACGTCACCGGCACGCTCGGCGTGCTCGAGGCCATGCGCGACGCCGGCGTCACGCGCTTCGTATTCTCGTCGACCTGCGCGGTGTACGGCGAGCCCGAGCGCGTGCCGATTGTCGAGACGCTCGCCAAGCAGCCGATCAACGCCTACGGCGAGACCAAGCTGACCATCGAGCGCGCCCTGCCGCACCTGGCCCGGGCCTACGGGCTGCAGTGGGTGGCGTTGCGCTACTTCAACGCCGCCGGCGCGCACCCCAGCGGCACGATCGGCGAGGACCACGATCCGGAAATTCACCTGATCCCGCTGGCCATTCGCGCCGCCACCGGGGGCACGCCGCTGAAGGTGTTCGGCGAGGATTACCCGACGCCCGACGGCACGTGCCTGCGCGACTATATCCACGTGTGCGACCTGGCCGAGGCGCATCTGTGCGCCCTCGCCGCCCTCGAGGAGGGCGGCCGCTCGGCGGCCTACAATATCGGCACCGGCACGCCGCAATCGGTCAAGGCCGTGATCGACACGGTCAGCCGCGTGGTGGGCGCGCCGGTGGCATGGGCGGCGGCGCCGCGCCGGGCCGGCGACCCGGCCATGCTCTATGCGGCCAGCGATCTCGCCCAGCGCGAGCTCAACTGGACGCCGCGCTATGCCGAACTCGAGATCATCGTGCGCCACGCCTGGCAGTGGCATTCGACCCATCCGAGAGGGTATAGGGTGTCTGACACCCGCTGATGAACCCCTTCCTGCGCCTCCTTCGTTACGCGGCCCCCCACAAGGCGGTCATGGCCGGCGCGGCAGTGGCGATGGTCGTGTACGGCGCCTCGTCGGCGGCGCTGGCCTATCTCATCAAGCCGATCATCGACGACGTGCTGACGACCCGGGGGAACCTGGCGTCGATCACGGCGGCGATCCTGGTGGTCTACCTGATGAAGGGGCTGGGGTCGTACTTCTCGAGCTACCTGATGGAGGGCCTGGGCCACCGCGTCGTGATGGTGGTGCGCAACCAGTTGTTCCGCCACCTGCTGGACCAGTCGGCCGCATTTTTCGCGCGCCGCACGGCGGGGCAGCTGCTGTCGCGCATCAACAACGACGTCGGCCTCGTCCAGCGCGCGGTCTCGGAGACCATCGGCGACCTGGCCCGCGAATCGCTGACCCTGGCCGGTTCGGCGGCCCTGCTGTTCTACTACGACGCCAAGCTGGCGCTGGTGTGCATGACCGCGGCGCCGCTCGTGGTCTATCCGATCGTGCGCCTGGGCAAGCGCGTGCGGCAGGTGTCGCGCTGGAGCCAGGAGGCGCAGGAGCACATGTCGCACGTGGCCGGCGAGGCCTTCACCGGCCACCGCATCGTCAAGGCGTTCGGCGCCGAGGGCCGCGAGGCGGGCAAGTTCGAGCGGGCCTCGTCGACGCTGTTCCGGACCAACCTCAAGGTGACCCGCGTCCTGTCGATCCTGCCGCCGCTGATGGAGTTCCTGGGCGGCGTGGCGATCGCCGGCGCGCTCTGGTACGGCAGCCGCGAGATTGCGCAGGGCCGCCTCACGGCCGGCGAGTTCACCTCGTTCGTGGCCGCGCTCCTGTTGATGTACGGGCCGATCAAGAAGCTGTCGCGCGTGAACGCCAACCTGCAGCAGGCGATGGGCGCGTCGGACCGCATCTTCGAGCTGCTCGACACGCACACCGAGGTCAAGGAGCGCGAGGGCGCCCGGCCGCTGCCGCCGTTTGCCGGCGCGATCGAGTTCGCCGACGTCAGCTTCGGCTACGAGGACGGCCACGGCCGCAGCACGCTGCGCGGCGTGTCGTTCTCGGTCCGCGCCGGCCAGATGGTGGCGATCGTCGGCCGCAGCGGCGCCGGCAAGACGACGCTGGTCAACCTGCTGCCGCGCTTCTACGACGTGACGAGCGGCGCGATTACCATCGACGGCCGCGACATCCGCGACGTGTCCCTGGCCTCGCTGCGCGCGCAGATCGGCATGGTGACGCAGGAAACGGTGTTGTTCGACGACACCATTGCCGCCAACATCGCGTACGGCACGCCGGGCGCCGAGATGCCGGCGATCGAGGCCGCGGCGCGCGCGGCGCACGCCCACGACTTCATCGCCGCCCAGCCGCACGGCTACCAGACGCGCATCGGCGAACGC
>CAYGMD010000092.1:0-14097 GCA_964350785.1 uncultured Acidobacterium sp. | reverse complement strand
GCGATCGAGGCCGCGTTCGCCGATGCGCGTCTGGTAGCCGTGCGGCTGGCGATCGCCCGGGCGCTGCTCAAGAACTCGCCCCTGCTGATCCTGGACGAGGCCACCTCGGCGCTCGACTCCGAGTCGGAGCGGCTGGTGCAGGAGGCGCTGGCGACGTTGATGATGAACCGCACGTCGTTCGTCATCGCGCACCGCCTGTCGACCGTGCAGAAGGCCGACGCCATCATCGTGCTCGAACGCGGCCGGGTGGTCGAAACGGGCAAGCACGACGAGCTGGTGGCCCGCCCCAACGGCGTGTATGCGAAGCTGAACGAACTGCAGTTGCTCGAGACGCGGCCCGAGCCGAAGGACGCGAAAGACACCGCCGCCCCCGAGCCCAGGACCGGCCGGCGGCTGAAGGCCGAAAGCACCCTATGATCAAGAGCATGACCGGTTTTGCTTCACTCACGCGCGACGATGAGCGTGGCACGATCGGGGTGACGATTCGCGCCGTCAACCATCGCTTCCTGGACCTGCAGTTGCGCCTGCCGACGCCGCTCGCCGCGCTCGAGCCGCCGCTGCGCGCGCTGGTGCAGAAACGCCTCGGCCGCGGCCGTATCGAGATCGGCGTATCGCTGCAGACCCGTCACGCCTCGGCGCCGCGCATCGAGTTGAACGCGGAGTTCGCGCAGGCGCTGGCGGCGGTCATGGAGCAGGCCCGCACGGATGGCCTGGTCAGCGGCGCGCTGACGCCGGGCGACCTGCTGCGCCTCCCGCAGGCCCTGACCATCCAGGACCAGGCGCCCGATGCCGGCGGGCTGGCCGAGGCCCTCGCGGGGCCGGTCGCCACCGCCGTCGACGCGGCCATCGAGCAGCTCGAAACCATGCGGGTGCGCGAAGGGCAGCACCTGCGGGCCGACCTCGACATGCGCAAGGCGATGCTCGCCGACTTGATCCTGCGCATTGCCGCGGCGGCCGACACCGGCCGGGTGGACCTCGAGGCACGGCTGCTGGAACGGGCGCGCGAACTGTCCGGGGCGCTGCCGATTGACCAGGCGGCACTGGCGCAGGAAGTGGTGCGCGTCGCGCAACGCTCCGACATCACCGAGGAGGTCACGCGCTTCCACGGCCACCTGGCGCACTGGGACGCCCTGTCGGACAGCCCCGAGCCCTGCGGCCGCAAGCTCGACTTCCTGCTGCAGGAGATGAACCGCGAGATCAACACCGTGGGCTCGAAGGCCGACGGCCTGCAGGTGTCCGAGGTGGTGATCCAGGCGAAGGCCGAACTGGAGAAAATGCGCGAGCAGGTCCAGAATGTCGAGTAGCCGCCGCCGATGACGCAGATGACGCTGAACCCCGATCGCGGCCTGCTGTTCATCATCTCGGCCGCGTCCGGTACGGGCAAGACGACGCTCGCCGAGCAGCTGGTGCAGATCCTGCCCAACCTGCGGATGTCGCGCTCGTATACCTCGCGCCCGGCCCGCGCCGGCGAGCGCCACGGCGTCGACTATAATTTCGTCACCCGCGACGTGTTCGAAGGCATGGTCGCGCGGCGGGAATTCCTGGAGTGGGCCGACGTGTTCGGCAACCTCTACGGCACCTGCCGGCCCGACACCGAGGCCTTGCTGGCGTCGGGGCAGGACGTGGTGCTCGTGATCGACGTCCAGGGCGCGCGGCAGGTCAAGGCGACCGGCATCGACCACACGGCGATCTTCGTGCTGCCGCCGTCGTTCCAGATCCTCGAACGGCGGCTGCGCGGCCGCAGCGCCGACAGCGAGGAGGCGATGCAGCGGCGGCTGGCCGCCGCCCGCGCCGAAGTCGGCGCCTACGTGGATTACGACTACGTCGTGATCAACGATCAGCTGGAGCCGACGGTGATGCGGCTGCAGGAGATCATCGCCGCCGAGCGGTCGCGGACGCATCGCATGAGCCCGATCGCGGAAGCGATCATCCGGTCGTTCGAGCAGTAACGCATCTACCAGGACGAAGAACCAGCATGGCATTCATCGCACTCGGCGTGACCGGCGGCATCGGCGCCTACAAGGCCGTGGAGATAGCGCGCGGCCTCCAGCAGCACGGCCACGAGGTGGTGGCGGTGATGACCCGGGCGGCGACGCAGTTTGTCGGCCCCCTGACCTTCGAGGCGATTACCCGCCGCGAGGTGATTACCGACCAGTGGCAGGCGGGCGCCAACGCCGACATCGAGCACATCTCGATCGCGTCGGCCATCGACCTGTTGCTGGTCGCGCCGGCCACCGCGAACACCCTCGGCAAGTTCGCCAACGGGCTCGCCGACGACTTTCTCTCGTCGCTGTTCATCGCCACCAAGGCGCCGGTCCTGCTGGCGCCGGCGATGAACACGAACATGTTCGAGCATCCCGCGGTGGTGAAGAACCTCGAGACGCTGATGGCGCGCGGCGTGCGGATCGTCGACCCGGGGGCCGGCTACCTCGCGTGCGGCTGGATCGGCAAGGGCCGGCTCGCCGAACCCGACGAGGTGGTGGCGGCGGCCGAAATGGTGCTGCAGTCGAAGGGCGGCACGACCCTGTCTGGCCGCCGGGTGATGGTGACGGCAGGACCGACCTACGAAGACATTGATCCGGTCCGCTTCGTCGGCAACCGCTCCAGCGGCCGCATGGGCTATGCGCTGGCCGCCGAGGCGCTGCGCCGTGGCGCCGCGGTCACGCTGGTCAGCGGGCCGACGCCGCTCACCGCGCCGGCCGGCGCCGACGTGGTCGCGGTGCGCAGCGCCGCCGAGATGCACGCCGCGGTGATGGCGCGCGCCGCTGACCAGGACGCCGTGATCATGGCCGCCGCGGTGGCCGACTACACGCCCGCCCACCCGGCCGCGCAGAAGGTCAAGAAGTCTGACGGCGAGCTGACCGTGACGTTGACCCGCACGCAGGACATTCTCGGCGACCTCGGCCGCCTGGCGTCGCGCGCCCAGCGCCTGCCCGTGCTGGTGGGCTTCGCCGCCGAGACCCACGACGTCGTGGCCTACGCCCAGGGCAAGCTGGCGAAGAAGGCCGCGGATCTGATGGTCGCCAACGACGTCTCTCAGCCCGGCGCCGGCTTCGATGTCGACACCAACGCCGTGTCGATCGTGTCGGCCACCGGGGTGGAAGACGTGCCGCTCCAGAGCAAGAGCGCGGTGGCGGCGCGCATTCTCGACCGGGTGGAGCAGTTGCTCATCGCGGTGGCGGCCCGTAACGCCGCCGCCGGGGCCTAGCGCCATGTCCCGCGAGATTGCCGATCACCTGCGGTACTACGCCGACATGGGAGTCACCGGCCTCAGCCGCGACCCGAACTGGCGCACTCGTGCGGCAGCGAGTCCCGCGCCTGACGCCATCGCTGAACCCCGCACCCTTGGCACCCCTGGCACCCTTGGCACCTTGGAAGACATCAAGGCCGACATCGGCCCGGCCTGCATGCGTTGCAAGCTGTGCTCGCTGGGCCGCTCGCAGATCGTCTTCGGGGTCGGCCATCCCAAGGCCCGGCTGATGTTCGTGGGCGAAGCGCCCGGCGAGGAAGAAGACAAGCGCGGTGAGCCGTTCGTGGGGCGCGCCGGCCAGCTGCTCACCAAGATCATCGAGGCGATTGGCCTCTCGCGCGAGCAGGTCTACATCGCCAACGTGATCAAGTGCCGCCCGCCCGAGAACCGCAACCCCGAGCCCGACGAGGTGGCCGCCTGCGAGCCGTACCTGTTCCGGCAGATCGACGTCATCGGCCCGTCGGTGATCGTGCCGCTCGGCAAGTTCGCGGCGCAATGCCTGTTGAAGACCACCGATCCCATCACGCGCCTGCGCGGCCGCCGGTTCGACTATCGCGGCACCACGCTGATCCCGACGTTCCATCCCGCGTACCTGTTGCGCAATCCGTCGGCGAAGCGCGAAGTGTGGGAAGACATGAAGCTGGTTCGCGCCATCCTTCAGGGCGACGCGTAGGCCGGTCGTGACCGATCGCCTCGTGTCCGTCGCGGTGCCGGTGCCCGCGCTCGGCCTGCTGACCTATCGCGTCCCGCCGGACCTGGCCATGCCCGTGCCCGGCGCGCGGGTCGTCGTGCCGCTCGGCCCGCGCAAGCTCACCGGCATCACGGTGGGCCACCTCAGCGCCGCCGACCTCTCGCTCAAGCTGAAAGACATCGTCCAGGTGCTGGACGAGGGCGCCTTCGTGCCGTCCGACGTGGTCCAGCTGACGCAGTGGGTGTCTGATTACTATCTCGCCGGTCCCGGCGCCGCGCTCGCCGCCGCGCTGCCGCCGTTCGGACTCACGAACCGGGTGGACCGCTTCAAGACCGTCCGAGTCGTCACGTTGACGCCGGCGGGAATGGTCCGGCTAAAGCCGGATACTACAGAGGTTGATGTGGCGTCCGGCTTCAGCCGGACCGTGCCTGGCCTCGGGCCGAAACAAGCGGAGGCGCTCCAGTTGCTGGCGGCCGCGCCCGGTGAGCTGTCGGCGCCGGATCTCGCCGAGCGCGGCATTGCCGGCGCCACCATCACGCGGTTGCAGGGACTGGGATACGTCACCCTCCGCCAGGAGCGTGTCGATCGAGACCCCTTCGAGCACGCGGTCGGCGCGCATACCCCGGACGCCGGCGGGGCGCAGCGGGCCCTCACCGTCGAGCAGCAGGCGGCGATGGCGCAACTGACGCCGCTGGCCGCGGCCCGGGCGTTTCACGTCGCGCTCGTGCACGGCGTGACCGGCAGCGGCAAGACCGAGGTCTACCTGCGGCTGGCCGACGCGGTGCGGCAGAGCGGGCGCGGCGTGCTGATGCTGGTGCCCGAAATCGCGCTGACGCCGCAAGTGGCGGCGCTCTTTCGCGCGCGCTTCGGCGCCGCGGTCGCGATTCAGCACAGCGGCCTGTCGGACGGCGAGCGCCACGACCAGTGGCACCGCATCCGCCGCGGCGAGGTGGATGTCGTGATCGGCACGCGCTCGGCGGTGTTCGCGCCGCTCGCCAATCCCGGCCTGATCATCGTGGACGAGGAGCACGACACCTCCTACAAGCAGGACGAGACGCCGCGCTACCACGGCCGCGACGTGGCAATCATGCGCGGCAAGTACACCGGCGCGCTCGTGGTCATCGGCTCGGCGACCCCGACCCTCGAGTCGTATGCCAACGCGCTGGCCGGCCGCTATTCGCTGGTCACGCTGAACCGGCGCGTGCTCGATCGGCCCATGGCCCGGGTGCAGGTGGTGAACATGCGGGAGGAGATTGCCGCCGCCGGCGCCGAGGTGGTGCTCAGCCGCGCCTTGCGCGAGGCAATCATGGCCCGCCTGGCCGACGGCCAGCAGTCGCTGATCCTCCTCAATCGCCGCGGCTTCGCGACGTCGGTGCTGTGCCGCCAGTGCGGCGCGAGCCTCGAATGCCCGAACTGCAGCGTCACCCTCACCGTGCACACGCAGGGACGCGAGTGGCGCGGCCGTTGCCACTACTGCAACTTCACGAAGATGGTGCCGAAGGCGTGCGAGAAGTGCGCGGCCCCGTATATGGAACGCATCGGCTTCGGCACCGAACGCGTCGAGGCCGAGGTGCGCGAGGCGTTTCCCGCCGCCCGCGTGGCGCGCGTCGATCGCGACACGGTGCGGCGGAAGGGCAGCCTCGTCGAGATCCTCGAGCAGGTGGCGCGCCGTGAAGTGGACGTCCTGATCGGCACGCAGATGATTGCCAAGGGCCACGACTTCCCGGAGTGCACGCTGGTCGGCGTGATCTCGGCCGACGTCGGCCTGGGCCTGGCCGATTTCCGCTCCGCCGAGCGCACCTTCCAGCTGCTGACGCAGGTGGCCGGCCGCGCCGGCCGCGGCGAGCAACCCGGCCAGGCCATCATCCAGTCGCTCGTGCCCGAGCATTACAGCGTGCGCATGGCGTGCGACCAGGACTACCGCGCGTTCTACGACAAGGAGATCGAGTTCCGGCGCGCCATGCGCTATCCGCCGCAGGTGGCCATGGTCAACGTGGTCGTGCGCGACAAGACCTTCGACGCGGCCATGGCCTCGGCCCGCCTGCTGGCCGGCGCGCTTGGCGGGCGGCAGGGCTACGTCGTGCTGGGCCCCGCGCCGGCGCCGCTCACCAGGCTGCGCGGCGAGCATCGCGTGCAGGTGTTTCTGAAGGGCACCAGCCGCAAGGCGATGCGCGAAGGCCTGCAACTGGCCCTGTCGCGCGTGGCGAAGGTGGCCAAGACGATCGCGGTCGACGTCGACCCGCTGACGATGCTTTAGCTTCTACGGCGCGCCGATGAACGGGCCGATCGGCGCCGGCGTGAAGCAGCCGATCAACACCACGAGGGCCACCGCCGCCAGCACCAGCCGGCCGCGATCGAGCGGCTCGCCCTCGTCGAGCGTCGGCGGATGCCGCGGCCCCATCAGCACGATCATGATGACGAGCAGGACGGTCCACGCAATCCAGCTGGACGACACCAAGGTCAGGCCGATGGCGACGCCGATCATCACGATGGTAATGGCGGTCGAGCGCCGGCCGAACACGGCGTACGAAATGTGACCGCCGTCGAGTTGGGCAATCGGGAACAGGTTGAGCGCGGTGGCCAGCAGGCCGAACCATGCCGCAAACGCCATGGGGTGCATGTTGATGGTGTAGCCGTCGGCGATCTCGCCCCAGATCAGCCACGCCGCGAACCGGAAGAACAGCGGTTCCCCCAGTTCCATCAGGTTCGAGGCATCCGCCGGCAGCCGGTCGATGCGCGACAGCGACAGGCCGATGAAGAGCGCCGGCACCGCCACGACAAAGCCCGCCAGCGGTCCGGCGATGCCGATGTCGAAGAGCGCGATCTTGTTGGGAATGCGCGAGCGGATGCGAATGAAGGCGCCCAGCGTGCCGGTGAGGGGCAACGGCGCCGGGAGAAAGTACGGTCGCGTCACTTCGACGCCGTAGCGCAGGCACGCGAGGTAGTGCCCCATCTCGTGGCAGCCGAGAATGGCGAGGATGGTCAGGCTGTACCAGAGCCCGCGCAGCCAGAACAACGGATCGGCAAAGACCGACGACGTCGAGGCGTCCGGGGGCAGGTCGTTGATGGTGGCGAGGTCGATCGCGAAGTTGTAATAATGGCAACTGCCGGCGAGCGTCGTGGTGACGATCGTCGCCGCCAGCAGGAGCAACTGGACCCAGAGCTTCCCGTGGTCGGGCGGGGGCAGCTCGGCCGGCACGAAGACCGGTACGAAGTCATCGTACCGGTCGAACGGGTCTGGAATGGGTAAAGACGAGGGACCGTCGGGCCCCGAAGACGGGTGCACGGGCTTAACCGATGTTCTGCAGTTCCTTGCCGGGCTTGAACCGAATAGTCCGGCCGGGCGGGATGCGCACTTCCTTGCCGGTCCGCGGATTGCGGCCGATCCCGCGCTTTCGGGGTTTTACCTGAAACACGCCAAACCCCCTCAGTTCAATGCGTTCGCCACGCTGCATCGAGTGACGCATCGCTTCAAACACGGCATCGACTGCCAGCTCGGCCTTCACCTTGGTGACATCAGCCACCCGCGAGACCTCGTTCACGATGTCGACCTTGATCATGCTGCCTGGTCGCTCCTCGATCAGTGTAAATAGCTTAAATCAGGGCACTTACGCTGTCAAACGGATAAGTGCTTTATCTGGATGTGTTTATCGGCAGCCGGGGACGGTGCTGTAGGGGAGTGGCCCGCGCAAGCCCTTTTAAACCTGTAAGATAGAGGAGATCGTGTCGCACAAGCCTTTGCCCCGTGTCGTGCTGGTAGGCCGGCCCAATGTCGGTAAGTCGACGCTGTTCAATCGGTTGAGCGGCGCGCGGCGGTCGATCGTGACGTCCATTGCCGGGACGACGCGCGACGTCATTACGCACCCGGTGACGTGGGGCGATGCGCGTTTCGACCTGACCGACACCGGGGGCTTGTTCGGCGCCAGCGAGGATCCGCTGCACGAGCTCGTCGTCGAGCGTGGACAGCGGGCCCTCAAGAGTGCCGACCTGATCGTTTTCGTGGTCGATGGCCGCGAAGGTCTTATCCCCGGCGACCAGGAAATTGCCGCCGCCGCGCGCGAGACCGGCGTCCCCGTCATCCTGGCCATCAACAAGATGGACGACCGCCGCGGCCGCGACGGCGCGCTCGAACTCTACCGGATGGGGTTCGACTCGGTCGTCGAGATCAGCGCGGAGCACGGACAGGCCGTCGGCGACCTGCTTGACGTGATCGTCGGAATCCTGCCGCAGACCAAGGCGCGGGCGATCGAGGCCGATGACGCCGCACCCGACGCACCTGATGCATCCGATGCACCCGAGCCGAAAGAAACCGCCATTGCCATCGTCGGGCGCCCCAACGCCGGCAAGTCGTCGCTGGTGAACCGGCTGTTGCGCGAAGAGCGGATGATCGTGTCCGAGGTGCCGGGGACCACCCGCGACTCGGTCGACTCGGTGCTGATGTGGCATCGCCGGCAATTCCGCATTGTCGACACCGCGGGCATTCGCAAGCCGGGCAAGGTCTCGAAGTCGGGCCAGGTCGAAACGCTCAGCGTGATGCTGGCCAAGCGCGCCATCGAGCGCGCCGACGTGGTCGTGCTCGTGATCGATGCGACGGTGGGACCCACCGATCAGGACGGCGCGATTGCCGGCGCCGCGAAAGACGCGGGCCGCGGCGTGATTGTCGCCGCCAACAAGTGGGACCTGATGAAAGAGCAGGGGCCCGAGGCGGCGAAGGCCTTCGACGAGAACCTGCGCTATCAACTGAAGTTCCTCGACTTTGCGCCCATCCTGCACATCTCGGCGGCGACCGGCGAGCGCACACCGAAGCTGCTGGAGATGGTGGACAAGGTCTATGCCGCGACGCGCAAGCGCGTGCCCACGGGCGAGCTCAACCGGTTCATCGAGAAGATCACGGGCGCGGCGCCGCCGGTGACCGCGAGCCGCCGCAACATGCGGGTGATGTATGCCGCGCAGGCGGCAGTGGCGCCACCCACGTTCATCCTGTTCACCAACAGCCTCACCAAGCTGCACTTCTCGTACGAGCGCTTTCTCGAGAACCGGTTGCGCGAGGAGTACGGCTTCATCGGCGCGCCCATTCGCATCCAGATTCGCGGGCGCGCGGAACAGCGCGGCGACGAGGCGCGCAAGACGGCACGCGAGCGGGCGCCCGAGCGGCGCAGTCCGGTGCGCAAGGGGCCAGGCTCGAAGCGATCGAAGCACGAGCGCTTGAAGGCGGCCAGCAAGTCGGCCAACAAGGGAGCGTGGGACAAACCTGTTCACGGGCGTGAGGCTGGTAGGGCAGGTGGGGCGGGTAAGGCGGGTAAGGCGGGTGGGGCGAAGGGCAAACCCGTGTCGGCGAAGCAGAAAGCGCGCGCCGCGCAGCCGAAGTTGTCGAAGAAGTCGCGTGCCGGCAAGGGGCCGAAGCGGTCGGGCCGCTAAAAGCCGCATGCTATACTCCCGGGTGGACACTGCCTCGATGGCTGCACCCAAGCGCGAGCTCTTCAAGGCCGCGGACGTCTGCGAAGTGGTGCAGGTCCAGCCCTACGTTTTGCGGTCATGGGAAGCCGAGTTCCCGCAGATCGGCCAGGTGCCTGCCGGTGGCGGCCCGCGCCTGTATCGCCGAGCGGACCTCGAGCTGGTCCTCCGGATCAAGCAACTCGTCTTTGATGAAGGCCTGACCCTGTCGGGCGCACGCCGGCGCCTGGACGAGGACGGCGAGAGCAAGGGCAGCGGCGCGGCGGCGACGCTGGTGGAAGAGGTCGTGGGCGACCGCGTGCTGGACCGCTTGCGGCATGTGAAGAGCGGCCTGCAGTCGATTCTCCAGATTCTCGCGAAAGACGGCGTCGAGGCCGCGGAGTTGCAGCTGGTGCCGCCCCCGCCGCCCGAACCGAAGAAGAAGGTGGCGAAAGCCGCCAAGAGAAAATAGAATAACTCTCTTACCCCTGAAGTCCGTCAGCGCAAGTCTGGACGGGATGTAGCGTAGCCTGGTAGCGCGCCTGCTTGGGGTGCAGGAGGTCCCGAGTTCGAATCTCGGCATCCCGACCAACCTTCGCTCTGGATTCAGGCGAAGGTTGTCCACCGTAGCTCGCGCTGAAGTACGGCGAGCGGAGGTGGACCGTTCGATGCGAACTCGAGCTTCGGTTGGCACGCCCTTTTGAAGCCCTCCATCAAGACCCTCATCCAACTGACGTCGATCGCCATCGCCGCGATTGTCGCGCTGCTCCCCCCCGCGGGTTCGACGGTGGAGCGGTACTACTCGCGTTGGTTTTATCCTGCCCTTCAGGCCAACCTGACGCCGCTGTCGAATCGCGCGCCGGTGGCGTTGTTCGACTTCACCCTGGCGATTGCCATCGCCCTGCTCGTCGGGGGATGGATCTTCTGGGTGCGTCGCGTTCGCCGCGAGCGATGGTTCAGGCCGATTGGCCGCGGCCTGCTCGCGTCGCTTGCCGGCGCCGCCGTCGTGTACCTGTGGTTTCTCACCGCATGGGGGTGGAACTACGCGCGGCCGCCGCTCCAGTCGGTGATCCCGTTCGATGAATCACGCATCACGCCGCAGGCGGTGCGCGCGCTCGCGGAATACGCGGTTCTCGAGGCGAACCGCACTTACGCGGCGGCTCATGCCGCCGGCTTCCCAGGGATCCACGACCGGCCGACGGAACTGGCCGACGCGCTGCACCAGGTCGAGCGCGAACTCGGCCGGCCGCGGCCGACCGTGTTGACCCAGCCGAAGACGTCGCTCCTGTCCCCGTTCTATCGCGCCGCCGGCGTGAGCGGCCAGCTCGGGCCGTTCTTTCTCGAAACGCTGCTCAATCCCGATTTGACCGGGCCCGAGCGGCCGGCCGTGCTGGCGCACGAGTGGGCGCACCTGTCGGGAT
Organism: uncultured Acidobacterium sp.; assembly: GCA_964350785.1. Lineage (GTDB taxonomy): Bacteria > Acidobacteriota > Vicinamibacteria > Vicinamibacterales > UBA2999 > 12-FULL-67-14b. Next base: position 3,302 of record CAYGMD010000092.1, on the reverse strand, counting down.
GGGCGCCGGAATCCGAAGCGAGCTTCGTCGGGTACCTCGCGGCGCTGCGCGCCGGGTCGTCGGCCGAGTACAGCGCGTGGCTCGACCTGGTGTCGGAAGCAACCAACCAGTTGCAGCCCGTGACCCAGCGGCTCGTGCTGGAAAAGCTGCAGGCGGGCCCGCGCCGCGACCAGGCCGCCATTCGCGAACGGCTGAAGGCCCTGGTCCAACCAGTCGAACGCGCGGCCTGGTCCACTTACGATCAGATGTTGAAGTCGCAGGGCGTCGAGGAAGGTGTGCGAAGCTACAGTCGCGTGATCCAACTGCTGATTGGCACCGATGTGTTGAAGATACCGCGCCCATGACGACCCGCATCTTGAAAGTCGATCCCGCGCAGCCCGACCCGGCGGTCGTGGAAGAAGCCGCCAAGGCCATTCGCGACGGCAAGCTCGTGGCGTTTCCAACCGAGACGGTGTACGGCCTTGGCACCAACGCGCTCGATGCCGCGGCCGTGTCGCGAATCTTCGAGGCCAAGGGCCGTCCGGCCACCGATCCCTTGATTGTCCACATCGCGCACATCGGCCAGCTCTCGATGTGCGCGTCGCACGTGCCGCCGGCCGCGCGCAGGCTGGGCCTTGCGTTCTGGGCCGGACCGCTGACGATCATCCTGCCGAAGAAGCCGCAGATCCCCGATGCCGTGACGGCCGGGCTGCCGAGCGTGGCGCTGCGGGTGCCCTCGCATCGCGTCGCCCGGGCGTTGATGGAGATGGCCGCGGTGCCGGTCGCGGCGCCAAGCGCCAACCGATTCTCGCGGCCCAGCCCGACCACCGCCGCGCACGTGCTGGCCGACCTCGATGGCCGCATCGACGTCGTGATCGACGGCGGCCCGACCGACATCGGACTCGAATCCACCATTGTCGACTTCACCGTCGATCCGCCCGTGATGCGCCGGCCGGGAGGCCTGACCCTGGAGCAGATTCAATCGGTGGTGCCCGAGGTGATCGCGGTCGCTCAACAGGGGAGTGCCGACGTCGCCCAGATGTCGCCCGGGCAACTGACGCGCCACTACGCGCCGCGCGCCGAGCTGACGCTGTATGCCGGCGCCGCCGACCGGGTCCTGGCCAGAGTGGCCGCCGACGCGCGCACGCTGGCGGCGGCGGGCGCGCGGGTCGGCATCCTGGCGCCGGAAGACGACCTTCTGCTCCTGGCCCCCGAGCTGGCACCGCTTGCCGCGTCCGGCCGAATCGAGGTGCGGCCCTATGGCTCGCGGACCGATCAGGCCCGGGCGGCCCGCGAACTCTATGCGGCCCTGCGCGCGCTCGACGAAACCGGCGTGAGCCACATTCTCGCGACCGAGATTGGCGCCGGCGGACTGGGGTTGGCCGTCCTGGATCGGCTGACGCGTGCCGCCGACGGCCGGGTCCGCCGCTTTTAGTGGAACTTGAACGATCGTTCAGAATCGATCTTCGATCCGAGACACCGTATTACATCGTGACAGTTGGTGTTATCATGCGCAGCTATTCGGGGGGGAAGGCTCAATGAGTCAAGAAGGCATGACGACAGGCGCGCCGGGGCTTCAGCCCGGTCATTCGCGACGGAATTTCATCAAGGGTGTCATCGCAGCGGGAGCGACCGTGTCCGCGTCGGCGTACCTCTTCCGCACCACCATCATGGGCCAGAACGACGGCATGGCGGGTGCGGTCGAACGTCTCATCACACTCGACGTGAACGGCCAGCAGCGCCGCGTCGACGTGCTGAAGAACGAGACGCTCGCCATGACTCTGCGCTACAAGCTGGGGCTCACGGGCACCAAACTTGGCTGCGACCGCTCCGAGTGCGGCGCGTGCACCGTCCTCGTGGACGATGTGCCGCGTTATGCGTGCTCGGTGCTGACGCACAGCGTGCGCGGCAAGAAAGTTCAGAGCATCGAGGGCCTGGCGGCTCCCGACGGCACGCTGCACCCGGTGCAGCAGGCCGTGGTCGACGGCCAGGGCTTCCAGTGCGCCTTCTGCATGCCGGGCTTCGTCATGGCCACGGTGGGCTTCCTCAAGACCAACCCGAACCCGACGCGCGCTCAAATGGCGCACGGCATCTCCGGCAACCTGTGCCGGTGTGCCGACTACAACAAGATCCTCGACGTCATGATGGTGGCGTCCGAGAAGTCGAGGGGGGCGTAAATCATGGCTGAACAGCAGAAGCCGGTCGCGCCGGCGAAGCCCGTCGAGCCGCCCAAGAAGATGGAGTTCCGGCTCCTCGGCCACAACTACGTCACGCCAGATCTAGTGGCGAAGGTCACCGGCCGGGCGAAGTACGCCGAAGACTTCCGCGCCGACGGCATGGTGTTCGTCAAGCTGATGCCGAGCCCGCGTCCGCACGCGCGCGTGATTAGCATCGACGCGTCGGCCGCGCTGGCCATGCCCGGCGTGCACGGCATTCTCACCGCCAAGGATCTGCCGGCGCCGCCGCCGCCGCCGGGACCGCCGCCGGCGGCGGCCCGTCCGGCTGGTGGCACGCCTGCCGGCGCCCCCGGCGGGGCGCCCGCGCCGCAGGCCGCCGCGCCTGGCGGTGGTGGTGCTCCGGCCGCGCCGGCCCCGGCCGCGGGGGCCGCGCCGCCCGCCGCCGCTCCGGCGGCGCCGCCCATGCCGCCGGAATTCGCGCTCACCGACGAACCCGTCTACGAAGGCGAGCCGATTCTGGCGATTGCCGCCGACAGCGAAGAGCTCGCGGCCGAGGCCATCGACAAGATCGTGGTGGAGTTCGAGCCGTTGCCCTTCGTGATCGATCCGCTCGAGGGCATGCGCCCCGGGTCGCCGAATGGCCGCACCCAGGGCAACGTCTTTGTCGGCCCCAGCATGAAGACCATCAAGTGGACCGCCGCCGACATGGCGATGGTGGACGCCGGCAAGTTCCCGGTGGGCGCCGAGTCCACCGAGACCGCGGTCTACGGCGATGTCGAGAAGGGCTTCAAGGAAGCCGATCTCATCGTCGAGCGCGACATGTATCAGCAGACCACGTCGCACCAGCCGCTCGAATCGCGGTCGGCGATGGCGTACTGGCAGAACGGCAAGTGCTACGTGCACGTGTCGACGCAGAGCCTCGCGCGCACCGTCGCGTCGGTGGCGGGCTGGGTCGGCATCAAGCCGGAGGAGCTCGTGCTGATCAGCGAGTACACGGGCGGCGGTTTCGGCAGCAAGATTCCGGGCGCGCAGAGCATGGCGATCCCGGCGCTGATGTCGAAGAAGCTCAACGGCCGCCCGGTGATGATGCGCATCTCGCGCGCTGAAGAGACGTACATCGGCCGCGTCCGCCCCGGTTACCAGGGC
>CAYGMD010000091.1:0-17758 GCA_964350785.1 uncultured Acidobacterium sp. | reverse complement strand
GCTGTACTTCGGCTCCAGCGTCTCGGGGTTGATCTCGACGCCGGCGCGCCGCATGAACTCCGGATCGGCGCGGTAGCCGGTCAAGAGCAGCACGCCCTCGGCCGGCAGCGTCTCGCCCGAGTCAAGCACCACGTCGGTCGGCCGGATCTCGACGACGTTGGCCTCGAAACGCGCCGCGATCGAACCTTCCTTGACCCGGTTTTCGATGTCGGGCTTCACCCAATACTTGATCGAGTCGCCGAACGCCGCGCCGCGATGGACGATGGTGACGTGGCCGCCGGCGCGATGAATCTCGAGGGCGGCTTCGGCGGCGGAGTTCTTGCCGCCGACAATCACCACGCGCTGGCGATAGTACGGGTGGGCTTCCTTGTAGAAATGCGACACGTGCGGCAGGTCCTCACCCGGGATGTTCAACATCACGGGCGCGCCGTAATACCCCATGGCCAGCACGACGTTGCGCGCCTCGCGCACGCGCGTCACGCCACGCGCGTTGCGCGTGTGGACGGCAAACGGCTCACCCGGCGACGGCGGCACCTCGACCTCCGTCACTTCCTCGAACAGCGACACCTGCAACTGGAACGTGTCAACGACCTTCCGGTAATAGCGCAGCGCTTCGGCTCGTGTCGGCTTCTCGTACGGCGTCGTCAGCGGAATGCCGCCAATCTCGAGCAGTTCGGGCGTGGTGAAGAACACCATGTTGATGGGGAACCGGGCAATGGCATCCACCAGCGACCCTTTTTCAAGGACGAGGTAATCGAGGCCGAAGTGCTTGGCGGCAATGGCGGTGGCGAGGCCGGAGGGACCGGCGCCGATGATGATGACGTCGCGGACAGACATGTCCGTTGATTGTAGCGTCACATGTAAACTACCGGTTTGGGGAGCGTGAACCATGCGCCTCGTGACCAGTTTCGCGCGGGTCGGTGTGTTTCTGTCTGCGTTGTCTGTGTCATCGGCGGCCCAACAAACTGGCGCGCCCCAATCGGTGTTTCGGGCCGGTGTCGAGCTGGTCAGCGTTGACGTCACCGCGCTCGACGCCAACGGCCGACAGGTCACCGACCTGGCGGCGGCGGATTTCCTGGTCGAGGTCGACGGGGATGCCCGTCAGGTGGTTTCGGCCGAGTACATCCGATCCGTGGACCCGCTCCGCACCATTGGCGCGCCGCGCAAGGTGGTGGTCTCGCCGGACGAGACGTTCTTCACGTCCAACACCAAGGGCGCGCCGAGCGGGCGGCTGGTCATGCTGCTGATCGACCAGGGCAATATTCGCATGGGCGCCGCGCGCCCCATGATGAACAGCGCCAAGAACTTCGTCGACACCCTGACGCCGGAGGATCGGGTGGCGGTCGTCGCCGTGCCCGGCGCCGGCGAGCTGGTCGACTTCACCACCGATCACGACAAGGTCCGCGAAGCGCTGCTTAGGATTGTCGGCACCTCCGATCCGGCCAAGGGGCGCTTCAACCTGAGCGTGACCGAGGCGCTGGCCCTCTATACGCGCAACAACCTGCAGCTGGCACTCGAGGTGCTCAGCCGCGAGTGCGGCAGGGTGGCGCCGGTCGACGCCGAGCGCTGCGAGCGTGAGGTGGAACAGGACGCCGCCCAGATTGCCGCCGACCTGCGCGAGCGGACCAATGCCTCGATCAGCGGCATGCGCGCGGTGCTCAAGAGCCTGGGCGGGATCGAAGGCCCCAAGTCGGTGATCCTGATGTCGGAGGGCCTGGTGTTCGAGGGCCTGGGCGCCGAGGCCGAGGAACTGGCGGGGGTCGCCGCCGATGCCCGCGCGAGCATCGACGTGCTGCTGATGGACGTGCCGCAGTTCGACGCCACGCAAAGCCGGCGCCCCAACACCCCGCGCGAAGATCGCGACCTTCAGATTGCCGGCCTCGAAATGGTGGCCGGCGCGGCGCGCGGTTCCCTCTACCGCATCAACACGTCGGCCAACTTCGCCTTCGATCGCATCTCGCGCAGCCTTGATGGCTTTTACCTGCTGGGCGTGGAGGCGCGGCCCGACGACCGCAACGGCCGGCGCCATCGCATTGGGGTCAAGAGCAGCCGGCGCGGCGTCACCATTCGCTCGCGCCGCAGCCTCCTGACCTCGATGTCGGCCAGGGCGACGACGCCGGGGGAGGCGGTGACGCGGGCGCTGCGCTCGCTGCTGCCCATCAACGACCTGCCGCTGAAGGTGGCCACCTGGACCTACAAGGAACCCGGCACGGCCAAGGTCCGCGTGCTCGTCGCCGCGGAGGTGGAACGCTTGTCGGGCCAACCGCTCGACTACACCGCCGGGCTCCTGCTGGTCAGCAAGGCGGGCCGCGGGTTTGCGTCGCCGGTGGCGCCGAAGACGCTGACCGAAAAGACCGGTGACCCGGGCACCGCGGTGTTTGCCGCCTCGATGGCGGTGGACCCGGGTGAGTACCGATTGATCCTGTCGATGGCCGACAGCGAGGGCCGCGTCGGCAGCGTCTCGCGCCTGGTGACGGCGTGGAAGATGGACGGCCCGGAGCTCGCCATGGGCGACCTGGTCGTCGGCGGCGCGGCGGCCGGACCGGACACGCAACTGGCGCCGGCCATCGAGCCCGGCGTGAACAGCGGGCAGATGACCGCACTGGTTGAACTCTACGGCACACCGGCGCAGCTTGCCGGCGTCGAGGCCACGCTCGAGATCCTGCCCAACGAAGACGCGGCGCCGCTGGCCTCGATCCCGATGCGGATGGGCGCCGGGCCATCGCCGGAGATCCTGGCCGGCAGCGCGCAGTTCAGCACTACCGCCCTGCCGCCGGGGCGGTACCTCGCGCGCAGCACCATCCGCCACGGTGGCAGGGCGCAGGGCCACATGATTCGGCCGTTCCGCATCCTGCCCGAGGCGCCGGCACTGACCAACGGCGTGCCGGCCGCCTCGGCCGCGGGCCCGCTCCCGGCGGAAATGATTGGCGCGTTGCTTGGCGGGCTGGCCAATTTCGATCGCAAGGAACTGCTGACGCCGGCGGCGCTGAGGCCGATGTTCGCGGCCGCCGAGGCACGCCCCGCCGCCTCGAAGGCCGCGGTGACGGAAGCGCGCGGCGGCGACCTGGGCGCGGCGGCGATGACGGCGCTCGGCGACGGCGACCAGGCGCTGGCCGCGTTCCTCAAGGGCCTCGAGCTATTGCAGCTCGCACAGCTGGGCAAGGCGGCGGTGCAGTTCCAGAGCGCCATGCAGATCGCGCCGGGATTCATGCCGGCACGGCTCTACCTGGGCGTGTCGCTGGCCGAAGCCAATCGGCACAAAGACGCGGCGGGCCTGATCCAGAGCGCGTCCAACACGCCGCCCAACGCCGCGGCCGCGCGGCTCGCCGGCGAAGAGTGGCTCAAGGCCGGACAACCCGCCCTGGCCATTCCGCCGCTCGAACTGGCAATGCAGCAATTGGGTGCCGACGCGCGCACCAGGAAGCTCATGGGGATGGCCTACGTCCTCGGCGGGCGTGCGGCCGACGCCGTGCCCGTGTTGACGTCGTACCTCGAGGCCAACCCGGGCGACCAGCCGGCACAACTGGCCGCGATCTTCGGCACCTACATCCGCCACCTCAACGCGCCGCAACCAGCCACCTTAGCCGCCGACAAGCTCAACATCGCGAAGTGGTCGAAAGCGTACGCGGCGTCAAAGGGGGCGATGCTGCCGTTGGTGTCCGCCTGGGCGAAGCACGTGCAGAGCCTTCGGTAGGGCGGGCCTTCGGCCCGTGGGGCGCCGCCTGCAGCGGCGTGGGGCTCGGCGCTGCGCGCCTTCGTAAGGGTCGCTCGCTCCCGGGGCGGAGGTCCGTGCTGCCGATGCCAATCCCTCGACGATCGGCGACCGAAGTCAATTCGTTACCAGTAGGCCTGAAGCAGATACCTTGCGGTCGTGCCTGTGGCAATTGCAACGGCAACGCTGGTCAAGGTGCCGATAAGGAAGTATTCGGTGAGGTCTCGATTGCCCTCGAAGTCCCGCGATCGAATCAACCCCTTGGCTGCGACGATGAATCCAAGAGCCTCGTAACTTCCGGCGATCAGGACGACGAATAGGACCGCCCGCTCCAACGCCCCAATCAAGCGGCCGCGCTTGAGCTCGTTAGGTGATGGGTGCCCTGCGTCGCCCGCGTTGTCGGGTATCGGCACACCGCTGGTCCTGAGGACCGCCCTGACCAGGTAGGTCCCCCCTTGAACGGTAAATGCGAAGAGTGCCACAGCAATCCCTGCGACAGCGACCTTGTGGCCGGGCATGTTCAGCGTTACCAGCCAATGTTGGACATGGAGGTCCGTATTGGCTATCACCGCAAGCGAACCACTAACAAATGCTGCCGAAAGCAACACCTCGCGTTCGGCCATACGCCAGTTAGCCCACCGTGCGCGCAAGATTGCCAATGGAATGGCACAGGCGGCAAAGGTGATGCCCAGGCTCCAACTGGCCGAAGCCACCCGACACAGACGGCAGCTATGAACGACGCGAGGAGGCGAACCGCCGGCCAGCGTCGTTGGCCTGGTGTGTCGTCACCTACTGTCTCTGACGCCTCAAATGACGAGTCGACGATTGAGTAGTTCGCCACCGACCAGGCAACCAGCGCTTCGGCCCACAACAGCAGTTCCGGCGTTCCCATTACGAGTCAGTGCCCTGCATGCCGGCTGACATGCGCAGCGCTTGGCGCCATCCGGTCTCAGCAACTCGAAAAGCGTCTCCACCTGCCGCAACTGCGTGATCGGATACGGCTTGTTTCGAGACACCCAACTTTTCCGCGATCTCTGCCTGAGTCAGTCCTTCCCGCAGCATTCCCACCACTTCTCGTTGACGCGCTGTCCAGTTCGAGCGCACATGACGCAGCACTTGGGCAAATCCGGTGAGGATGACGTCATGTTCGCCGAATCCCATGAACACGCCACCCAGCATTCGCTTGTCTCGCGCGAGGGTGATGGCGGCTCTTGCCTGGTGCAACACTGGCCCATCAATGTTTAGCGCGCGAGTTTGAATCGGCGTGTGCAGGACACCAAAGCCCACACCCATACGAATTTGGCGGGCGGCATAATCCGCTTCGACTGTCCAAATCAGTTCAGGAATGACCTCGGCCGTGTGAAGGAGTCCCTGAAATTCATCACCGATCGTGACGACGAACTTCGACGCAATACTCTTCCGAAATCTCTGGTTGAGCAGCTTAACGAGCTCAGTAAACTCCCGTTGCGCTCTGGCACGATCGTGCGCGGACAGCGCACGGGACTGAACCATGTCGCCGATCACTGCGATCAGGCGGGCCGAAGTCTTCTTAGCAGGCACGTCAACATCTTAAGCCTGACAAGCCAGAAGTCAACCTTAAAAGATTGACTAGACAGACGACAAGCTATTCGACTTGTCTTACAACACCGCCTTGGCCAGACACGCGATTCGAGCCCTACCAGGCGCGCAGCGCCGAGCCGCACGAGCGGCGGAGCCGTGAGCCCTACCGTGAGCGCTAACCCACCGCCTTATCTGTCAGGAACAGTCCCTTGTCGATAATCGCAAACGCCTCCGCCAGCTCCGCTTCGGTGATGCACAGCGGCGGGTTGGTGAAGAACGTGTTCCAGCGCACGAAGGTGTAGAGCCCTTCCTCGCGGAAGAACTTGCCGAGCGCCTGCATGGCGGGCGAGGTGCCGTTGAACGGCGCCAGCGGCGCCATCGTCTTGCGATCCTTCACGAGCTCGACCAGGCCGAACAGGCCGATCGACCTGACGTCGCCCACCGACGGGTGCTTGGCCTTGAGTTCGGCCAGCATCTTCCCCATCACCGCGCCCATGGTCTTCGCGCGCGCGATCAGGTTGTCCTCTTCGTAGACGGCAATGGTCGCAATCGCCGCCGCACACCCGAGCGGGTGGCTGTTGTAGGTCAGGCCGCCGTAGAACACCTTTTCCTTGAAGTGATCGGCAATCGCGCGGCGGATGCCGACCGCGCCCAGCGGCACGTAGGCGCTCGTCAGGCCCTTGGCCATGGTCAGGATGTCGGGCACCACCTGCCAGTGATCGACCGCGAACCACGCCCCGGTGCGGCCGAAGCCCGACATCACTTCGTCGCAGATCATCAGGATGCCGTGCTGGTCGCAGAGCGCGCGCACGCCCTCGAGGTAGCCGTCGGTGGGCACGTGGATGCCGTTGGTGCCGGTGACGGTCTCGAGAATGAAGCCGGCAATGGTGTGCGGGCCCTCGAGCATGATGATCTCTTCGAGCTGCGCGAGCGCGTCGGCCGTCGAGTCGGTGCCGCGCTGCAGGCCATGGTGGGGATGCGGCACATGGACAATGCCGGGCATGCCCGGCTCCATCGCCCACCGCCGCGGGTCGCCGGTCATGGTGAGACTGGTGCCGGTGCCGCCGTGATACGAGCGGTAGCGCGCCAGGATCTTGTGGCGGCCGGTGGCTAGCCGCGCGATGCGGACGGCGTTCTCGTTGGCCTCGGCGCCGCCGTTGGTGAAGAAGAACACGTCGATGTCGCCCGGGCAGATCGCCGCGAGCTTCTGGCCCAGCGTCGCGCGCGCCTCGGTGGCCATGAACGGGTTGGCGTAGGCCAGCGTGGCGGCCTGGTCCTGGATGGCCTTGATCACCCGGGGATCGCCGTGGCCGATGTTGACGCACATCAACTGGCTGTTGAAGTCGATGAAGCGCTTGCCCTCGGGCGTCCAGAAGAAGATGCCCTGCGACTTCGCCACCGGGATGGGATCGACATGCGCCTGGGCGGACCACTCATAGAGCGAGTGCAGCTTCGACAGCGCCACCATTTCTTGTCCGGTCATAGGCACCTCAGGATGAAACCACGAAGCACGCGAAGAACAACCACGATTCCCTTCGTGGCCTTCGTGGTTTCTCTATTCAGCCAGCGTCAGGACCGCCAGCGCCAATACTTTCGTCGCCAACACAATATCCGTAATCGAGCAGTACTCGTCGGGCTGGTGCGCCAGCGCCAACTCCCCCGGCCCATACGCCACGCACTGCGGCACGCCGCCGATGCGCGCGACGTGCTTCTGGTCGTAGGTGCCGGGACTCGCCACCAGTGACGCGGGCCGGCCCACGACACGGGCGATGGCCGCGGTGAGCGCGGCAATCACGGGCGCATCCTCGGGCGCCCGCGTCGGCTCGACGATCATCCGGTCCTCAATCGCGAACCGCACCTCCGGCATCCGCGCTTGCGCCTTCGCCACCAGGCTCGCAATCTCCGCGCGCGTGCGATCGAGGCCTTCTTCGAGCAGGAAGCGGCGGTCGAACACTACCCGGCAGCGATCCGCCACGCAGGGGCTCGGCGACGCGTCCACCGGCTGGCCGCCGTCGATGCCGTTGACGTTGATGGTCGCGTGCCGCGACCCTTCGGGCACGACCGGCATGGCCGTGACCCGGCCCCTCAGCACGGGACCTAGTTCGTCGCGGACCAGGTCCAGGAGATGCGACATGCCCTCGATCGCGCTGACGCCGAGGTACGGCATGCTGCCGTGCGCAATGCGGCCCTCGGCCACCACCTCGAACCAGTAGACGCCGCGGTGGCCCACGCACACGCGATCGACGCCAAAGGGCTCCGGGATGATCACGGCCTTGGTGCGCTCGCGCGAGATCCAGCGGTTCTCGGCCAGCCACGCCACGCCCGCGAAGCCGCCGCTTTCTTCGTCCACCGTGCCGCTGATCTCAATCGGCGAGGCATGCGCGACGCCGGCGCGGCGAATTGCCTCCGCGGCAAACACCGCGGCCGCCAGGCCCGCCTTCATGTCGCAGGCGCCGCGGCCGTAGAGCCGATCGCCGACGATTTCACCGCCAAAAGGATCGCGCGTCCAGCCCTGCCCCGCCGGCACGACATCAAAATGGCCATTCAGGTGAATGGCCGGCCCCTGGGCCCGGCCCTCGTGACGCCCGACGACGTTGACCCGGGGATGCCGGGAGGTGTGTTCGACCCTGCCGATGGCCGGCAGCAACTGCACGTCGGCGCCATGCGCCCGCAGCTGGTCGCCAATCGCGCTCGCGCAGGTCTCGTATTCCTCGCCCGGCGGGTTGACGGTGGGGATGCGCACCAGCCGCGCCGCGAAGTCGACCATCTCACCGGCGGCGCGGTCGACTTCACCCAGTACGCGGTCGATGTCGGAAACGGGCACGGTGGGAATATTATCCCGACCGACTCCCGGCTCCCGACCAGAGTTGCCCTCCCGACCCGCCTTCGCGCGAGCGCTTCGGCGGGGCAAGCCAGAAGTGCCCTCCCGCCGGGTATTATGGTCGGTATGTTCAGACTGGATGGCAAGGTGGTGGCGGTCGTCGGCGCCGGCGGCGGCATTGGCGAAGCCGTGGCCGTGGCGGCGGCGGCCCAGGGCGCGCGCGTCGCCTGTCTCGACCTGAACGCCGCCCACGCCGCGGCCACGGCGGCAAAGATCGCCGCGGCCGGCGGCCAGGCCGAGTCGGGAGTGCTGGACCTCAACGACGAGCTCCAGATCGACGCGAGCTTCACGCGCCTGGCCCAGAGCCACGGCCGGCTCGACGGCGTCGTCTGCACGCCGGCCATCAACGTCCGCAAACCCATCCTGAAGTACACCCTGGCCGAGTTCGACAAGGTCGTGGCCTTGAACCTGCGCGGCAACTTCGCGGCTCTGATGACGGCCGGCCGCATCATGACGACCCAGCGCTCGGGCAGCATCGTGTTGTTTTCGTCGATCCGCTCGATCGTGACGGAGCCCGGACAATCGGTCTACTCGATGACCAAGGCGGGCATCCTGCAGCTGGCCAAGACCGCCGCGACCGAATGGGCCGCGCAAGGCGTGCGGGTCAACGCGGTGGGACCCGGCGTGGTCGAGACGCCGCTGACGGCGCCCATCAAGGCCAATCCCGATTGGTACAACGCCTACGCGACGAAGAATCCGATGAACCGTTGGGCGCAGCCGTCCGAGATGGCCGGACCGACGATCTTCCTGCTGTCGGACGCGGCCAGCTACGTCACCGGCACGATCATTTATGCCGATGGCGGGTGGCTGGCGGCCGATGGGCGCTTCACCCCGCCTGGTATGTAAGAGCCGCCGCGCGTCGCACCGGGTCGTTCGCACTTAGGAGGTCGGCCGATGAACCGTAGCCTGTCTGTAGCCTTGGTCCTTCTGGCGCTTGTTCTCGCGACGACGGTGTCGCCGTCGGCGCAATCGAGCGGACAAGTCGTCGGCGTCGTCACTGATACGACCGGGGCGGTCTTGCCTGGCGTCATCGTGGAGGCGACCAACCTCGCCACCGGTGCGACGCGCACTGCCGTCACGGGCGCCGACGGACTCTACACCATCCCCCTGCTGCAACCCGGCAGCTACGACGTCAAGGCGTCGCTGTCAGGCTTTCGCACCGCGGTGCGCGAGTCCGTGCGGGTGACCGTGACCGAGACGTCGCGCGTCGCGTTTGAACTGCAGGTCGGCCAGTTGACCGACACGATCACCGTCACCGCCGAGGCCACCCTGGTGGAGACCAGCAACGCCACCCACGGCATCGTGATCGACGAGCAGAAAGTGGTCGACCTGCCGCTGAACGGCCGCAACTTCACGCAGCTGGGCACCCTCATCCCGGGTGTCGTCGCGCCGCCGGGCGGCCTGGGCGGCCAGGCGGGCGACGCCACACCGGGCGGCTTCGGCAACGCCACCGGCGGTTTCAACGTCAACGGCATGCGCAACCAGTCCAACAACTTCCTGATGGACGGGGCGACCAACAACGACACCTTCAACACCGGCTTCGTGCTGCGCCCGCCGCCCGACGCGATTGAGGAATTCAAGATCCTCACCCATGCCTTCTCGGCCGAATACGGCCGCAACGCCGGCTCGGTGGTCAACGTCGTCACCAAGTCGGGCAGCAACACGGTGTCGGGCGCGGCGTGGGAGTTCAACCGCGACGATGCCCTGCAGGCGCGCAACTACTTCGCGCCCCAGAACCAGCCCAAGCCGGCGCTGACGCAGAACCAGTTCGGCGCCTCGCTCGGTGGTCCGCTGCTGCGCAACCGTCTGTTCGGGTTCGGCTACTACGAGGGCTACCGTAACGACAGCGGCATCACGCAAAACATCCTGGTGCTCTCCGAAGCCCAGCGTCGCGGCGATTTCTCGGCGCAGGCGGCCGGCATTCGCGACCCGCTCACCGGGCTGGCCTTCCCGGGCAACCTCATCCCGGCCGGCCGCATCAGCCCGGCGGCGGCCAGGCTGCTGAACGACTTCGTGCCGCTGCCCAACTCGCCGGGCAACCGCTACATCGTGTCGCCAACGGTGAACGACGTCCGCGATCAGTTCGGCGCGCGCTTCGATTACCAGCTGTCGGCGAAACAGTCGCTGCTCGGACGCTACATGCGCAGCGACACCGAGCGCCTCACGCCGCGAGTGATCGCCGCCGTCGATCAGCGCGCGCTGGCGACCCTGCAGGACGCGATGGTGTCGCACAATTACGTGATCGGCTCGAACCTGATCAACCAGGCGCGCTTCTCGATCAACCGGATCAGCGCGAACCCCGCCGTCACGAGCGGGCTCAGTCCGCGGGACTTCGGCATCAACCTCGCCAACACCAACCCGGCGGCGGCCGGCCTGCCGTCGATCCTCGTGCAGGGGTTCTTTGGCGGCGGCACTGCCGCGCTCGGGGATCCGCAACAGCCGTTCGTGAACCGCGTCAACCACGTCTGGCAGGTCGCCAACGACCTGACGTGGATCGCCGGCCGGCATGCCGTGAAGGCCGGCCTCGACGTGAGGCGCGAAGCCATGAACATCGCCTTCATCAATCGGCCCAACGGCGACCTCACGTTCAGCGGCGGTCTGTCGGGCAACGCGGCGGCCGACTTCCTGCTCGGCGCGCCGTCGCAGGTGCGCGCGACCACGACGCAGGCGATTCAGGATGGCTACGGCTGGCTATACGCCGGTTACGCCCAGGACGAGTTCCGTGTCACCCAGCACCTGACGCTGAGCCTGGGCGTGCGCTACGAGTTGCCGATGCCGTTCATCGACACGAACGACGCCATTACCGGCTTCAGGACCGGGGTTAAGTCTCAGAAGTTTCCCGCGGCGCCGGCCGGGCTGGTGTATCCCGGCGACGCCAACGTCCCCCGCGGCGTTGTCCCCACCGACAAGAACAACGTCGCCCCCCGTCTGGCGGTCGCCTGGGATCCGTTCGGCGACGGCAAGACCAGCGTGCGATCGGCATTCGGGGTGTTTTACGACGCGCTGGCCGGCCAGGGCGATTTCTTCCAGAGCGGCGTGCTGTCGCCGCCGTTCACGCCGTTGATCGAATTGAATGCGCCCGCGGCCATTTCGCTGGCCGACCCGCTGGCAGCGGTCGCGGGGCCGCCCAACCCGTTCCCCCCGGCCTTGACCATCATCGGCTGGGGCGACGACTTCAAGTCGCCGTACGCCTATCACTTCAACCTGGGGGTGCAGCGACAACTGCGGGGGCGGATCGGCACGGAGGTGGCGTATGTCGGCTCACGCGGGTACCACCTGCCGATCTTCATGGAAATCAACCCTGGCCTCTACACGCCCGGACAGACGACCCGAGGGGCGCGTCTCATGCCGGCGTTCGCCCTGGTGCGACCCACCTTCCCGGTCGCGCGATCGTGGTACGACTCGTTGCAGGCCAGCGTTCGCGTACTGCCGACCCGCGGCTTCAATCTGCTCGCCAGCTACACACTCGGCAAGACCACCGACCACGTATCGGGCCTCAACATCGGCGGCGAGGCGCGTCCCGTCTTGCCGGTGGTGCAGGGCGACGAGGCCAGCATCGAACGGGCGCTGGCGGCCGAGAAGGGTCCGGCGCTGTTCGACGCCCGTCACCGCGTGGTGGTAAGTTTCGGCTATGAGCTGCCGCGGCTCGCCGACCGCGCGGCCCTGGTGCGGGCGGTGGCGGGCGGGTGGCAATTAAACGGCATCTACCAGGCGCAGACCGGCTTTCCGTTCACCGTCACCCAGGGCGCGGTGCTCGACATCCGCTACATGACGTCGCGGCCCGACCTGACGTGCGACGCCAACGACGGCCCGAAGACCACCGCCCAGTACTTCAACACCGCCTGCTTCACGGCCTTGACGCTGGCCCAGACCGGCGAGCGCCCGGGCAACGCCGGCCGCAACAGCGTCCGCGGCCCCGGGTTCCAGCGCACCGATCTGTCGATCTTCAAGAACGTCGATTTTTCACGGCGGCACCGCGTGCAAATTCGCGTGGAGGGATTCAACCTGTTCAACCAGCCGCGCTTCGGCCAACCCAATGGCGTGTTCGGGTCGGCGCCATTCGGGCAAATCACCACCGCCGAAGACGGACGCATCATCCAACTGGGGCTGAAATACCGGTTCTGAAGCTTCTGAGGGGTGCCGAAAGGTTTTGATGGTTCGCTCGCAACCGCAGTTGATCGGCATCCCGTACGACGCCGGTTCGTCGTTCCTGCGGGGAGCGGCGGCGGCGCCGCCGCTCATCCGCGCGGCGGTCTGGTCGCCGGCGGGAAACCGCTACACCGAGACGGGCGCCGACCTCGCGGGGCTGACCGATGCCGGCGACCTGCCGCTCTCGGAGACGCCGGCGCAGGCCCGCGACCAGATCGAGATGGGCGTGGGCACGCTGCTGGCCAGCGGCTTCCAACCGATCGCGCTCGGCGGCGACCACTCGGTCACCTACCCGATCCTGCGCGCGGTCACGGCCGAGCGGCCGACCCTCACCATCCTGCACATCGACGCGCACGGCGACCTCTACGAGGAGTTCGAGGGCAATCGTCTCTCGCACGCCTGCCCGTTCGCCCGCATCATGGAGGAGTGCCCCGGCGTCACGCTGGTGCAGGTGGGCATTCGCACGCTGACGCCGCACCAGCGCGAACAGGTCGCGCGGTTCGGCGTGAACTGCATCGAGATGCGGCACTTTGCCAACGGCGCGCGGCCGGCCATCGACGGCCCGGTCTACGTGTCGGTCGACATCGACGGCCTCGACCCCGCCTTTGCTCCCGGCGTGTCGCATCGCGAGCCCGGCGGGCTGAGCGTGCGTGACGTGCTGGCGATGATCCAGCGACTGCGCGGCCCGCTGGTCGGCGCCGATGTCGTCGAGTTCAATCCGGCGCAGGACATCGGCGGCGTGACGGCCCACGTGGCCGCCAAGATCGTGCGCGAGCTGGCCGGGCAAATGATGCTCGGCCCCACCGTGGAATAGACGGCGCCGGTGCAATACACGCGCGAGCTCGCCGGCGTTGCCGAATCACCCATGGTGCGGATCGCGACGGCCGCCGAGGCCATGCCGGAATCGCTCAAGCTCTGTTACGGCGAGTCCGACCTGCCAACGCCGCGGTTCATCTGCGACGCGGCCGACGCGGCGCTGAAGGCCGGCCACACCTTCTATACCCACACCGCCGGCTACGGCGCGCTGCGCGAGGCGATTGCCGCCAAGGTCCATGACCTGCACGGCGTCAGCTACCGGCCGCCGGAGATCATGGGCACGGTCGGCGCGTCGATGGCCATCTACGCCGCCATTCGCGCGTTCGTCAGCCGCGGCGCCAACGCGGTGATCGTCTCGCCCGCCTACGCCATCTTCACCAACGGCGTGACCATGGCCGGCGGCGAGCCGCGGCCGGTGCCGCTGGTACGCGACGGCCGCGGCTTCCGCCTCGACCTCGATCGCGTGCGCGCCGCCATCACGGCCGGCACGCGCCTGATCATCGTCAACAGCCCATCGAATCCCACGGGCTGGATGATCACCGTCGCCGAACAGCGCGCGCTGCTGGAACTGGCCGCGCAGCACGACCTGGTGCTCCTCGCCGACGAAGTGTACGAGCGCCTGGTGTACGACGACAAACCTGAAGGTTTGTCGCCACGAGTCGCGCGGTGGAGTTCATGACCTCGAATGCCGCGGCCATGGTGCAACAGGCGGGTATCGTCGCCTTGCGCGACGGTGAGCCTTACATCCGCGACCTGCGGGCACACTATGCGGCCCGGCGCGCCGACGTGATGGCCGCCATGGCGTCGATGCCCGGTGTGACGCTGCCCGAGCCGGCGGGGTCGTTCTTCGCCTTTCCGCGGATCGAGGGACTCACCGGCTCCACGGCGTTCGCCACGCGGCTGCTGCGCGACACCGGCCTGGCGCTGGCTCCGGGGGTGGGATTTGGATCGTCGGGCGAGGGGTACGTGCGGATCTGCTTTGCCGCGAGTGAAGCCACGGTGACGGCGGCCCTCGGGAAGTTCGCGCACCTCCTGACGACCGCCGCCCGATCGTGACGCGTTACTTCGCCATCTTCCTGGCGTATTGCAGCTCGGGGCGCTCCGGGCCGGCATCGGCGCAAATCTCGACGATCTGCTTGAAGTACCCCTTGGCCTTGGTGACCTGCTTGGTCGCCTCGGCGGCCTTGGCGGCGCCGTAGAGCGCCAGGAACCGGTTGGGTTCCTTCTTGGTCACGGCTTCGAACGCGACCAGGGCGTCTTTCGCGCGGCCGGCCTCGAGCAGCATGAAGCCGTACATCTCGCGCGCCGGCGCGATGGGACCGGGCGTGACCGCGGCCTTGTCGGTCTGGTCCTCGGCCTCGGCCACCGCGGCCATCGCCGCCAGGCCCTCGGCCTTCTTGCCCTCGGCGAACATCACCCAGGCCTCGGCGCCGCGGCGCTGGATGTCGACCTGCTCGGTCCAGTACGCGTCCTTCATCTCGACCTCGCGATCGCGCAGCGCCGTCAGGCGCGCGATGTCGGCCGCCGCCTCGGCCGGCTGGCCGGACCGCGCGAAGCCAATCGCGCGCGCGAAGTGCGTGATGGCTTCCGTGTAGGGCGTGTTCGGCGCCGGCCACGGCTTGAGCATGGTGGCGTCGGCCCACTGGCCGCGCTCCATCGCGTAGCGCGCGGGAATGGCGGCCAGCGCAAAGGTGTTGGCGCCACCGGCATCGGCGGCGCCCGGCGCCGCGGCTGCCTTCGCGCCCACCGCCTGCGCGTGGTCGACCACCGCCTTGGCCTGCGCGTCCATGCCCATCTGCAGGTAGGCATATGTCATGTAGTCGCGCGCGTGCAGGCCTTCGCCCAGCCCGCCACCCGACTTCTCGGCTTCCGCCGCCGAACGAATGTTGGTGGCGACCGATTCCTTCCACTCGCCCACCCGCGTGAACGTGTGCGACGGCATGTGCAGCGCGTGCGGCACCGACGGCGCGATGTCGGCGTAGGCGCGCGCCGCGGGCAGGGCCTTGGCGGCCAGCGCCGGCACGTCGTAGGCGTGGATGATGTAGTGCGCGAGGCCCGGGTGGTTGGGCATCTTCTTGTAGAGCGGCTCGAGGATCTCCGCCGCCTTCAGGTTCTGCGCGAACGTCTTGTCGGTGGGCAGCGCCGTTTGCGCAATCGCGAGCGCCCAGAAGATGCGCGCTTCGACATCCTGGCGATTCTGGCTGGCGACCAATTCGGTCGCGCCCTCGTAGGCCACCACGCGCGCGCGCTGCGTGGTCACGTCGGCGCTCGAGAACAGGCCGGCGACGGCGTCGATGTAGCCCTTCTCGCGCGGCGTCGGCGTGCCGGTCGCTTGCGCCTTGTCAATCGCGGCCTTGCCGTTGGCAATCACCTGCGCCGACCGCTGGCCGGCGAACGGGTTGCCCCAGTAGGTCAGCGCCACGCCCCAGTAGGCCATGGCGCAATTGGGATCCTTCTTGGCAATGCCCTGGAACAACGCCCGCGCTTCGGGAAACCAGAAGGAGTGGAGCTCGGCGACGGCGAGGTTGAAGTCGTCGGTGACGGCGGGACTGCAGGAGGTTGCGAAGTCGACCGTGCCGGCCTTGATGGCGCCCGGTTTCGCGGTGTGATCGTGCTGCTCGGGTTGCGCCCACGCCGGCGTCGCCAGCGCGAGCCCGAGACACATACAAAATACCAGTCGCTTCATCATCGTCTCCTTCAGTGTCATTTGCCGAAATTCAGCCGATCCAAACCAATGCGCCCGTTGCTGATCACCAGCATGGGATCGAGCAACGTCCGCACATCGTCGAGCGGATTGCCGTCGACGACCAGCACATCCGCCTCCAGGCCCACCTCGACCGCGCCGACGTGCTTCCCGAGCCGCAGCAGCTCGGCGTTGACGACGGTCGCCGCCTGCAGCGCCTGCAGCGGCGTCAATCCCGCCGACACCAGCATGCCCACTTCGCGCGACACGCGGGCCACGCTCGACGGCCCGTAACCGGTGTCGGACCCGGCCACGATCTTGACGCCCAGCTTGAGCGCGCGCCGGATGGCGCCGATCAGGATCGGTCGCATCATCTCACCCCGGCGCTTCAAGCCGGCATTGTCGTAATCGCCGCCGGCCTCGGCCAGGTCGTTGACGATGTCGGCGGTGGGGTCGAAGAAGGTGCCCTGCTTGGCCATGAGTTGCAGCGCCTCGTCCGTGAGATAGGTGCCGTGCTCGATGCTGCGCACGCCGGCCTTGACCGCCGCCAGCGCGCCTTCGGCGCCGTGCGCGTGGGCCATCACCGGAATGTCCTTCGCGCCGGCCTCGTCCACGATCGCCCGCAGGTCCGCTTCGGTATAGACCTGCTTGCGCGGATCGGTGTCGGGCGTGCCCGCCCGTTCGGTGGCGAGCGTCTTGATCCAGTCCACGCCTTTCGACAGGTTGGCGCGCACGGCGCGGCGCAATCCGTCGGGGGTCGTGATGCCGCCCATCAAGTCGCCCAGCTCGGGGAAGTCGAGAAACATCTCGGGCGCGACGCCGGGACGGACGTGATAGCCGGCGGCCAGCACGTCGGGGCCGGCGACGTAGCCCTGCTTCACGAGCGTGCGCATCCCGACGTCGGCGAAATTCGAGACGCCGGCGCTGCGCACCGTCGTCACGCCGCTGTCGAGCGCGGCCTGCAATTGCGGCACCGACGCGATGTGGACGTGCGCATCGATCAGGCCCGGCACGACGTAGCGGCCCGTCAGGTCGATCACCCGCGCCCCGGCTGGGGCCGTGCCGGGACCGATGCTCGCGATCACGCCGCCGCGCAGCACCACGGTGACGCCACGATCGATGGCGCCGCTGCGCACGTTGACCACGGCGGCATTGGTCAGGGCAATCGCCTCTTGCGGCAGCACGCGGCCGCGCTGCGCGCCAAGCACCACCAGGCTGGAAAGGACGGCAAGGGCGGAGATCAGGACGAGACGCATCGGGGGAGGATACATGGGTTTAATAGCGACCGAAATAGTCGGCTATTGACCATTCACGCTGCCCAGCTGCCAGTTCAGGGTGGGTTTCGGCCCGCTCCCGCCTCGTCGTGCAAGGCGCGGCAAAAAACCCGTAAGATATCGTCCAGTCAATCACTTACGGGCCGTGATCTCGACTGTGCCAACCACGACAGAGCCCGATCGTTCAGTGAGGAGTGCCTATGCACGCGCCAATTAAGTACGCCGAAAAGGGATTGTCAATCGTAGCTAACGGCGTCTGGCAGGTGTTTTCGCAGCTCAACCAGATCAGCCAGAACCCGTCGATGACCCCGCGCTGGTCGGACAAGCCGCTTCTGAAGTCGTACCAGAAGACGAAGCCGCCCCTCGGCTGGCCGCGGCAGACCGACTCGCTGTGCCCGACCTGCGTGCGTGAGGCGCGCCAGGCCATTCTCGACGGCACGCGCCCGCTCGAGACCCTGCTCAACGAGAAGGTCGGCGAGATCAAGGCCACCATCGACGAGAAGGACGGCAAGATTGTGATGATGAAGGATTGCCCGATCCATGGGCACTTCGAAGACACGATGGCCATCGACACCGCCTTCTTCAAGCACCTCGAGGAAGTGTTCCCCGGCCGCGACATCCGCGCCCACAACGACGAGAAGCTGCACAACCACGGCAGCAGCACGATCAAGCACGGCCGCGGC